>JAZNCE010000125.1:0-32966 GCA_045587385.1 Eubacteriales bacterium
TACTCATAGATAAATCCTCCAAATATGTTTTTTTAGTTTTGACTGGCAGGTCATACTAACTATATCATATTTGGAGGATTTCCTCTCATCGGCAGAGCCTCTATTGAACCACGCGACTATCGCGTGGTTTTCTTTTTCCAAAAAATGCAAGGGGCTGATTCTTTCAGCCCCTTGCATAATCAAGTATTTTTACTCTTTTTCTTTTTTATGATCAAAATTATCGCCAGCGCAACACCGCCGCCACACAGCAGCAACATACCGCCGATGACCGAAAAGCTGATGATAATTTCAATGGGAATATTATTGGTGATATTGCTGACGGGCTTGATCGGATTTTCCTCGGTGCACAAGGTAAATTCCAACTCTCCGCCGGGCAATCCGTTTCGCTTCATTCTGTAGCCTGTATCGGTCTTTTCAAAGCCGTCAAGGCTGTTTTCGGTGATGAAAAACGGCGTGTTGACAATGATCTCCAGCTCTCCGAAAGCAGCCCACGTGCTCGCGGGCGACAAAAGATAGGTGTAGGAATAAATATCGGGTTCATACCGCAGATTGATTGCAGGGTAGATGGGGGCTGTGACTGTATTGACAAGGCTCTGCCCCGGCTCGACCGTGATCTCGTACTGATACCAGCGCATCAAATTCCGCTCAAAGCCGTACTGAAACGATGCATCAATATAATTGTAAACAGCATTCCCACCGATATTCTCGTCAAAGGCATCTATGACTGCGTTATACCAATCCACCTTGGATACGCCCGTATCCTCGCTCCATTTTTCAAGCACGAATTCTTCCAGCGTCATGGTTTCTGTGCCGATCAATTCTACCGTGCCGTCGATCACTTCCCTGTCCTCGACACCGCCGTCCTTGTAACATTTCCACGTAAGCGGTTCTGAAAACGGCTGCCCGATGGCATACACGTCAAACACGTCGCCGTTATCCGACGATCTGCCAAATCTGCCATCCCCGTCCTTTTGGGTATGAAAGCCGTTCATTTCGGGGAAATACAGCTTGGTATTGCCGTTACCGCCGTCCCAATCAAACGCAGCCTTGGCAGCGGGATATTTTTCCTCGTCTATCAGCCCGTCCTTGTTTACACCGCCAACAATATACGTGTATTTGGTCACGGTCATGTCGGGCTTGTAAAAAACATCATTGACGTAGGTATCGTGCAGCTTGGGCAGATCGCGCGACAGATCAAATTGCCGATCCCACTGCAGCGTATAGCGAATCTTTTTTTCAATGGCTTGACCGTTCACGGTAATATCATATTTCTCGGTGTCCGCATACGTCAGGTAGCTCTGCGTTTCCTCGTCGTAAATCGTGCTTGCATAATCGGGCTGCGTGCCGAATGGGAACGCCAGGGTTGCCGTGACGGTCAGGTCGGTCGGATTGTAAAAGGTATACTCCGCCGTCACCTTGCCCGAATACGCAAGGAGCTGCTCTTGATCACGGTAATATTGCGCGGGGAATTCCGCAATATCAAAGGTAAGCACCTCTTTGGTGACCTCGATCGGACAGTTCCCGCTTACAACAACCGCGCCCGTGGAGTCCACGCCGCGCCACTGCGTCTGCGCAGAATTGGCGGATACCGACAGGGCAAACGCGCCCATCAGTAAAAGAATTGCCATCATAATTGCAAACGTTCGTTTCATCATTTCTACCTCCTATACCAGAGAGCCTCTACTTATACAGACGGTAAACGCACCGCAAAGGTTACACCTTTTTTCAAGTATTATACTATCACACCGAAAAAACTTTGTCAAGCATACTGCCTGTACATGATTTTCCCTCTTACCTATATAGACAGGAAACATACGAATCGGTTTCACATTTTTGAAATAATTTTCACTTTTTTGCAAACGAAAAAGAGAACTCCGATGTAGCTGCAAAACAAGCTGTAAAACAATCAAATACCAATGCTTTCAAATAGTAATTGCCGTAGGTGCTGGCGATCACTGATCGCCCCTACGGCTGTTTTTGTTTGGGTTTTACGTATCAAACCCACAGCATATACACTTGTAGGGGCGATCATTGATCGTCCGCACCTGCGGCAACTATTCATAAAAAACCAAACAAGGACCGCATCCAAGTGATACCGTCCTTGTTTCTTGCGAAATTCTCCGCTAATTTGTCAGCCCTACGAAAAAGCCCTTATTTGACTCAATCTCCCTGATAAACCTTCAAAATCTTATCAATTTCCTTTTTTATAGTAGCTTCCTTGGTTCTCTTGATTGCACTTGCAACAGAGGTGTTCTTACCGTCCAGGCAGGTCTGGAACAGCACCGCGCAGGGATACGCCTTGCTGTAGAAGTGCGCATAGCCAAAGTCAAACACTCTGTTACGGATGATGATATCCACCATCTCGGCAGACTCCTGGTCACGCACGTTCTTTGCCTTGGCAACCTTGTCGTACAAGGTATCTGTCACCATATAGTAGGACGAGGACGAAAGTGCCTCCATGGCAAAGCCCACAAAGCCTAACTTATCTGCCGCAACGCTCTTGGGAACGACCACAACGGCAGCTGCGCCGTTTACAAAGCTCATGTAGTCCTTCTGCGCGGTATCGTACTTGGGCTGAGGCACAAGACCGTATTCGTCTGCCATATCCTTAAAGCCATGCTCGGTCATGGCGATCTGCGTCAGCGAGCAGGAGCAGAACAACGCCTGACCGCGGGTAAATACCTTGTACGCCTCGGTATGAATGCCCACGTCGGTGATGTAAAGAGAATTGTTATCCATAAACGTAGCATAGACCTTGTCATAGATGTTCTGGATCTTGTCCTGATCTACGCTGTAAACGGGATAATTATCGGCATCCTTGGTAAAGAAGGTTGCGCCCGAGCCGAAGAAGAAGTTGAACGGGCCTGCAAGATGCCAGGAGGTCATGCCGTAATAGTCGTTTTCATACTCGATCTTACCGTCACCGTTGATGTCCTTGGTCTGATCCTTGGTCAGCGCGTTGAGCTCGTCCAAGGTCCATGCGCCCTCTCTTGCAAGATCGTAGGGGTACTCCAGGCTTTGGTCATCAAAGTGGTTCTTGTTGAACGCCAGACATGCGGAATACAGCATGGTATGAGGCAGCAGGTCACCAACAGCCAGGAACTGATGATTACCGATGGTAAAGCCCTCTCTTGCGTCCTGATCCCACCATACCTGATCAAAGTCCACGTACTCCAGATCTCCCAGGTCGATCAAAAGACCGTTGGTCGCAAGGTTGGTGGCAGAGTTGACCATGTGCTGATAAACCAGATCGTATTCGCCGTTGCCGGAGCTGACGTCCTTGGTCACCTTACTGCCAAGGGAGACGTAGTCGGTATCCAGAAGCGTGTTGATCTCAATGCCGTAGGTGGACTCCAGCTTGTCGTTTCTTCTGTAGATCGCGTCCTCCAGCGGATCGGTAGAGGACTCCTCACTGCCCGCATTCATTTCATGGTTGACAAGAATGCTCAGGGTCTCGCCCGAAAACTCATCGGTTACGGTCAGCGCGGGGCTGATCCAATGGTTTTCTTGCTCTGTAGCTGCGGTGGTATCTTCCCCGCCCTGCTCACCGTTTGCACAGCCAACAAGTAAAGACAGCAGCATTACACCGCACAGCAGCATCAAAAGTGCTTTTTTCATGTGTTTCTCCTTTATCGTTTTATCTGTCTCAGTCCGTCTTGGAATGTTGTTTTATTGTAGCATATTCCGGCTGCTTTGTCAAGAATAAAACACGCAAGTTACAAAAGGGCTGTGTCACAATGACACAGCCCTTACGGATCACATATATCAGACCTTAACAGTCTTTCTTCTGCGCAGTACGATCACGATGACCAGACCGATTGCTACGATCAGCAATGCGGTCATGACACCGACGATGACCTCAACGACGGTTCCGCCTTCCACGACCTTGAACACGGGCGTGATCTTGACGTTCCCGCGCGGCATCACAAAGGTGTACTTGCCGTCCTCGGGTTCGATACGGATCTGCTGACCGTCATACTCCAGCAGCAGCGATTCTACGTGATACCCCTCGTCCGGATTGGGTGAAACGGTTACCACGTCGCCCTCATACGCCTCGGTGATCACGTCGATCACACCGTTCTCTGCGGGGATCTTTTCGATCAGATACTTATCAACGACGGCAAACGAGCCCATATCCATGGTGCTCAGTACCAGATAGCCGTCCACGTGCTGCACCTGCAGCTTGGTCTGCGTGCCGTCTGCATTCACACGGTAGACGTCAGCCGAGTATACACCGTCATAGGGCAGCTTCAGCGACAGCTCGGATACCAGATACGGAATCGGATTTCCACCCGCATCCAGCAGCTCCAGCTGATAGGACATACGTCCCTCGTGCTCCACAGGAGCAAGCGTGACGCTGCCAATGCCGTTGCCCATCAAATAAAATGCATCGATCTGCTCCTTGGAGAACGTCAGCACGGCTTGACCGAACTTGACCTCCAGCAAAGCAGCCTGCTCCTTCCCTGCCTTATCAAAGACCAAGGAAAGATCTGCCTGCGTACCACCTAACAGCAGCTCGAATTTCCCGCTTTCCGCATCAAAGCTCAGCTTGCCGTTCTCACCGTCCTGCGAGGGGGCAAGTGCAATGGCGTCAAAGTATGCCGTATAGGTCACGGTGCTGCCGTCCACGGCTGCAAGCTCCTTATCCCAGCCCGAGAATTCATATCGATATTCCGCATCGTCCGACTTGGTGGGAACGGAATTCGGGAATACGGGGATGGTACCGTAATCAAATTCAGAGGTGAACTCGTTTCCGCCCACCACGAATTTTACCGGATATTTACGCAGAACCTTGCCAAACTCGGCAACGTAGATCACGTCCTCACGTACCGGAACGGGCTCTGTATCCCAACCGATAAAGGTATAATCATACTGGACGTCGGAAGCCTTTTTGGGGGTGCCGTCAAATACGGGCAGCTGCTCGTATTCCAACTCGTATGTATACGTCTGACCCGCCACGACGAAATCCACGCGGTAATAGCGGATGCTTGCAACAAATTGCGCAACGTAGGTTGCCTCTCCCGTTACGGGAACAAGGTCGGTATCCCAACCCTCAAATATGTAATGATAGCGTTCATCGGATTGCTTGAAGGGTGCTTGCTCGGGTGCATCGCCGAAAACGGGGATCTGCCCATAAGGAGCGAGCGTTTGCGAGATCTGACCGTCCACGACCCAGGTCACGGTATAATAATTCAGCGTTTGGTCAAAGTGCGCGGTAAAGTGCATTTGTCCCGTCAGCTGCGGGAATTGCGCAGCATCGGTGTACAGGTTTCCCTGTGCATCCTTCCATCCTGCAAACGTGTAGGTATACTGTGCGTCGGGGGCGCGGTAAGGCTTTTTCAGCGTAGCCACCATCTCGGAAAGATTCCAGCCATACACAAATTCATTGGTGACAGTCGTACCGTCCATCATGTCGAACGTAACCTGGTAACGACGCTCTGTATGATCGTACAGAGCCGTGTAGGTCACGTCTCCTGTCACGGGCGAGAACTGCTTATCCCAACCGATAAAGGTGTAGGTATACTGCGCAGAGGGGGACTTGGCGGTCGTTCCCGTAAACACAGGCGTCTGTCCGTATTCCCATTGCTCCACGGTCGTCTCGTCTCCTGCCTGCCACGTCACGGTATACTTTCTGGGCACGGTTACGTAAGAGGCGTATGCATTGACATCACCTGTCATACAGCTCAGATCCAAGGGCATACCGTCCTGATCTACCCAGCCTGCAAATTCATATGCCACGGCAATTTCAGCAGGCTTGGTAACCGATTGCAACTCCTCGGGAACGACTGCTGCTTCGCCGTATTCCACACCCAAGGAATGTCCAAGGTAGGTGCCTTGGTCGTCGGTGTTATAGAAATACACGAAAAAGTAATTCTGATCTGCGCCTAAGCTGATCGACTTTTTGGCACTTGTCGTCAGCGTGACGGTCTGCGCCTGCGTAAGCACTTCTCTTTGCACGATCAAGCCCTGCTTGTACGCGTCGTACGCATCAAACTCGGTCTGTACCCAATCCAACACGGGGGCAGGACCGGGATGCGCCACCTCTGCGGGGGCGATCGGCTCATTCATCGTACCGGGCTTTTCCATATACGAGGGGATCTCCTGCGCGTCGGTCACGTAAGAGAATTGCGGCATGGTGGGATATACAGCGTCCTGTAGCTTGACCGAGGGCGCGACGGGCTGCACCTTGATCTCATAAGTCTCGGGATTCTTAGGCGCTGTCGGCCAATTCTTAAGCGGTGCAGCTTTGTTAGTATCACTTTCGGGCAGCAGCGAAGCATGCACCAGCGCCGATGCCTTTTGATTGCCGCGGCTATCCACCACGGTGTTCATGTTGAGTCTTACGGTATCGTCAAATAGGCATTTCTGCACGTAAAGCGAGCCCAACATACGAATCATGCCGGTGATATGATCGGGATACTCCTTTTGCAGAACGCGATAAATGGTATCGTTCTTATAAAGCTTTTGAATGTTGTCGTAAAGCAGATTGAGATTCTTGACAAAGCTTGCGTACTCACGCAGGTAAAAAGCGTAGATTTCCTGCTCGTTGCTAAGGCTTTGATACTCCTTGCAGAACGCTTGCAACGCTCTTGTGGAGTCGATCACGTTCTTGGTCGTGCCCTCGCCGACTGCCAGCTCCACCTGTGTCTTTTTGATCTCGATCATTTCACCGATGCGGTCGTCTACCATCATATCCACAAAGGAGATACCGGTATTGGGATCCGTTACCTTCAAAAGAGAAAGCAGATACAGCTGATGGCGCGCCTTTGCCAGATCGTTTTCATAGCTCTGATACAAGCCGGGATACTGATTATTCTTATAATTGACATATTCGCGGTATTTGGCAAGCTCGTTTTCATAGGTAGTCCACTCTGCCGCGTTGGCAAGATAGGCATCATGCGCGGTGTTGTACTCGTCAAGCTTTTCCAAAAACGCCTTGTAAAGCAGATAATCCTCATAGAGTGCCACGCTGTTGAGATACAACTCGTACTTATCGTATTCGTTGTTATAAGCATCAAGCTGCTGACGATATGCATCGTACGCTTGCTTTTTCTCTTGGTAAACTGCCAGTTCGGCTTCAAAAACGACGTGTTCCTTGTCCAATTCCAACGCTTTTTGGTAGGCGAAATTGATAAAATCATTCAGCGTCTCGGCGGAAATGGTAAAATCCGACGCATACTCCACCGTCAAGGTCGCGTTTGCAGACCAAGCCACGTCCTTGAGCACTGCACGGTAGTAGTTCGCACCAATGTCGGGTGCAGGCACAAATTCCGCAACGGAATTTCCAACACTGACCTGCCACGGTACCCATACCACGTCCGTATTCTGATTTTGAAGCACCTGATAATCATCCATCATCACAACGGTCAGCTGTCTGGTCTCGCCATCGTACTCGGATTGCAATCCCATAACGGTGGGCTTGGTATAATACAGCACGGACTGCTTTTCAAAGTGATATCTGATATAGTTTCTCTCCTGCGCGGAGACGGAAACGTTCGGAAGCTGATCCAACACGTCCCCCATCTGAATGGACGACGCCTTGTTCAGCTGCACGCTGAAATTCAGATCATCATAGTCCACCGTATTTGCTTTGGGCGTGATCTGTGCCGAAGCCGAGATCGCCATGCCCAAAAGCAATAAACAAGCTGTTAATAAAACAACTATCTTTTTCATTTATGTAGTTCCTCCAACGTCACGTGCACGGTCAAGGCTGCTCCGCAACCCTTAAATGCACGACGTGCTCTACATCATTAAGCACGTATGTTACAGTATTTTTGTCTATCTTAAAATCTATTTTTCCGGGGCACAGTTCGATCGTGCTTTGCAGAAGTCTCTGACCGGTTGCAGGATCTTCTGTAGAGTATCGTTGATATACAACCATACTGTCTTCGACCGTAATCATCGCTACAGTTTCATCCTTCATATTGATTTCCAACGCATAAAACTCGATCTCATCGTCCGCGTTTTTCTGCTCAACCAGCGTCAGATCGCTCTCTTTATGGCTCAATATCCACCTATTAATATACTCCACAGCAGTCTCATCTTTCATGGACGAGGCGGCAGTGTCGCTGACTCTTGCAGACATTTTCGTGCCCGTGATCATAAAGCCGGTCACGGCAGCCATGACGACGCCGAGAACAGCCACAACGGCAATGACCTCAATCAGGGTCACGCCCTTATTATTCTTACTGAACTGGGTTTGCTTCATCATTTTCTGTTTGAACAGCATGATAACTTACCTCCCAGCGTATAAATTCGTCACCTTGTATAGCCGTAACGATCGTCACTGTGCCATACGTGATGGTATATGTACGAACCCCATCAACAGTTTCCGGATCGGAAACCGATACATTCCATTGTGTTTTAACGTCCTCCAAGGGAGAACCGAGGCGGATTAGTTCCGCAGCCGCGTCGGCAGCATAGTAGTCGGTCACGTGCTGCTGCTTTTGCAGGGCGGCACGGTAATTACTCAGCGTCAAGCCCATGGTGATCATGGAAACAACACCCATAAACATCACGGTAACGATCACGGCATAAAGCACCTGACCGCGATTATCCTTGATAAATCTCTTAATCATGTGCAATTACCCCCTTGATCAGATAATCTTGGGAAGGAGCTTCATCGTCTGTCTTAAGCTTATTATCTGCTTCGCCGTTATAGATCCATACCTCTACGTAATTTGTCTTCTTTTCGTAAATTACATGGATTCCGTCATTTTTGTTGACTTTAACATCGTCAACCGAATAATCATTGCTTAGCCTAAACTCAATCTTTTCAAGATCATTTTCAAGATCAGCGAGCCCCTTCAGCTCCTCCATCAGATTCGCTGCAGCGGTATACGCCTGCTTGGTTTCGGCAGCCTTGACGTTGCCGCGTTGTGCCATGACAAAGGCAGAAAGGCATGGGGTTACCACGATTGCAAGGATCGCAATCGTCACCAGCACTTCTATCATGGTCACGCCTTTTTGATTTTTCAAAAACTTTCTCATGCCTTTCTCCTTTCTCAAAATATGCTCAGTAATTGTAAATATCTCTTAATTCTTTTTCCGAGCACCCGAACAGATCGATTGCATCGTCCAACGTCGTGTATTCCCCGTCACCGCGGAAAATCACGAACATTTCGATATCATCGCGTGTCTTGTACTTTTCCTTCAGAATCCACGCAAGCTCGGTTGCGGGGTATCCCTCGGATACGATCTTATCGCGCACCTGCTCCAGCGACATGCCGCGGTCCAGCATTCTATTGATATCGTCGGCAGTATAATCGCTCTGCTTGCCCGCCATGGGGTCATCGGAGATATCGTTTCCGCCGGTGGTGTCCTCCTCAGGATCATCGGGGGTATTGCTGCCGCCCGTGGTGCCCTCTTCGGGGTCGTCGGGGGTGTTGCTGCCGCCCGTGGTGTCCTCTTCGGGGTCATCGGGGGTATTGCTGCCGCCCGTAGTGCCCTCCTCGGGATCATCGGGGGTATTGCTGCCGCCCGTGGTGCCCTCTTCGGGGTCATCGGGGGTGTTGCTGCCGCCCGTAGTATCCTCGGGCTCATCAGAATAGTAGTAAATATCCATCAGCGTCTTGAGGTCGCATTCCAGCAGATCCATGACGTAGTCCAGATTGTACTCAACGCCCTCTTCGCCGTATTCCTCCAGGAAGCCCTGCATATCTGCGGGAGACTTGTACTCTTCCTTCATGATCCAAGCAAACTCTGTTGCGGGATAGCCCTCGGACTTGAGCTTATCGCGGATTTCCTCAAAGGTCATACCGTCATCCAGCCAGCCCTTAACGTCGCTTACCGTGTAGGGACTCTGCTTGCCTGCGGAAGGCTTATTGGTCACTTCACCGAAAATGCCATCGATACCGGGAATGATCTCCTCATCGATCACGGGAGGCACGTACTCTGCGTTCTTATCCAGCAGATAATAATGCAGAATGACCATATTGCCCTGAATCGACTGATTTGCGGGATTGTACTGAATGGAGAGGGTGTAGATCGATGCATAGAAATCATCGTTGTCGTTGAAGTATGCCATCAGATTCTTCAGACCCTCATAGGTTGCGTAATACGGAATGCTGTATGCCTCATAGCACAAGATCATGCCGTTGGACAGCTGCTTATGCTGATAATCCTGACCGTAATTCACCATCTGCATGCGGATACCGGTCTCGGATTCCACCTTCATAATAAACAGAATGTCATCCTCTTCCTTGGATTCACCCGGGAAGCTGTTCAGCTTTTCGTCGGTATCCTGCAGGAAGATATTGTCATTTGCGTTTTCCTTGACGTAAGCGGTGATGGCTTCCATCTTGTCAAACACGTTATTGGCTTTGGGCGCCCCCTCCAGGCGGTTGAACATTGCGGTAATTCTGCCGTTGTTTTCGTCCAGATATGCGTCCAGCTCGTCAAGCTTGCCCTGCAGCTCGTCATATTTCTTCTGCAGCTCAGCCTTCTTTGCCTGCGCTTCGGGGATCAAGCCACCCACCGTCACGGTCTCGGTAATGATCTCACCCTGCTCGTTCTCCTTGGTCACCGTAGTGGTCGTGCCCTTCATGTCGGCAATTTCTTGCTTCATTTTAGCAACGCCCAGCTGCTCCAGCTTATGATCGATCACACCCACGGTAAGATTCATTGCCTGCAAGCACTTATCGGTCGAGTACGAATCCTTGACGATCTGCGAAAAGTCAATGGTTCCGTAACCGGTGTCCGCCATCAGCTTGGCGATATCACGGTCGGAAACGCGCAACTCCTCGATCTCTCCCGCAACTGCAATGCTTTCGGTACGCAACGTATTCTTTTTGTTTTCAAGTGCACGCAGCACCACGTCACTCAATTCGTCATCCACGTTCATACCGGGGAGGACGTCGGCAACCATGGCACTGAGCTCCATGCGGTTTTGCAGACGCTGATCAGCCAAAACGTCGTTTGTCTGCTTGACGGGACGGTATACCAGCAGCATCGTGCCCAACAGAAGCACCGCGCCGATGATCACGCACACTGCGGCAAGCACGGTCTGTAACAACAGCCTGAGCACGTTACGCACGATCGCTTTTTTGCTTTGCTTTTTTTCGTTATGATCCATTATGCCTTACCCTCCCTTCTCAATTCTCTCTGAATGCTTCGGTATATTTCAGCGAAACGGTAAAGCGGACGCGCTGTGTGGGATTATACTGACCCTGGATCTCTTCCTCAAACAGGTCGGAGTTGCCGCCGCCTACGATGGTCAGACCCGAGATACCCATGATCTCTACCGTATCAAATTCGCGAAGCGTCTGGATCACGTAGATCACCTGCTCCTTGCTCTTGACCTCAATGCCCATGTTCAAGCCCTGATCGGTCACGGCAATTGCCGTTACGGTAAAGGTCGAAGGCATCTTTTCTTCCAGCTCCTCAATAAAGGAAACCAGATTGTCGTTATTGGTATTCATGTAATCGTTGTCAAGTGTGTACATGATCTCCTCGTACCAAGTCCAGATGCTCTTGGAGAAATCATCGTACACTGCGTATTCCTTGGAATACACCTGCTCAACGTAAACGAAATCCTGCTCCAGCTGTGCGCATGCCTCCTGCAATGCGCGATAAACCTCTGCAAGCTGCTCGTGCTCCGCCTTAAGCTCCTCGTAAACCTGCTCGTCCTGCTCCAGCTGCTCCAGCTTTTGCGTGTAGGAGTGCAGCAGATCGCGGATAGACTCAGCATTGAGCTTGATGTTGTGATACTTCGCTACCTCGGAGAAGACCTCGATCTTTTGCGCATAGTCCTTGATATCGTTTTTGATGATGATATTTTCCACTACCACGTAACCTGCCATCAAAGCAGAAACCGCAATACAAACGGCAAGCACGGTCGCACCCGCGATCAGAATGAAATTACGCTTGACGTACGCAATGCGCTCCAGCCAACGGCGCTTTGCGCACACGTTCTCCAGCGTCATGCCCAGTGCGCGATCGGTCAGGTTCAAGGGATTGAGACACGCACCGATACACGGCAGATACAGACCGTATTCATCGCCAAGTCTGCCGGGATCGTTTACCTGCACGATCGCTCTGTGCGGTACGCGATACTCAATATCCAGCTCGCGGAACAGCTGCTCTGCAAAAGTGGGCAGCAGCGCGCATTGACCGATGACAGTACCGAAGATCTGTCCGTTTCCGTAGCCTTCCACAGAATAATAGTATTCGATGATACGGTTGATTACACCCGACAGCTCGCTTGCCTTTGTATAAGCCAGCATGGACGCGCTGATTTTCGCATCGGCATCCACCTCTTCGGGGGTGTAGCCGATAATATCCCCTACAGGCTGCGTATTGGCGCGCAGCAGCTCGGGGAAGTTTTCACCCAAGCCGAACGAAACCGTACGCTGCAATCTGACCGTGCCGTCCTTGATAAAGGAAAGCTGCGTGCCGCAAGAGCCTACGTTGGCGATCATATACGTACAACCGTCCGCATCAGACATCGTACGGATCATATCGGGATTCACGGCAACCGCCTGCACAAGGCTGTTACCCGAAAAATCGATTGCTTCAATGCCGATCTCCATCATCTTGGCAAGGTCGTAATACGAAGCGATCAGGGGCTTGGGTACCGCACTTGCCTGAATGCGCAGCATCTTAACGCCGTTTTCCACCACCTGCTCCTGCACCGAATAGTCCAGCTTATAGTCGCTGACGTCCACGGGGAAATAATCCTGCGAGTTGGTGCTCAGCATGGTCAGAATCTGACTGCGCTTGACGTTGGGAATCGTGATCTCACGCGTGATGATGCGGTCGGAATTGACACAGAACACGCCGCGGTCGGTTTTGATACCGTGCTTTTTCAGCTGCTCACGCAAAAGCGCGGCAAAGCTTGCGTCCGCAACCAGAGTACCGTCTTCCTCAACGGTTCCCATGGGTGTCAGCACGGAAAAAGACTTAAGCACCGTAACGCTCTTGTTATGCACGCGCAGCTCTGCGACCTGCGACACGCCGTTATCTATTTGTAATGCAAGAAGGTGCTTAGAGCCAAAGGATACGCCCATTTGATTTACCTCTTTCTTTTGATTCTACTTTTTTGCTCTTACAGACCAAGCATGGAGAGATACCACGCAATCAGAGCATTGCCGAACAGTGCCGCAATAAATACACCGACCGACAGATAGGGGCCCATGGCAAGCATGTGTTTTTCCCCCGATATTTTCATGCGCACGATATGTACCACAGAGCCTATGATACAACCGAACACAAATCCAAGCAAAGCAAGCTTCCAACCAAGCAGCATGCCGCACGCCGCCATCAGCTTGACGTCTCCTCCGCCGATTGCCGTTCCCTTGGAAATATAGAACAGCGCAAGCAGCGGCAGGCTGATCGCAAAAAAGCCGATCACGTACTCGTACCAATGTGCAAGGTCAAATACGAGTGCGAGTATTCCGAGTGCAAAGATCAACACGTTATAGGCAAACGGAATCTCGTAGGTTTTCCAGTCAACGACCGACAAAGACAGCAGCGCAGCAGTGGCAAGACCAACCAAAAACGCCGAAGCCTCCCAGCCCTTGACGGCAAATACAGCCGCCCACAAAAGCGAGAGCACGACAATAAAGATCGCGCTGCCCTTGACGGAGAGCTTATTTTTTTCAAGTTTTATCAAATTGCGGTTCACAAACGGAATGCAGGCTGCACCCGCACCCGCGCCGAACACGGCAGCACCGCAAATTACCAAAGCAGGATGCATATTTTCTCCTTACAGGTACTGATCGTACATATTATACATCTGGAACATGGGCAGCATGACGCCGATGGCAACCGTACCGACAACACCGCAAAGCAGCAGAATGATCATAGGCTCCAGCATTGCCATGACGTTCTTGGTCGCTGCCTGCACCTCTTCGTCGTAATACTCTGCAAGCTTATCCAGCATTTTTTCCAGATTACCCGATTCCTCACCGATCTTGACCATGTGAATGACCATAGGCGGGAACAGACCGCTGCCGTGCAGCGCATCCGCCAAGGGGGTACCCACGGCTACCTGCTCTCTTGCACGCAGCAGCGCGTCCTTGAAATACACGTTGGTCATGCTGCGCGACACGATCTCAAGTCCCTCGATGATCGGAATACCCGAGGCGGTCAGCGTTGCAAAGGTGCGTGCGAACTGCGCAGAGGCAGTCTTGACGGTCAAAGGACCGAACACGGGGATCTTACGCATGATCCAGTCAAAGACGTACTGTCCCTTCTTGGATCTGGCAAACAGCCATCCGCCCAGGCCCAGCACGCCGCCGACAAGCAGGATCGCCCACCAGTAAGCCACGAAGAAATCACTCACGCCCATGATAAAGCGCGTGATCCAGGGCAGCGATGCACCCATATCCTCAAACATGGTCTTGAAGGTGGGGAGCACGAAGATCATCATCACGAACATGACCGCGATTACGACCAAAAGCACGATCGCGGGATAGATCATCGCCTTTTGCAGCGCAGATTTGGTTTTATTTGCATTTTCATAATAGTCAGCCATACGCGAGAAGGCAACCGAAAGGTTACCCGACGCCTCGCCTGCAGAGACCATGTTGACGAACATGGGAGCAAAGACGCGCTTACCCTGCTTGCGCATTGCGTCAGCCAGCGTTTCACCCTGCTGGATCTCCTTTTGCGTTTGGTAGATCGCCTTACGCAGCGTCTTATTTTCGGTCTGCTGTGCCAGCAGGTCGAGTGCCTCGGCAACCGGCACGCCCGCGTCAATCACGCTGACAAACTGGTGACAGAACACGCTCAGGTCGCGTGCCTTGACACCCTCAAAGATCGGAATATTGATATCCTTGGTCAGCAGATTCTGCTCCTTGATCTCAATGGGAGTCAGACCCTCCGCAAGCAGCATCTGTCTTGCCTGCTGCTGATCGGATGCAGTCACGCTTCCCTTCTTTTTTCCGCCGCTCTTTGAAACGGCTTGATATCCGTATGTTGGCATTGATGACTCCTTAATCAGTTTATCAGCGGCCGAAGCCCTCCAGCTTTCTTGTCAGCTGCTGCTCGTCCTCCGCATATTTCAACGCGGTTTCCTTCGTAATTTTTCCCTGCAAGAACAGCTCGTACAGATGGTCGTCCTTGGTCTGCATACCGAACTTTTTACCGGTCTGCAATGCGGACGGGATCTGCGGGGTCTTGTTTTCGCGGATCATGTTTCTGACCGCCATAGTGGGCATGAGCACCTCGTAAACGGCAGTTCTCTTCCCGTCGACGGTGGGCACCAGATTCTGACACAGCACGCACTCAAGCACCGTGGACAGCTGCACGCGGATCTGCGCCTGCTGCTCTGCGGGGAATGCGTCTATGATACGGTCAATGGTAGAGGAGGTGTTATTGGTATGCAGCGTTGCGATAACCAGGTGTCCGGTCTCCGCAGCGGTCAGCGCAATGGAAATGGTCTCGGTATCACGCATCTCACCCACGAGAATGACGTCGGGGTCCTGACGCAGCGCTGCGCGCAGCGCAGCCGAGAAGGAGCCGGTATCCACGCCGACCTCACGCTGGTGAATAATGCACTGATCCGAGGTGTGCACGTACTCCACGGGGTCCTCCAGCGTGATGATATGCTTTTTATGGTGTCTGTTGAGATGGTGGATCAGCGCAGCCTGCGTGGTGGACTTACCGTGACCCGTAGGTCCCGTCACCAAGATCAGCCCCTTTTGTCTGGTTGCCGCATGCACGGCTGCGGGAGGGGTACCGCATTGCGTCGTGGTGGGAATGCTGAAGGGCAAAAGACGCATGGCAGCAGCCAGCTTGCCGCTCTCCATATACACGTTGCAGCGCAATCTGCCGCAATGCTCCAGCGCGTAGGCAAAGTCGACCTCACCGCACTTATCCAGCGTAGCCTGCGTACGCTCGTTGAGCATCTCGTCGCACACGCTCTTGATGTCCTCGGCGGTCATCACGTACGGATCGAACACACTCAGCGTGCCCTGACATCTGTACTCCACGGGTCTTCCGACCGACAGATGGATATCCGAGCAATCGTGCTCCACGCCGACGTCTATAATTTGCTTGATAGTAATCATGGAAAATAGCTCCTAAAGTTAATTCTCGTAAGATACGCTCAAAATCTCCTGGAAGGAGGTAGTGCCCGACAGCACCAGCTTGGAGGCATTCATACGCAAGGTCTGCATGCCGTCCGCAAGAGCCTGCTGCTTGATCTCCTCGGCAGTTGCCTTTTTATTGATCAGACGCTTGACGCCGGGGGTCAGCTCCATGATCTCATAGACGCCGATTCGTCCGTAATATCCGGTGCCGTTACAGCTCTGGCAGCCGCAAGGCTCCCAGATATTGGCGGAAATTGCGGGATCCTTCCCCATGAATTCCAGCTCGTACTCCTCGGCTTTGCGCATCTTTTTGCAGCTCGGGCAAAGTCTGCGCACCAGTCGCTGCGCGATGATGCCTACGACCGAGTCCGCGATCAGGTAAGAGTCCACGCCCATATCCAAAAGACGCGTGACCGTGTTTGCAGCGCTGTTGGTATGCACCGTGCTGACCACAAGGTGACCTGTGATCGATGCCTGGATTGCGATCATGGCGGTCTCCACGTCACGGATCTCACCGATCATGATGATGTCGGGGTCCTGACGCAAAATCGAACGCAGCGCGTTTGCAAAGGTCAGGTCTGCCTTGGGATTGACCTGCACCTGGTTGATACCGTCGATATTTGCCTCGACAGGGTCCTCAACCGTCACGATATTGACCTCTTCCTTGTTTTTCTCACTGAGTACGGTGTACAGCGTAGTGGACTTACCCGAACCGGTAGGACCGGTAACCAGCACGATACCGTTGGGGTAGGACATGATATGATCGAATTTCTCCATATCGTCACCGTTCAGACCCAGCGTACTCTTATTACGGCTCAAGCTCTTTTTGAGCGCAAGACGCATTACGCATTTTTCACCGTACGTGGTCGGCAGCACGGAAACACGGATATCATACTCTCTGCCGTCCACAAAGTGCGTCATTCTGCCGTCCTGCGGCTTTCTCTTTTCCGAAATATCCATGCCTGCAAGGATCTTGATTCTGGCAAGCACGGCAGCCGTCAGCTCATTGGAATATTTATGTCTTGTGTACATCACGCCGTCAATACGGAAGCGCACGCGCAAGGACTCCTGCAGCGCCTCCACGTGAATATCCGAGGCTCTCTGGCGAGCTGCCTGCTCAAGCAGCGTGTTGACCAGCACGACGATGGGTGCCGAGCTGACGTCATCGCCTCTTTCGTCCTCTGCTGCGGCGGATACGCTCTGACGCTCCTTGGTAAACTGGTCTACCGCAGTACGCAGCGTTTCCGTACCGAAGCACTTGTCAATGGCGTTCATGATCTCGGTTGCGGTTGCCACCACGGGCTCGACCGACATGCGCGACAGCAGCTCAACGTCCTCGATCGCACTTGCGTTCATGGGGTTGAACATCGCCAGCTTCATCACGGGCGGCACGTCCTCGGTCACCGAAACCGGAACCACGCGGTGCTTTTTGAGCACGCCTATATCCACGCGGCGGATCAGCTCGTCGTCCAGGGTCTTGCCTTCAAGCTCCACCAAGGGCAGGTCGTACTTGAACGCAACCGCCTTGGCAATCTCCTTCTCGGTGGCAAATTCGCGCTCCAGGATCAGCTCCTGCTCGCTCTTACCCGTTCTGCCCGCCTGCATCAGCGCAAAGATCTGCGCTGCATTTTCGCGGGACATCTGGCGGTTATCCACCAATATTTCACTGACTCTCTTTCTGGACGTCATGACTCAATTCCCCTCTCGTTGTTAGCAGAATGATACGGCAATGCTACCTTCACGGTAAAGCGGTTGCCGTCGGCCTGCGATGCCATCGCGCCGCCGTTACGTCGGCAAAGGTCTCGGATAATACCCATGCCGTATCCGTGCGAGGCACTGTCCCTTTTGGTGGTCAGATACCTGCCGTTGGCGTGAATGAAATATCCGTCGCAGGAGTTGATACAGGTGAAATACACCTTATTTTCGTCAGCGCTGATCTCAAGACGGATCCAACGCTTGGAAGCATCCGACAGCCTGACACAGGCATCGAACGCATTTTGCAGAATGTTGTTAAGCAAGGAGCACAGATCGGAATCCGGGATAGAAAGCTCGGGCAGCACCGCGATATCGGTCTGCAGCGCCACCTGCTTTTGCTCCGCCTTGCGGGAAAAGCTCATGACCAGATAGTCGATCATGAGATGATTGCTGTATTGCAGAGGGGCGATCGCCTGACCGTCGGTCTGCAGCTTTTGCAAATACTCACCCAAACGCTCGTATTCACCCTGCGCATACAGCATATTGCACACGTTAATGTGCAGCATCGTATCGTGCTTGACGCGGCGCACCTCGTCAATGCGCTCACGCACCGCCACCGCGTATCCCTGCGCGGATTCCTTTTCGTAGCTCAGCACGCGGATAATAGACTTGTTGTGCATCAGCTCCGAAAGCAAGCGCACAAAGAGCGCGATCAGCAATGCGATCAGCAAAAATCGCTGCAGATAAAACTCACGCAGAGGGTGCAGCCTGAAGTTTTGCAAAAGCTCGGTCAGCACTGTGTGCTGCAAGTAAAAGCCGTTTCCTCCGCTGAGCAGGCTGATCAGCAAGATCACAACCATGCCCGCCAGCATGACGCACATCAAGGAAAAGAACAGACGATAGAAACCGTTTCCGCGACGGCTTTCCTTGTAGCCCACGATCATGGTGCCCACAAGTGCCGCACAGAACAAAAGGTCGCACAAAAATTCCACGCAGGAAAGCACCACCGGGAACAAGCCCGTTACAGACAGCAGGGCAAACAGCGTGCACAGCACGTACTCGGTGATCAGCACCGAACGAAAAAAGCCGCGATAACGCTGTGTTCTGATGTACAGACACAAAAACAGCGGAATGGTGGAAAGCTGATACAGTGAATCCGCCATGGAGCGCACCAGGAAATGCAGTGGCCCGCCGCCCGGGTTGTACAGATTCAGCGCGTAGAAAATATAAAACGTCAGACTCCAGATCAGGAGCAATATGTAATAATCCGCCACGTCGTCATTCCACAGCTGATACAAGAATGAAAACACGCACAGCGCATACGTCAGCATCATAAACGACATCAGCACGTAATCATCCAGAAGCACGTAAACCATGCCCTTTGCGCCTACGTCGGGATCGGACAGCATGTCGGCAAACCGCTCCGAGGAGAAATACGCGTCCGAGAATTGCAGGAACAGCACCGTGACAAAAGCGAAGACAAGCACGAACAACAGCGTCCACAAAAGCGCAGCGCGCTTGTATTCCCAAGCGTTTTTCACGCCCGCACCGACAGATATCTTTTTCATGCTTATTCCTCCCTTCCATGGCAGGTCCGATGGCACATACGCCCATAGTACCTGCATTATAATTATTCATCATATTCTAACACAAAACCCTTGGAATTGTCAAGTTTTTTCGCATGAACAGGCGTGTTTGCAGCACCAAAGGGTATCGCCAAAAACGCTTGATTTAGCAGGTTTTTCCATCCCTTCCCCACCCGGATGCAAAACGCAATGCAAAAGAGGTCCCGTGCGCCTTGCCAAGTGTGCACCATCCACGCCCCGCAAGCGCAGAAAGCGCACCGTTTCCACCTGCTTTTTTGCATTTTTGTCAAAATTTATCATCGTTTTCGTTACTATTTCAACTGTTTGTTAATTCGCAAAAATGCATTGCCGCATTTTGAGAATAAAAAAAACACGGCGGGCAGCAATGCCCACCGTGTCTTTCAAAAGCAAAATTATTCCTGCTCTTGTTCTTGCTCTTGTTCTTGTTCCTCTTCCTGTTGACCCGTCTCTCGCTGCGCCTTGATCATCATGTCCTTGACCTTCATCAGTCTCGTGGTGTTGCCGCGATCGTTTTCGTCCAGCTTCATCTTGATCGACTTGATGGTAGCCAAATACTTGGGGATCATGATATACTCGAGTGCATTGACGCGGCGGCGCGTTTTTTCAATTTCCTGCGCCAGCAGCTGCACCGTCTTTTCGCTCTCGGCAAGCGCGATCATATCCTCCATGATCGCACTCATCTGTGCAAGAGAGGCATCCAGCTCGCCCGAGGTAAAGGCCAAGCCGTAATTATAGCTATCCTGCGCGTCCTTGCCAATGATCTCCAGCTCAAATTCGGGAACGGTCACGCTCATGACGTTGCGCGTACGCACGTCCAGCTTGCCCTGCTTTTTGGGCAACATAAGCGATTCCTCCAGAACCTTGGGTCCCGAAACCGCCCCCGCAATGGCAAGGCTGTCATACACGCCCGAGAGCGATGCCTCCACCTTTTCGCGGAGCTCCTTATTCTGGCGCACGGTCTCAAGGAACTGCTTCATCAGACCGTCACGCTTGTCCTTGAGAAGCTTGTGACCTCTGCGGGCATTGGCGTAGCGGATCTTCATTTTTTTCAGTTCCATACGCGTCGGATTGACGTTGTAGGTATCTGCCATAATTGCCTCCGGCTAAAATTTCGTCGTTTACTTGGTAGGCCAGTACTTCTCGACGTACTGGGGTTTGATACGCTTCATCTCGGACTTGGGAAGAATGCTGAGCAGCTCCCAACCGATATCCAGCGTCTTTTCAATAGTTCTGTCCTCATAGAAGCCCTGATTGATGAATTTCTCCTCAAAGGCATCTGCGAACTTTGCGTACAGTCTGTCCATGGGAGTCAGCGCAGCTTCGCCAAGCACCACCATCAGCTCCTTGGCGTCCTTACCTCTTGCATAGGAGGAGAACAGCTGGTTGAGCACACCCGAGTGGTCCTCGCGCGTCTTGCCCTCACCGATACCCTTATCCTTCAGACGCGACAGCGAAGGCAGCACGTCCACAGGAGGCATATAGCCCTTACGGTACATCTCACGGGACAGGATGATCTGTCCCTCGGTGATATAGCCGGTCAGGTCGGGGATGGGGTGGGTCTTATCATCCTCGGGCATGGAGAGGATCGGGATCATGGTAATAGAGCCCTGGGATCCCATCTTTCTGCCCGCTCTTTCGTACATGGTTGCAAGGTCGGTATACAGATAGCCGGGGTAACCGCGTCTGCCGGGCACTTCCTTACGTGCGGCAGAAACCTCACGCAGAGCCTCTGCATAGTTGGTAATATCGGTCATGATGACCAGCACGTGCATATCGCATTCAAATGCCAGATACTCCGCAGCGGTCAGTGCCATACGGGGTGTGGTAATTCTCTCGATTGCAGGGTCACTTGCCAGGTTGATAAACAGAACGGTTCTGTCGATCGCGCCTGTCTTCTTGAAATCCGAGATAAAGAAGTCAGCTTCCTCAAAGGTGATACCGACAGCGGCGAACACGACCGCGAACTTGGAATCACTGCCGCGCACCTTTGCCTGACGTGCGATCTGCGCAGCCAGGTTAGCATGAGGCAGACCCGAGCCCGAGAAAATAGGCAGCTTCTGACCTCTGACCAGCGTATTCAAGCCGTCAATGGTCGAAATACCGGTCTGGATAAATTCGGAGGGGTAGTAGCGCGCCGCAGGGTTAATGGGCGTGCCGTTGATATCCAAGGACTTCTCGGGGATGAGCTTTGCGCCGCCGTCAATGGGCTCGCCCATGCCGCTGAATACGCGTCCGAGCATATCGGGAGACACGGGCATCTGCACGCCGTGTCCGGTAAAGCGCACCTTGGACTGCGCCAGGTTAATGCCCGCGCTGGATTCAAACAGCTGCACGAGCACGTTTCTGCCGTTGACCTCAAGCACGCGGCAGCGACGCACGCTGCCGTCTGGCAGCTCGATCTCGCCAAGCTCGTCGTACTTCACGCCCTCAACCTGCTTGACCAGCATCAAAGGGCCCGCAACTTCTTCTATGGTTCTGTATTCTTTGATCATAATGCAAATCCTTTCCCAGCTCTTATGCCTCAACCGTTTCGGTCAGAGCACTCAGCTGACGGGAGATCTCTTGCTTGATTTTTTCGGATTCTGCGCGGTAATCCGCATAAGGAACAGCCTTGAATCTGCCGATCTGCTCACGCACGGGCAGAGTGGAGACGTCCTCAATGTCCGCACCTGCAGCAACCGCAGCCGCAGCCTTTGCTTCAAAGTCGAATACCAGCGTCAGCATCTCGTACTGCTTATCCAGCTGCGTATAGCCGTCCACGTCGTCAAACGCGAACTGCTGCAAGAAGTCCTCACGTACGCTGCGCGCGATCTCCAGGGTCAGTCTGTCCTCACCCGACAGCGCGTCCATACCGACCAGCTGCACGATCTCGTTGAGCTCTGCTTCCTCTTGCAGGATCTTCAGGCACTTGCCCGTCAGCTCCATCCAACGTGCGGACACGTTCTCGGAGAACCAATCACTCAGTCTGTCACGGTACAGAGAGTAGGAGTTGAGCCAGTTGATCGCGGGGAAATGACGCTTGTAAGCCAGCGCGGAATCAAGTCCCCAGAATACCTTTACGATACGCAGCGTTGCCTGCGTAACGGGCTCGGAAATATCACCGCCCTGCGGGGATACCGCACCGATAGCGGAAAGCGTACCGATTCTGCCGTCGTCGCCAAGGCAAACGACCTTACCCGCTCTTTCGTAGAACTGTGCCAGACGGCTGGTCAGGTAAGCGGGATAGCCCTCTTCACCGGGCATTTCTTCAAGTCTGCCCGACATTTCACGCAGCGCCTCTGCCCAACGGGAGGTGGAGTCTGCGATAACTGCTACGTTATAGCCCATATCGCGGTAATATTCCGCAATGGTAATACCCGTGTAGATCGACGCCTCACGCGCCGCAACCGGCATATCCGAGGTGTTTGCGATCAGCACGGTACGCTCCATGAGCGACTTGCCGGTTCTGGGGTCGGTCAGCTCAGGGAATTCACGCAGAACGTCGGTCATCTCGTTACCGCGCTCACCGCAGCCGATATAGACCACCACGTCCACGTCACTCCACTTTGCAAGCTGATGCTGCACAACGGTCTTACCTGCGCCGAAGGGGCCGGGCACGCAAGCCGTACCGCCCTTTGCAATGGGAAACAGCGCGTCGATGGAACGCTGACCCGTGATCATAGGCTCTACGGGGGGCAGCTTCTGCGCATAGGGACGGGATACACGCACGGGCCACTTCTGAGAGAGCATGATCTCTTCGATGGTGCCGTCCGGACGCTTGATCTTACCGATACGGTCGGTGATGCGATAATCGCCCTCAACCAGGTCAACAATGGTGCCGCTGACTCCGGGAGGAACCATGATCTTATGGGTAATGACCTCGGTCTCCTGCACCGTACCGTATACGTCACCGGGACCTACCTTGTCACCGAACACGTGCGCAGGGGTAAAGTGCCAGGTCTTGCTGCGATCCAGCGCAGGCTCGTCGATACCCTTGGCAATGTTGGCACCGTGACGCTCTCTGATCGCTTCCAGAGGACGCTGAATGCCGTCGTAAATATTGGAAAGCAGACCTGGGCCCAGCTCAACCGACAAAGGTGCACCCGTAGATACGACCTTGTCACCGCGGCCGATGCCTGCAGTTTCTTCGTAAACCTGAATGGACGCACGGTCACCGTGCATTTCAATGATCTCACCGATCAGACGGGATTCTCCGACGCGGACCACGTCAAACATATTTGCCTGACGCATGCCCTCAGCCACGACCAGCGGGCCGGATACCTTGAGGATTTTTCCTTCTACCATATCTGATACTCCTTATTCCTTAAACAATATGTCTGCGCCAACCGCTCTCTCGACCGCCTTCTTGACCTGAGAAAGTCCGTAGCCGGTAGTACCGTTCTTACCCGGAATACAAATGATTGCGGGAGTGGGCGCATCCTTATATTTTGCGATATCCTCAGCCAAGGAGATCGCGTAATTCTCAACAATATAGATAATTGCGTATTCGCCGTCCTTTGCCAGCGTGTGCAACAGCGTTCTTGCCGCGTCAACGTCCTCTGCCTCGTGCACTGCAAAGCCCAGTGCCATAAAGCCGATCACGCTGTCGCGCTCACCGATCATGCCAATCTTATACATAGCTTGTCCTGATCCTTTCGTGAATGATTTCGGGAGCAAGCCCCGCCTTCTTGGCAGCGACGACGATGCGAATGTTCTTGACCGCATACTCCTGTGCATAGAAGTACGCCGTCAACACCGACGCACCGAAGATGGTATGCTTTGCGCTGCGGATCAGCTCCATGCGGAAGTCATCCGCCAGACGCTCGGCTACCTGTGCCGTGCCATCACTCTCTGCGATCAGACGTCCCAGCTTTTCATAGGGCGTGCGGTTCAACAGATAAAGCACCGCATCCTGTCCGTCTGCATACGCACTAAGCAACGCCTGCTTATCCAACAGTCCGCCTTCAAGCAAAGCCTGCTCGAGCAGCATGCCGCCCTGCTCACCGGCACCCATACGCACAAGGCGCAGGCAGATCATGAGATTGACAAGGTCAATCTGTGTTTTCACCAGCTGCACGTGGAAATCCTCGCCGCTCATACTTGCACAGCGCAGCATGTCCGCAAAGCAAGCCTTATCGATAATGGTATCGATCGCACGCGGATTGCCCGTTTTTTCATATGCCTGCACGGCAAGGGGTGCCGCCTTAGCCATCTCGGTGGGCAACGCGGTATAATCTCCCGTTTCGGGCATGCTTTCCACGGTCTCGGAAGCAATTGTACCAAGATCAAACAGCATATCCTTGCAGGAAAGCTTGCGCAGATGGCTCTTGATGGCAGATTTAATATTATGACAGTCATACGGATACCGCAAAAAGTCGAACACCTCGGGGGCAGGAGCGCACTCCATCACCTCGGTCAACGCGCGCTGCAAAATGCCGCTCAGCGTCGTCTCAAGCTGCACGCCGTTCTCGTCACGCACAAGTGCTGCGCCGTACTCCTCAAGACGGGCGTACAGCTCGTCTATATCGGCGGCATCCGCAAGCTGTGCGACACGGTCTCTGCCGATCAAGCCGTTTTCCAGGGCTCTTATGCGCGCAGAGGCGTACGTATATGCGGATGATTGTGGTTTTCTCGACATAAGTCAACTTCCTTGCCTTAAGATTTGATCTGATCCTTGTAAAGGATCTGTTGGATGCGGGGCTCCAGCACAGGGCGCAGAGCTGCCAGCATCATAGCAAACGAGCAATTGGTCTCAATATCGCCGCAGCGCAGCACAAATCCACCGTCGATCCCAGCAGTCTCGGGCGCAAGGCGCACCTTTGCGGGCATATCCGCAGGGATCTTGCCCGTTGCTGCAGCAGTACGTACACCGCTGATGATATAGGCTGCCACGTCACCGCTGTCGCGGTCGTTGAGCATCAGCTCGTAGTAATCGGGGGCAATGCATTCGTTATACAAGCGCATACTGTCGCGCTCGGCACTTCTTTGCTCGATCAGGATTCTGCAAAGCAGCGAGAGCAAAAGTCCCGCATATTCCTCGCGATCCATCTCATAGATCTCCTGCATGGCACGGTCAAACGCACGGTCGATCATCTCGCTCTTGGCAGAAAGCTCAATATTTCTTCTCTCCATAGCCGCGCTGGATTTTGCACGCACAACCAGTGCCTCGCCTTCCTTTTCCGCTTCGGCGATCATGCGGTCCTGCGCAGCCCGGGCATCCGCCAGATTCTGCGTTCTGACCTCAATGCTTTTTTCGGTCGCTTCGTCCAGGATCTCCTGCGCTTGCGCGTTTGCATCATCTATGATGCGGGCAATAATTTTTTTCAGTCCTGTCATGATGATTCCTCAATTCTCAATTCTCTGTATGTGACGCACATATGTCACGGGGAAAATCAACCCAACAAAACCAGCAGAACGGAGATCAGCAGTGCGAAAATTGCATAGGTCTCAACCAGTGCGGCAGAGGTGATTGCCTTACCGACCTGATCGGGACGCTTAGAGAGCAGATTGATGCCCGCAACGGCAACTCTTGCCTGCTTGAGCGCGGAGATCAGACCAACTGCTGCAATGGGAAGTGCTGCCATAAGGTAGTATGCACCCTGCGCAACGCTCAGGGACAAAATAGCCTCCATACCGCCCTCGAACAAGCCTGCCTTCATCACAATAAGGAATGCAATAACCAGACCGTAAATACCCTGGGTCATGGGAAGTGCCATCAAAACGAAGCACTTACCGAACAGATTGGGGTTCTCGGAAAGAATACCGGCGGTAGCTTCGCCTGCCATGCCAACACCCTTTGCAGAGCCAATACCTGCAAGACCAACAGCCAAAGCAGCACCGATAATAGCAAGTGCGCCGCCGCTGAAGATCAAGGAGAGCAGCTTGGGAGCCTGCTCGGTCTGCTCGATCGCACCGATGGTGGTGTCAACAGCTTCGGTCGTGATCTCCTCGGCAGCAAATGCACCGATAGAGAGAGCGATTGCCAGAATGGCGGTCATAACGAGAGTCAAAAGGATAGTCTTTTTCATGATTTTATTTCTCCTTAAATTTTTTCAAAGTAATTTTATTGATCGGTATAGCGATCCGAGTCAGCCACGGGCACAAAGCCCTCGCCGCCGTCCTCGAAGAACTTCCCGAAGAACTCCAGATACTGCAAGCGGCTGGTGTGTACAAATGAGCCCAGCACGTTGAGTGCCATGTTGACCGCGTGACCGATCAGCGACACGACAAGCAGGATCACGCAGCGCAAGAGAATATTGACCACGGCATGATCAAACATACCGCCGATAATATCGCCAAAGACGCTGCCTACCATATTGATAACCTGCGCAATGACCGCAGATGCAAGACCCAGCGCAAGAATTCTCGAGTAAGACAAAAGATCCGCTGCGTAGTTGATCGCGTCGTACAAGCCAAGTAAGCCCTTGAAGAATTTCATAACGGGGCCCTTTGCGCTTCTGCCCGCCGTGCAGATGATCATCAACACGCCAAGCACGACCATAGCGATACCTGCGATCTTGTGCAAGAAGAACACGCCCAAGCCGGCAAAAATAATCAGCCAAGAGCCAATGTCGAAAATTGCCGAGAAGACATGCTTGTCCTTGCAAAGCAGCACAAACTTGACGATCATACCCGTAATCAGATGCACAGCGCCAACGCCCAGCGAGATCGCAAGGAAGGGCATGGGGTCGGTCAGAGGATTGAGCGCAAACAGCTTATCCCCCAACGCCACCTGCAAGCCGTTGAAGAACGGCACGGCAGCCATAGCCGCCTCGGTGGATTCATAAAGTCCGAACAGGTTCATAAGCACGTAAGGCATATCACCGAACCAGCCACCGAAGATCACGCCGCATATCACGCACGCAATGCCGCAATAGCCAAACATATTGAAGGTGCGGCGCATACCGTCGCGCATTTTGATGATGGGGGGGATCAAAAAGCCTCCCAGCACCAAAAGCGAACCATAACCAACGTCGGCAAACATCAAACCGAAGAGTATGAAATAAAAGATACTCATGATCATGGTGGGATCGTACGTTCCGTACCTGGGATAGGAATACATCCCAATCACCCACTCGAAGTTTCGCGCAAACTTGTTGTTGCGCAAAAGCACAGGCGGCTCCTCGCCCTCTGCAGGCTCTTCAAATTCAAACGCGCATTCCCGGTCCTGCAAGACCTCGGCAATCTTGTCCACACGCGAGAGCGGTGCCCAGCCCTCCAGCACAACGCAAGTGTTGGTCTGCGCAAGCTTTTGCTTGGTGATGGCTGCGGTCAGCGCGCTGTTTTCCACGTCCCAGAGTGCCTCAATGTCGTCCTGCTTGGCAGCCAGCTCAAACATGGTCTGCTTAAGCTGCGCAAGCTCTGCCTGCAGCTCTCCCACGCGCCCCGCACAGGCGTCGTATTCCTCTCTGGGCAGAGAGGTAAATTCCTTGAGCGAAGCCTTGATAAAGCCGCGCTCGGCAAGCACGCGCTGCACGCCTGCCGCATCGTTCTTATGACAAACGATCGCAACGTATTCTCCGTCGGGATCCGAAAAAACAGTCTCGATCTCGGCACAGAATTCGTCAAGTGCATCGGTCATATCGCCAATCTTTGTTTTGGCAGGCAGCGTGCCCAAAATGATCTCGCAGCTGCGGGTCGCAACAAGCTCCAAGGGCATGCTGTAGGTCAGCCACGGAGCCAGGGCGTGCATGCGCCCACCCAATGCTACGATCTCGGCTTCGCATTCGCGCTCACGCTGCTTGGTTGCAAGCGTGCTTTGCACGGCAGCAGTCGCCTCGTCGTACCGCTCTGCCATAAATTTTTCAATATCCAGCTGATTTCTGGTTTGCACAAAGCCTTTTCTGGAAGAATACTTGGCAAGCATCTCCAAGGCGTCGGTCACGGCACTAAGCCGCCGCTCGGCAGCCGCCCTTTGCGCGTCGCACGCAACGCGCTCAAGCTGCAGCTCGGGATCGTCAACCTGCCGCACCTGTACGCAACGCAAGCGCATCAGGCGGCGGATGAGCGCATCCTCCTGCCCCTTGGGTGCAAACACCGTCAGCTTTCGCATGGTGCTTACTGACATTGTTCCTTGATCCCCCAAACGATTGCCTTGACAGCCTCTTCCATATGGAATTCTGCCAATTTATTCATGTTTTCCGCTTCCTTTTTTGCGCTCTCGCTGCTGCGGCGCAAAATCTCCTCGCTCTGCGCACGCATTTCATCCAGCATCTGACGCAGCTTTTGCTCGGTCTCGGCTTCGAGCTGCTCGCGGTCTTCCTTGCTCTTTTGCTCGGTCTCGGCATACATCGCCTTGGCTCTTTCCTTGGCAGCCTCCACGATCTCTTTCGCCTTTTCTTCCGCGTCCGTGATCTTGCGGATTGATTCCTTTGACAAAGGTTTCACCGTCCTTTTTCGTGTGATTTCAAAAATGATCCACTATAAAAAATATTGTATCACATTTGATATATAAATGCAAGTATTTTTGATAATTTTTTAGGCTTTCGCGCACAAAAAAGTCCCAAAGAACACAAAGAGTACCACTCCATCAAACTTGACAATAATCCCCGAAAATCATAGAATGCTCCGCCCGTTTTGCATGCAAAACGGGCATTTTTGCGAAAGCGGGGACGGATATACCATCCGTCCCCTGCTTTGTTATATGCTTTTACGTTTTGGCAAGTGTGGGTACGTATTCACGCTCGGCACTTCCCTTGCGCGGCACGAAATCGACCGCAATGCCCGTATGATATTCGGCATAACCGTCCGCGCCCGCATTGTGATACAGCACCACGCCGTCCTCGGCAATCCACAGCCCCTCGGGTCGCTTGCCTCCCACGCGCAGAGCACGCAGCTCCGGCACGCTTGATAAAAACGCCTTGGGCGGTATGATGACACCGCGCACCATATCCCACACGTCGGCATTACGGTGGCAGACGGGGTATTCCCCCTTGACGCCGCTATCCCTGACGCTGTCGATCACCACCGACACAAACCGCTCCCGCTGCCACACCACGCGCACGTCCATATGGCAAGCCATGGGGCGAAACCCAAACATTCTGTCCGTTTTTTGGGCAAGGTATTCCTCTTGCAACAGCTTGCCCTGCTTGTGCTCTGCCCAGGCAAGATACGCCTCGGCTGCTTTTCGGTAGCAATCGTTAAACCGCTCCTGCCCCTCCCCTTTGGCTTGTACGTAGCTCACCCTTGCGCGCAGCACGCACGCACCGCTCTGCATAACGCCGATCTGTCTGCTCTTTTGCTCAAAATCCATATGCTCACCCCTTTATTAACATGTATGCAAAGGGATGCGGGAATATGAAAACGGCGGCACGATGGGGAGATACTCCGTATGGAGTATCTCCCCAGTTCTATTCGCCTTTGGCGAGTGATATTGCCTGCGGCAGTGATATTGCCTGCGGCAGTGTTATTCACTGCGCGAGTTTTGGAGGCGAATAGAATATCACTGTGAGGCATAGCCGAACAATATCACTGTAAGGCGTAGCCGTATAATATCACTCCGACGCAGTCGGAATATCACTCACAGAATGCAAAAAGAGAGCTTGACGAAATCCTATTTTCGCCAAGCTCGTTTCTTATTTTCTTGTTTCTCTGCTCATTTGTCAGCCCGATGTTGCCGCCGTTTGAAAAATGGCAAGTATTCAGTTTCCGTTTGTCCAGTCATCTTTGTACCCCGGAACCACGCTGCCGATCTCTTCATCGGTGAAATTGCCCTGCGCGTAGTTCAGCACGAAATCGATGACCTCATCCTCGGTGACGAAATCCTTATCGGCAAACTCCTTGCTGATCGCGTTCGCTACCTCGTCGATCATATCGGTTCCCACGGTCGCGGACATGCCCTGCCCGTCCAGATACTCCTGCACGATCTCGGTCAACTCGGCAGACAGCTGCTCGGGCTGATCCTTATATGCATTGACAGCTCCCGTCAACTCTCCGGTCAGCGCAGCGTCTCCCATATCCAGAGACTGCGTGACAATGCGGATGCACAGCATTCGGATCTCGGCAGCCATGGGAGCCAAGTGGTCATTGGCTTCAAACAATGCGACCACCTCACGCAGTACGTCGGGATTCTTCCCCAAGGAGTCCATCAGCTTATCGGATTGCTCATGATTTCCGAAAATGCCGTTCTGTACCAGCAGATCCATCACGTCTACGAGCGTGTTCAGATCCTCCACCAGTATCTCACCGTCCACGGTCGCAAGAATATTCAGCAGCACGTCCACGGTGGGATCCAGCAGCTCACCGAAGGAGGGACGGTCCAAGCCGAACAAAGGCTGCCCATACGCCCAATTGTCACACAAGGAAGACACAAAGGCGGCTGCAAGCTCGGGCATCAGCGCCGATTCCCCGATCGTATCCACGATCTCATGCAGGCTCTTGACGCTATCCTCGCCCGGATTATGCAAGCCTCCCGAAATAAACCGACCGCCGCTGCGCAAAAGTCTGATGCCTACGATCGCTTCGTTTTCCAGCCCGAATTCACCCTTGCCGTACGCAGTTTCGGTCATGTGATTGAACATGGGTCTGCCAAACGTGCCGTAGGACGTCTTCAAAAACCAATTCCCGGTAGCAGGCTTGACGTAATCACCCAGTGCAAAATATATGAGTTCACCTGCGGAGCCGCCTTCACGGGAATACCCGGAGGTATCGATCTGTGCAAAATACTCGTTTGCTACGTTGATTGTCAGGTTGGCGTAGCCGTTGAGCGGCAAAAGCAGCACCGCCAGCAGCAAAAACGCATTCAGCACACCCACAGCTGCACCGCAAAGGCGCGACCAAAGCGGAATGTGACGCTTGACTTTGACGGTCTTGCCTTCCTCGTTCACCGCTTTTTTCTTGGGACGGTACACAAACGAAAGCACAAAGCCGATGATCGTGCGGAAAACCAAAAAGAACAAGAGGAACAAAAACGGCGTTATGATCACACCGAAAAACAAAGGCAGCAGCGAGATCAGCCCCTCTACCTCTGCAAGATCCTGCTCTATGTATCCCAAGCCGAGCAACCGCAGGATCAGCATGGCGAGCGGGAAGATATAGTCACGCGCGATAGTGGTAAAATCGCGCGACAAAAAGCAAGCCAAAAACGCACTGAGCACAATATTTCCCGTGGTCATGGCTGCCTTGACCACGCCTCTGCGCAAGCCTCTTTGCGCAAAGTAAAGTCCCAAAATCACCAGCAGCACGGTGATCACGATCGAAACGATCTGTCCTACGTCCATAAAAGCTCTCCTTTCGGAACGGTTACAGTATCTATATTTTACACCAAGACGTAATATTTGTCAAGGCATAAAAAGGCGCAGCCACACGGCTGCGCCCGTTTACGTTATTCGCCTTGCTCGATCACTTCGGAGGATACAGTCACATTGACGATGTAACCGCCGTTGACGACGATTGCCGTTCCTTCCTTGATCAAAGCGTCGTACACCTCCAAAAGTGCTTTCTCTACCGCATCCGCATCCGCGGTTGCCGAGAAACCGATCACCAGATAATCCACCCATGCGCCGGTTTCCGAGTTCTCATAACGCCCCTCAAGACCTGCGGTGAGCTCGCCTACCAATTCCTGCTCCAGCTCCTCGTTCAGCTCGGCGGTAAGATCAGCCAAGCCCTGCTCGTCTGCAAGCACGTACTCCACGCCCTCTTTTTCAAGCTCGGCAGCCACAGCATCCACAGCAGCTACCGAAACAGCCTTACCGATCTCCTGCTCGATTTGTGCGCAGGAAGTCAGACAGCAAGCGCATACAAGCACCAATAGTGCAACGGTTAAAATCTTTTTCATTGTAAAATCCTCCTCTTTCATAGTCCTTCAATCAACTGAGCGTATACTCGATCTGCACATAGTACGTTTGCACGGTCGTCTCCATGTCGGTCACCACGCCTTCAAGGCTTGCGGCATACACTTCGCCCACCGCCTTGGCATCGGATTTATTAGTCGTACCGACCACAACGCCGTAAACGTATTTGTTTGCGGATTCATCTCGATACGCATATTCCATCATACCAGTAATTTCACCCTTGAGCAGCACGCCCGATTCCGAAACAAGCGACTCGGCATACGAAGCAATGCCCGTATCCTGCCAGCGCGTGCACTCGTAGCCGTCCTGCTCCAGCCTTGCCTGCAGCTCATCCAGCTTGCTGACGGATTGCTGCGCCTTGATGTCGGCACAAGACACGAGCATGCATACGGAAAGCACAAGCAATACGATCAAAAATATTCGTTTTTTCATCATTTCAGACCTCCCGATCGGCAAAAGCCGATCATTTCACATATAAATTATAGCACAAATATCCAATGCTGTCAAGCAAACTGCGTCGTTTCTTGGGCAAGTACAAAAAAATAAAAATTTTTTCAACTTTTTTTCAAAAAGGGGTTGCATTTTCAAAAACAATGTGCTATAATAAGCAAGTCGTCAAGAACGGCCCGTTGGTCAAGCGGTCAAGACGCTAGCCTCTCACGCTGGAAACATGGGTTCGATTCCAAGTCGGAGGCCAAGCGGTCTTAGGAAGACAACTGGGGCTATCAACTCCTTGGCTCACAGAACGACATGGCTACGATCCGACTTCAAAAACAATGTGCTATAATAAGCAAGTCGTCAAGAACGGCCCGTTGGTCAAGCGGTCAAGACGCTAGCCTCTCACGCTGGAAACATGGGTT
>JAZNCE010000126.1:0-30497 GCA_045587385.1 Eubacteriales bacterium
GACGAGGGCTGCGCTCAGGTTGAGTTTTAGATGTTGGACTTCGCAGAAGTCCAGCATCAGGGTGGCGTCAGAAATACTCGAAAGCAAAAAGACATTCACACGCCACCATGCCTTTCTGAAAAAGGCGGGCGAAAACTTTCATCAAGGAGTTGCCCGTGTGGCGCAGGCGTCAAAAAAGGGCTGTCGCGTTTGCAACAGCCCTTTTCAATTTATCATCCGCGGGAATTTTTTCGAGTGCAAGGCGCACCGCAGATCGCAAGGCGAAGGCTTACTTACCGTAAGTCGAGCCGCGATCGAGGAGCAACGCAGCAATCGGGAAAATTCACCGGATGAGCATTATTCAGCCTTCTTATTTTCGTCAATAACCTTCTGCGCGATGTTCGCAGGAACAACGTCATAACCGGTTACTTCATACTCAAAGGAAGCACGACCCTGGCTCATTGCACGCAGGTCGATGGGGTAAGATACCAGCTCGGACTTGGGAGCAACTGCCTCAACAACCGTGTAACCGGGCTTGCCCTCTGCAGGGTTCATACCCATTACGTTACCGCGGCGCTTGGGAATATCACTCATAACGTCACCAACCATGCCGTCCGGAACGGTGATGAACAGGCTGCCGACAGGCTCGAGCAGTACGGGAGCGGACATTTCCAGGCACTTCTTGTATGCCAGGTTAGCAGCGGTACGGAAGGAAAGTTCATCAGAGTCAACTGCATGGTAAGAACCGTCGTACAGCTCTGCCTTCAGACCTACCATGGGATAACCTGCAATACCCTTTGCCATTGCATCCTGCAGACCCTTTTCAACTGCGGGGATAAAGTTCTTGGGAACGGAACCGCCAACGGTTGCGTCAACGAAGGTCAAGCCTTCCTCTTCACCGGGAGCAAATCTTACCTTAACGTGACCGTACTGACCGGAACCACCGTTCTGCTTCTTGTGCTTACCTTCCACGTCACACTTCTTGGTAATCTTTTCACGGTAAGCAATCTTGGGGGTATCCAGCTTGATCTGTACGCCGAACTTACCCTTCATCTTAGCAGCGAGCACGCTCAGGTGCATGTCACCCAGACCGTAGATCAGCATCTGCTTGGTCTCGGGGTTGTTCTCATACTTCAGAGTGAGGTCTTCCTCAGTCATTCTTGCGATAGCCTGGGAGATCTTGCTCTCGTCCTTAGCGGTTGCGGGCATCATAGCCTGGCACATGTAAGGATTGGGGTACTTGGTAGCGGCGTAAGCCTTGCCGCCTGCAGTCAGGGTGTCGTTGGTGTTGGTGTCGGACAGCTTTGCAACCATACCGATATCACCGCAAGCCAGCTCGTCAACCTCGGTCTGCTTGTTACCCTTCATAATGTAAATGTGCGCCATCTTTTCCTGCGCGTCGCTGGTCAGATTGGTCAGCACCATATCTCTCTTGACAGTACCGCTCATAACCTTGAACAAGGACATCTTGCCAAGGAACGGGTCAGCGATGGTCTTGAATACGAACAGAGCGGGATCGCCCTCAACGTCGATCTTGATCTCTTCGCCGTCAGCCAGCTTTTCAACCTTCTTAGCGGTGTGTCTGGGGAAGGAGTCAACGATTGCATCCATCAGCGCAACAACGCCCCAAAGTCTGGTAGCAGCGCCGCAGAATACGGGCGTGATGGTACCGTCGATGATACCCTGGTGCATAGCCTCAAGGGATTCTTCCTTGGTGAACTCTTCACCGTCAAAGAACTTCATCATCATTTCATCGGAGGTACCTGCAAGTGCTTCCTTGAGAACTTCCTGGTATCTCTCAGCGTTTGCCTCGAGCTCGGGAGTCATAGCGGTTTCGGTTCTCTTGCCGCTATCGTCGTACACGTAAGCCTTCATGTCGATCAGGTCGATCATGGTGATATCCTTACCGTTCTTACCGACGGGAATGAATACAGGGCACAGGGAGTTGCCGAACTTGTCGTGCAGCTCTGCAAAGGTCTTGTTGAAGTGTGCATCCAGATCGTCGCACTTATTGATGAAGAATGCCTTCGGGATACCCATAGCGCATGCCTTATCCCATGCGAGCTCGGTACCAACCTCAAGGCCTGCCTTACCGTCAACCATAATGACGGCACTGTCAGCAACGCGGACAGCCTGATTGACTTCGCCTTCGAAATCAAGATAACCGGGAGCGTCGATGACGTTGATCTTAATATCTTTCCAGAAAACGTGTGCCAGAGATGCGGACAGAGAGAAGCCTCTTGCCTTTTCTTCTGCGTCAAAGTCGCAAACGGTGTTGCCGTCGTTGGTCTTACCCATACGGTCAACGCCGCCGGATACGTACAGCATAGACTCTGCAAGAGAGGTCTTGCCCGAGCCGCCGTGACCCAGCAGGGCGACGTTTCTGATTTGCTTGGTGTTAAAAGTTGCCATGGTAGTGTTCCTTGTTCCCTTTTTCCCGACTCATGCCGGGACGAGGGATCCCTTTCATTTGAATTTATTGCAAAACGAAATTGTTTTTTCTATGCAAATATGTGTAAAAGTATACAACATACCCTTATATTATACAGCAACAAAAGCCGTTTTTCAAGATATGGAATTGATTTTTTTGCAAAGAGGGCGTAAAAATTACGCCCTCTTTTTTGTGTACTTTATACAATTTTTTCAAATATTGAAAAGTTTTTTGGCATTATCGGCAGTCACATGCGCGATTTCCTCTACTGCAACTCCATGCAGCTCGGCTTGCATTTCGGCTGTCAGATGCATATAGCCCGAATGGTTGATCTTACCGCGATGGGGGTGCGGTGTCAGATAGGGGCAATCGGTTTCCAGCAAGAGGCGATCCAGCGGCACGGCAGCAGCGGCGCGTCTGACCTTCTCCGCGTTCTTAAAGGTAACGGGGCCGCCAAACGAGAGATACCAGCCCATCCTCAGCAGCTCCTTTGCCATTTCATCGCTGCCGGAATAGCTGTGGAACACCCCGCGCACACCGGGATATTGCTTGATCATGGCAACGGTATCACCGTGCGCCTCGCGGTCGTGGATGATGACGGGCAGATCAAGCTCTTGCGCCATGTCGAGCTGGCGGGAGAAATATGCGTGCTGGAGCTCCTTGTTGACCGGCTGCCAATAATAGTCATAGCCGATCTCACCGATAGCGACGATCTTATCGCGCTGGCGGACCTCGGGATCGCAAAGCTGCGCGTACAGCTCTGAGAGCACGTCATCGGGGCTGCGCTCGATGTGCTGACAATCCTCGGGATGAATACCGATGGCGCAGTACATATTATCATACTGCGCAGTCTGTGCAAGGCAGCGCTGATTGGTTTCGGGATTGGTGCCTACGTTAATGATCCAGCCGATGGTTTCGGCAAACTCGGGCGAGGTCAGTATCGCGTGCGCACCGCCCTCAAGCGTATCGAATTTATGATCATAATAATGTGCGTGGGAGTCGAAGAGTTTCATGTCATCGGGATCCTTTCAACATGGGTTGTCACAGATAAAAATTTTTCCCCCCCCTTTTCCAAAAGGCGGCAGGTTCCAAGGGCAGCGCCCTTGCTCGCGCCCGCAGGCGCGAAACTTTCTCGGCGTTTCTTTTGATTCTTTTCTTTGCGCCTGAGGTGTCAAAGAAAAGAATGGAATGAATTAGGACATGTAACATTGAGGAAATCCACTCCGTTCTTTTTGAGCAAGGAGCTGCAAAAAGAACCAAAAACAGCGTTGGAGAACTTTCGCGCCTGCGGGCGCGACGAGGGCGCTGCCCTCGACCCGCAAACTTTTGGAAAAGTTTGATCAAAACTTTCATCCTGCGTTGCTTTTCCGTATGATGTTCGGGGCTGACGCGTGTGCGGCAGCCCCGTTACGTTTTTTGCTTTTTATCTGATGCGTTCGCCAAGGGGCGTATCATCAGAGAGGAACACCACGCGGACAGTCTCCTCGCCGCTTGCAAGGATCATGCCGTTGGACTCAATGCCGCACAGCGTTGCGGGCTTGAGGTTTGCAACCAGAATGATCTTCTTGCCGATCAGCGCGTCCGGCTCGTACCACTTTGCAATACCCGAAACAACCTGTCTTTGCTCGTAACCGAGATCCACGGTCAGTTTAAGCAGTTTCTTTGCCTTGGGTACCTTTTCGCAGGTCAGAATCTGTGCCGAGCGCAGCTCTACGTTCATAAACGCGTCAATACCGATCAGCGCGCAGCCCTCGGGCTTTTCTACTGCAGGTGCGGGCGCGTTCTTGGCTGCCTCTGCTTCCTGCTCCTTTGCGATCTCCTCTAACTTCTTTGCCTCGTCCACTCTTGCAAACAGCACCTTGGAATCGGCAACCTCTCCGCCTGCCACGATACCGCAGAACTTGTCTGCCGTACCAATGGTATCAAAGCCACGAGCCTGTGCATTCAGCATGCCGAGCACCTCCTCTGCCGTAGCGGGCAGCAGGGGCAGCAGCATGACGGCACCCCAACGGATCGCCTCAAGCAGGTTGTACATAACCGTACCCAGTCTTTCCTTATCCGCCTCATCCTTTGCCAGCGTCCAGGGAGTCGTTTCATCAATATACTTATTCGCTCTGCCGAACAGATCGAACACAGCCGCGGTTGCATCCGCAATGTGGTAGCTGTCCATGCAGGAGATATACTTGTCATAGCATTCTACGCAGGTGCTGATCAGGTCCTTATCGGTATCGTTATACTCTGCGGGTGCGATAACCTGCTTTGCAAAATACTTCTTCTGCATATCAAGAGTTCTCTTGACAAGGTTACCGAGATTGTTGACAAGGTCGGTATTGAAACGCTTGATCACGTTATCATAGGTGATCGTACCGTCAGCGTTGAAGGGCATCTCGGCAAGCGCGTAGTGACGCACACCGTCCACGCCGAAGTGCTCAGCCAGCTTGTCCGCATAGATGACGTTACCACGCGACTTGGACATCTTTTCAATGCCTGCGATAAACCAAGGATGTGCAAACACCTGCTTGGGCAGAGGCAGATCCAGCGCCATCAGGAAGATGGGCCAGTAGATAGTATGGAAACGCAGAATGTCCTTACCGATCATGTGCACGTCGCAGGGCCACAGCTTGCGGAACTGCTCGCTCTGCTCCTCAAAAGTCTTATCGGGATCGTAGCCGATGGCAGTAATATAGTTGGTCAGCGCGTCCAGCCATACGTAGATAACGTGCTTGGGGTCAAAGGTGGGAACGCCCCATGTAAAGGAGGTACGGGAAACGCAAAGATCCTGCAAGCCGCCCTCAACCTTCAGGAAGTTGTTGACCATTTCCTTCTTTCTGGACTCGGGCCAGATAAACTCGGGGTTGTCCTCGATGTGCTTGATCAGACGGTCAGCATACTTGCTCATTTTGAAGTAGTAGGTTTCTTCGTTCGCTTTGACCAGTTCTCTTCCACAATCGGGGCATTTACCATCAACTACTTGAGATGCAGGATAGAAAGACTCGTCAGGTGTGCAGTACCAGCCCTCATAGTTGTCCTTATAAATATCGCCCTGCTCGTAGAAGCGCTTGAAGATCTTGGTAACGGCTGCTACGTGATAATCGTCCGTGGTGCGGATAAAGTGGTCATAACTTGCGCCCATATTGTCAAAGATCGCCTTGATCTCACCTGCAACGCCGTTCACGTACTGCTGAGGAGAGATGCCTGCTTCCTTGGCGCAGTTCTCGATTTTCTGACCGTGCTCGTCGGTACCGGTGCAGAAGAACACGTCATAGCCGCGCTCACGCTTGTATCTGGCAACAGCGTCGGTCATGATGATCTCGTAGGTGTTACCGAAGTGCGGCTTCTTGGAAGCGTACGCAATTGCGGTCGTGATATAAAACTTGGGTTTTTGTTGATTCATGTCGATGTCCTCTTGTTAATTTATGGTTTATTTATTAATTTTCGATTTTATTTTTCCTGTATTTTTAAGCAATCGCAGGCAAATTGATGACTCAGCAGTGCAAACGGAATGCCGTGTGCTACGGCAGCGGCGCCAACGGTCAGGATCGCGAGCACGACGTGCCCCGCAAAGCTGAAGTGATAGATCAGAGAGCCGCATTCGCTCTTTGCAAGCAGCGTTGCGGTATATGCCTTCGCCCGACGCAAGCTCATGCCGCGCGCCATCAGTGCCGTTTTCAGATATGCCGTGCGGCAGAGATAAAACACAAGAAACGTCAGCCCGACGCCGATTGCCAGCATGCCTGCAAACGCAACGTATGACAAGACGTACATTGCACTCTGCTCGCCTGCGATCGGTGCGATGGCATCGGTCACCGCCTGCGCGATTACCGAAGGCGCAACCAGCACGCCAAGCACCGCAGCAGCAATGATCAGCACCGGATATCCCAATGAGTAAAGTCCCAGCCTCATGCACAGAAAATACTGTTTCAAGGAGCCAAATGCCGCAAACAGATCCACCGCTTCAAGCTCCTTGCCCTCATACACGTAGCGCGCCAACAGTACAACGCTGCCCGCCATGGGCACAAGCAAAATAAGTGCAAGCACCAGCATCAGCGCGTAGGAAAGCAGCGACAGTCCCACGGCAAGCATACTCGGCTCTGCGGTCAGGATTGATTCATCCGCCGCATACACAAGCCCGCCGCCCAGCATATACACCGTTCCCGCGGTCGCGATCCACAAAGTGATCGCAATGATCAGCCACAAGCGGTTGTTTCCTCTGTCCAGCAGCTCCCTTGCCCGTTGCTTACTTTGTCGTGCAACGGTCACGGCACTCGCTTTTCTCACAGAGCAGCCTCCTTGCCACCGCAAAATACGCGGCAGACGTTATAGTCGGCATCCAAAAGCAGCATATCCGCGCGTTTGCCGACCGAAAGCTCTCCGATCATGCCGTCAAGCCCCATCGCCTTGGCAGGCGCAGCGGTTGCAGCGTACAGCGCGTGTTCAAACGGAATACCCGCAAACGCGGCAAGATTCTTGACGCCGTCCAAAAGATGCAGCGTGCTGCCTGCGATCGCGCCGTCATGCGTCACAGCCTTGCCGTCCTTGACGGTCACGGGCATGCCCGCAATGCTGTATTCTCCGTCGGCACAATCGGTCGCCTCCATAGAGTCGGTGATCAGCACCAGTCGTTGGTGTTTATTTCTGTACGCCAACGCCACCATTTCGGGTGACACGTGCACGCCGTCCACGATCAGCTCGGCAAAGACATCCGAGTCAAAGGCAGCGCACACCGCTCCGCCGTCGCGGTGATGCAAGGGCGGCATGGCGTTAAAGAGATGCGTGAAATTATTGACACCGCGCGAAATCGCAAGCTTTGCCTGCGCGTAAGTTGCCGTGGTATGTGCAAGCCCCAGCGTTGCGCCCAACGAGAGCGCACGTGCGGCAAACGCACCGTCCTCGTCCAGCTCGAAAGCGGCACTGACGTGCACAGCCCCCTTGGCTTCACCGATCAGCGTGTCAAGCTCCTTTGCCTCAAGCGACGCAAGCAGCGCAGGCGCATGCGCACCGCGCTTGGCAGCATTGAGATATCTGCCCTCCAGATGCACGCCGCAAAAAACACCGAGATCAGCGCCCGTACGCATCATTTCGGAGATGCGTTTCACAGCAGCCGCCATATCGTCAAGCGGTGCAGACGCCAGCGTGGGCATGACGCTCGTCACGCCACCGCGCAGATACGCGCGCGCCATTTCGGTCATCTTTTCCTGCGATGCGGAGATAAAATCACCGCCCGCGATACCGTGCGTATGCGTGTCCACAAGTCCGGGCGCCAGATAGCATCCGCCGCCGTCCACAATCTGTGCGTCGGGCAATGCCGGCAGCGCTCCGCCTTCCGTATACACGCCCGTGATCAAACCGTCCGAGACATGCAAAGCCCCCGGCACAAAGCGCATACTGCCGCTGTGATACACGTTTACGTTTTTGATCAACAGATTCACAGCAAATACCTCCTTGTGTTCACATAATACTCCATGATCATTATAGCAGACATTTCCCTTTTTTACAAGAGGATTTACACATTTTTCCCCGAAAAGTTATTTTTGTTCAAATCGCCCACCATTCTTGCACAGCAATTCCGATGCTGCTCCCCTTTGGGCGGTTTTACCAACGACTTTCTCCCAAAGCGAGACATTCCCGATTGTCCGATTGTTATTTTTTTGTCATTTCGTTGTTAAATTTTTAACTCGTCCATTCGTTTTTATATAATTAAATGTAGATATTTTTCGATTTTTCGCGGAAAATTTTGACAAATTTTTATCAGTTGTCATTTTGACTAAAAATGTGTTTATAATTTTATGAATATTTCGGATACAAAAGTTTTTGCATACGTATTGCAATTTTGCGCTATCTTTGATATAATATATCGTGAATAAGATTTAATCCGAGGAGGAAATTCTATGAAGATTCTGGTCGTCAATGCCGGAAGCTCGTCGCTGAAATATCAGCTCTTTGATATGGACGAGAATCTGGTACTCGCCAAAGGTCTTTGCGAAAAGATCGGCCTGACCGGTGCGATCACGCACAAGCGTCCCGGCAAGCCCACTTATGAAGCGGACTATCCCATGCCCACTCATAACGAAGCGATTGCTCTGGTGTTGCAGCTGCTGACCGATGCCGAATGGGGCGTTATCGCAGACGTAAGCGAGATCACCGCAGTCGGTCACCGTTTCGCACACGGCGGCAAAATCAAGCAGTCCTGCATCCTGGGTGACGAGGAGATGAACTACATTGAGTCCATCATTCCGATCAACCCCCTGCACGGACCTCCCGCAATCAAGGGCGTAAACGCATGCAAGGCTCTGATGCCCGGCGTTCCCATGGTTGGCGTATTCGACACGTCCTTCTACAGCACCGTTGAGGAAAAAGCGTATATCTACGCACTGCCCTACGAGTGGTACGAGAAGTACGGCGTTCGCCGTTACGGCTTCCACGGCACCTCCCACCGTTACGTTGCAGCTGAGGCAGCAAAGTTTGTGGGCAAGCCGATTGAGGAGCTCAAGATCGTTACCTGCCACATCGGCTCCGGCTCTTCCATCTCCGCCGTCAAGTACGGTAAGGCAGTGGATACCTCCATGGGCTTCACTCCCCAGGAAGGTCTGCCTATGGGCACGCGTTGCGGCACCATCGACCCCTCGATCATCGAATATATCTGCACCAACTCCGGTATGAGCGTCAAGGAAGTCAACGACGCGCTCAACAAGAAGTCCGGTCTGTTGGGTGTCTCCGGCATTTCCAACGACGCTCGTTACGTCTGGGATGCTGCCGAAGAGGGCAACCACCGCGCTCGTCTTGCACTTGACGTGCTGGCACACAGTGCAAAGAAGATCATCGGTTCTTACGCAGCAGTCATGAACGGCGTTGACGTCATCGTCTTCACCGCAGGCATGGGCGAGAACGATCCCCGCATCAGAGAGCGCATTGCAACCGACATGGAGTATCTGGGCGTTGAGTTCGATATCGATGCCAACAAGAACTTCACCCGCGGCGTTCCCTGCGAGATCTCCAAGGCAGGCTCGAGAACCAAGGTACTGGTTATCCCCACCGACGAGGAGTATATGATCGCAAAGGACACCCAGGCACTCGTTAAATAATTTCGCTCCCCCGGCGGCGTTCGCGTGCCGCCACCCTACATAGAAAAAATTTTTATTGAAAGGATACACAAAATTATGGCACAATCTCCCTTCGAAATCAAAAAAGAAATCTGCGACATCGGTAAGAGAATTTACGATCACGGTTTCGTAGCAGCAAACGACGGTAACATCTCCGTTAAGGTAGGCCCCAACGAGTTCTACTGCACTCCCACCGGCGTATCCAAGGGCTACATGACCCCCGATATGATCATCCGTATCGATGGCGACGGCAACAAGATCGACGGTAGACTGAACCCCTCCTCCGAGATCAAGATGCACATGAGAGTCTACAAGGAAAGACCCGACGTTAACGCAGTTGTTCACGCTCACCCCCCTGTAGCTACCGCTTTCACGGTTGCAGGCGTAGAGCTTGACCAGTACATCCTGCCCGAGGCAATTCTGACCATCGGTAACGTTCCCACCTGTGACTACGGTATGCCCTCCACCATGGAGATTCCGGACTCCCTGATGCCCTACATCCAGAAGCACGACGCATTCCTGCTCAAGAACCACGGCGCTCTGACCGTTGGTAACACCCTGCTGCGCGCTTGCTTCACCATGGAAGAAGTTGAATTCAACGCAAAGATCAACCTCTACGCTCGCCAGATCGGTGCAGGCGCAAACAGCCGCATCGACGAGATCTCCTGCGAAGAGCTCGAGAGACTTATGGAGCTGCGCAAGAAGATGGGTCTGCCCGGCAAGCACCCCGGCTGCCAGAAGTGCAAGAACCTCGGCACCGCTAACTGCCGCTGCAAGGACAACGTAAAGGGCGCTGCTGATTGCGCTGACGCTGCTCTGGTTGCAGAGATCACCAAGAAGGTTCTCGCTTCTCTGGGTAAGTAATTCTTCCCAGGCAGAAGAATTTACCGAAAGGAGAGTAAGAACGGTGGCAATTAACTGGACTGAAGCGCAAATCGCCGAGGTAGTATCCAAGGTGCTTGCACAGGTGCAGTCCCCCGCTCAAAGCTCCGATAAGGAATGGGACAGCACCCAGTATCACGGCAGAAAGCTTCTCGGTATCTACGAGACCATGGAAGAAGCGATCGCCGCTGCTGAAGCAGGCTACAAGGCAATTCGTGCCATGAGCGTTGCGCAAAGAGAAAAGCTGATCACAACCATTCGCGAGTACACTCGCGCTGAAGCTCCCGCCATGGCGGCTCTCGGTGTTGCCGAGACCAAGATGGGTCGCGTGGAGCACAAGGTGGCAAAGCACATGCTGGTTGCGGACAAGACCCCCGGTACCGAGGATATCGTTGCCGAGGCAAAGACCGGTGACCACGGCTTGACGCTCACTGAGCGTGCACCTTTCGGTGTTGTGGGTGCCATCACCCCCTCCACCAACCCCTCCGAAACCGTCATTTGTAACTCGATGGGCATGATCGCCGCAGGTAACGGCGTCGTATTCAACCCCCACCCCGGTGCCATTGCAACCTCCAACTACGCAGTTGACCTGGTCAACCGCGCAGTACACGCTGCAGGCGGCCCCGAGATCCTGGTCGCATCCGTCAAGAAGCCCACGCTCGATACCGCGAACGTGATGTACAAGCACCCCGCAATCCGTCTGCTGGTCTGCACCGGCGGTCCCGGCGTTGTCAAGGCTGTGCTGTCCTCCGGCAAGAAGGCGATCGGCGCAGGTGCGGGTAACCCTCCCGTTATCGTTGACGACACCGCTGACATCGAAAAGGCAGCCAAGGATATCATCGATGGCTGTACCTTTGATAACAACCTCCCCTGCATTGCCGAGAAGGAAGTTTTCGTCTTCGACAACGTCGCTGACAGACTCATCGCAGGCATGATCAAGAACGGATGCTACAAGCTGACCCGTGCACAGGCTGATGCGCTTGTCAAGGTCGTGCTTGACGAAAAGACCAACCCCAAGACCGGTAAGACCACTCTTTCGGTCAACCGCGATTGCGTAGGTCGTGACGCTCGCGTCATTCTCGCTAAGATCGGCGTAAACGTCGGTCCCGAGATCCGCTGCGCCATTGCCGAGGTTGATTTCAACCATCCCTTCGTGCAGGAAGAGCTCATGATGCCTATCCTGGGCATCGTACGCGTCAAGAATATTGATGAAGCAATCGATCTGGCGGTCAAGGCTGAGCATGGCAACCGTCACACGGCTCACATGCACTCCAAGAACATCGACAACCTTTCCAGATTTGCAACGGCTGTCGAGACCACCATTTTTGTCAAGAACGCACCCTCTTATGCGGGTATCGGCTTTGGCGGCGAGGGTCACGCGACCTTCACCATCGCAGGCCCCACCGGCGAAGGTATCACCTCTGCAAAGAGCTTTACCAGACTGCGCCGCTGCGTGATGGCAGATCACTTCAGAATTATTTGATAGAATTACGACGCTAATATACGAAAGGAAGAAACAACATGGACTATTCTGCTTCTCAAATTGAAAGCATCGTCCGTCAGGTCCTTGAGGGCATGAACAACGGCGGTCAGAAGCATGAGTGCAAGTGTGGTGGCAACTGCAAGTGCGGCGGCCACGGTCACGGCACCCTGCCCAAGACTGCTCACGTAGCTCTTCTGACAGGCGAGAAGAAAATTGAAGTTAAAGAATACCCCATCCCCGAGCTGGGTGATGACGACATCCTCGTTAAGGTCGAGGGTGCGGGTATCTGTGGCACCGACGTTCACGAGTGGAAGTCCGACCCCTTCGGTCTGATCCCCGTAACGCTTGGCCACGAAGGCACCGGCGAAGTCGTTGCTGTCGGTAAGAACGTCAAGTTCGATACCGCAGGCAAGCCGATCGGCGTTGGCGATAAGATCGTCACCTCCGTTATCAGCTGCGGCGAGTGCTATGCGTGCCGTATGGTCCCCGGCAGAACCAACCTCTGCGACAAGCAGGGCGTATTCGGTCTGATCGGTGACAAGCCCGACGACCACCTCAACGGCTGGTTCGCTGATTACATGGTAATCAAGGGCGGCAAGGGCGTGACCTACTTCCAGGTCAACGACCTCAACCTCAACCAGAGAATGCTGCTTGAGCTTGCATGCGTTTGCGTACACGCTCTGGAAAGATCTCAGGCAACCGGTCTTATTAAGTTCGGTTCCAAGGTTCTCCTGCAGGGCTGCGGCCCCGTAGGTTTGATGATGATCTGCGTACTGCGTGCAGCAGGCGTTAACCACATCATCGCAGTAGACGGTAACGAAGACCGTCTGAAGTTCGCTCAGAAGCTGGGCGCAAAGACCACCGTTTGCTTCCGCAGACCCGATGAAGACACTCTGGAAAAGAGAGTTGCTAAGGTCAAGGCTGTAGCAAATGACGTCGGCGTTGACTTCGCATTCCAGTGCACCGGCGCTCCCGTGGCTGCTGCTGATATCTTCAGCTACATCCGTCGCGGCGGCGGTATGTGTGAGATGGGCTTCTTCGTGAACAACGGCGAATACTCCATCAATCCTCACCTTGCTATGTGTAACAAGGAAATCAACATCGTTGGTTCTTGGGACTACAGCGCAGAGGACTACCCCACCACCATGGCGTTCCTGCGTCAGTGCAAGGAAATGAACATTCCGATCGAAGATCTGATCACGCACTCCTTCCCGCTCGATAAGATGAACGAGGCTATGGAGACCAACGTGGCTCAGAAGGGCATCAAGATCTGCTATATTGCAGACTGATAAGGAGTTGACGACATGGCAGCTCTCGGAATGATCGAGGTTTACGGCTTTGCGACATCCATCGTAGTTGCTGATATCGTGGCAAAGACCGCCAACGTAAAGGTGGTTGCCATCGACCGTAACAAGCCCGCCAACGCAGATAAATGCGAGGTGCCGCTGGTTATGGTAGTCAAGTTTATGGGTGATCCCTCCGCCGTCGTTGCCGCACACGATCGTGGCGTGGACGAGGCGAAGCAGAGAGGCTTGTACATCACCTCCAAGATCATCGCAGGACTTGATCCGCAGGTTGAGTGGTTCGCTCACCTGACTGCAACGGGTCGCGATAAGCTCCGTAACATTAAGCCCGCAAAGGTTGAAGAAGCTCCGGCTGCAGAGGAAAAGCCGGCTGCTCCTAAAAAGACTTCCTCTAAAAAAACCAGTAAATAATTAATAAAGGAGATAATTGATTATGAAACTCGCACTTGGTATGGTTGAGACCAGAGGTCTCGTAGCTGCTATCGAAGCAGCTGATGCAATGGTTAAGGCTGCTAACGTTACCCTCATCGGCTCCGAGAAGATCGGTTCCGGTCTGGTAAGCGTCATGGTTCGTGGCGACGTCGGCGCTGTTAAGTCTGCTGTTGAAGCAGGCGGTGCTGCTGCTTGCCGTCTTGGCGAAGTTGTCGCTACTCACGTTATTCCCGCTCCTCACGACGATGTTGAGCTGCTTCTCCCCAAGCTGGGCTAATAAAAAGACCCAAACGCTAAAAGGTACTTAAATCATGGAAGCAATCGCGTTGCTCGAGGTACAGGCGATGGTTGCCGCCATCGTAGGTCTTGACGCAATGGTCAAGGCTGCCGACGTAAAACTGATTCATGTCGAGAAACGCCTGGGTGGCAGACTTGTCACGGTTGTAGTTGAAGGCTCGGTATCCGCTGTCACTGCGGCAGCGGAAGCCGGTGCCGAGGCCGCTAAGGCTGTTGGCAACGTCAAGCTCTGCGAGGTTATCGCTCGCCCCCATCCCGACATCATGAAGTTTTTGAAGACCGATGCTCTTTAATTAAGAGAACGGCAAACACTCAAGTTTATCAAAAAAATAAAAAATAATATTTACACATTTTAGGAGGATTTTAAAATGGAAGCTCTTGGTATGGTTGAAACCAGAGGTCTGGTAGCTGCAATTGAGGCAGCTGATGCAATGGTAAAGGCTGCAAACGTTGTTCTGATCGGCTCTGAGAAGATCGGTTCCGGTTTGGTAAGCGTTATGGTTCGTGGCGACGTCGGTGCTGTTAAGGCTGCTGTTGAAGCAGGCGGCGCAGCTGCTTGCCGTCTTGGCGAGGTTGTTGCAACCCACGTTATTCCCAGACCCCACGCTGACGTTGAAAAGCTGCTGCCCAAGATCGGCTGATTTTACATTAGTCCCTTTTAAGGCAGTCCTCGCAAGGGCGATTTATCGCCCTTGCGAGACCCCAACATATTTGTGCGTATGAGTGCATTTCCCTATCCCGCAAATGCACCGATATGTGTAAATATGTGCACCGTCCCTCGGGACGGAATTCAAGATAAGAAAGAGGAACAGTTATGGCAATCAACACAAATGACATCGCTGCAATCGTGAAAAAGGTGATTTCCGAAATGGATGCAGGTGCTGCACAGGATGCAGGCATTCCTGTAGGTATCTCCAACAGACACATTCACCTGAATAAGCAAGATCTGGAAACGCTGTTCGGCGCAGGCTATGAGCTGACCCCCATCAAGGATCTCTCCCAGCCCGGTCAGTACGCTTGCAAGGAGACCTTGACTCTGATCGGTCCCTCCATGCGCCCCATCGAAAACGTGCGCGTTCTCGGTCCTCTGCGTAAGGCAAGCCAGGTCGAGATTTCTCTGACTGATTCCTTTGTACTTAAGGTAAAGCCCCCCGTACGCGAATCGGGTGATATTGCCGGCTCCTCCCCTGTTACCATCATCGGTCCCAAGGGCGTTGTTACGCTCAAGGAGGGCTGCATTATCGCAAACCGTCACATCCACATGCACACCAGCGACGCTGTTCGCTTTGGTGTTAAGGATGGCGATTACATCGACGTAGACGCACTGCAGGGCACCAGAAAGACCAGATGGTACGGCGTGCAGGTTCGTGTACGTGACGATTTCGCGCTTGAGATGCACGTGGATACCGACGACGCAAACGCAGTCGGCTACAAGAACGGCTACACGGTTACCGTAGTGAAGTAATTCGGAGGATATCATGGTAAAAGGAAAAGTAGTTGGAACCATCGTTTCCACCAACAAGTTTGATTCTCTGCGCGGCTTCAAGTTTTTGGAGGTGCAGATCATTGAAAAGGACACTCTGACCGATAAGTACATGGTCGCTGTGGACAAGACCATCAGCGCAGGTATTGGCGAGGACGTTTTGGTCGTGACCGGCAGCAGCGCACGCGTTGCCGTTGGCTGTGAGTACGCTCCCGTGGACGCCGTGATCGTCGGTGTCATCGATAAGCCCGCCGACTAATCAACAATCATTGTCGGCATAACTCTACTTAGGTAAGGAATTAAGACTATGCCCGAATTAAAATTAAAATCCATTCTGCAAAAATGCGGCGTGGTCGGTGCAGGCGGTGCAGGCTTCCCCTCTTACGCAAAGCTGACGGAGGGTGCTGACCTGCTGGTCATCAACTGCATCGAGTGCGAGCCGCTGATGTATACAGACTACGAGCTGGTGCGCGAAAAGCTGCCCGAGATCGTGCAGGGCGCACAGCTGATCATGGAGCACACCAACATCAAGCGCGCGGTACTGGCAATCAAGGCTTACCGTGCCATGACGCTGGGCTTGGCAGACAGTCAGGAGCTTGCTCCCGGCATCTGCGTCAAGACCGTGCCCAATATTTATCCCATGGGTGACGAGATCAATCTGATCTATCAGGTCACGGGCAGACTGATCAAGCCCGGCAACCTGCCCATTACCCAGGGCGTGATCGTATATAACGCCGAAACGGTTTATAATACCCGCAACGCAGTACACGAAAATATGCCCGTTATCACCAAGTGGCTGACCATTGGCGGTGATATTCCCGAGGCGTACACCGTAAAGGTGCCCGTTGGTATGCGTATTTCCGACGTACTCAAGGCGATTAACGTCACCGTACCCAAGAATTACGTTATGTTTGACGGCGGACCTTCGATGGGTATTATCAAGAACCCCGCATCCGACGTGGTCGTCAAGACCACCAAGGCACTGATCATCGTGCCGGATAATATTCCCGCGGTCGTGCAAAAGCAGCGCACCGTAGAGCAGAATTTGCGCCTTGCCGCATCCACCTGCTGCTCCTGCACGCGCTGCACAGATCTTTGCCCCAGACATTTGCTGGGCTACCCGCTGGAGCCTCATAAGCTGATCAGAGCAGGCTTGTATCCCGCACAGGAGACCCCCGAGCTGATCCGCACGGCAAGCCTTTGCTGCAGCTGCGACATCTGCGGTACCTTCTCTTGCTGCCAGGGCATCTCGCCCATGATGGTCATCAAGGAGTACAAGAAGATCCTTGCACAGAAGGGCATGAAGTACGTTGCCTCCCCCGACCAGGAATTTATCCCCGCAGAAAACCGCGATTCCTGCATGCTGGTTTCCCAGAAGTGGAAAGAGGTGCTGGGCGTTGCCAAGTTTGACAAGCATCCCACCTATATTCCCAAGGATCTGACGGCTGACAAGGTAGAGATCCGTATGCGACAGCATATCGGTGTTCCCTCTGTTCCCTGCGTGGCAGTCGGCGACAAGGTCGAGGTCGGTCAGATGATCGCAACCGCAGGCCCCGGTCTCTCCGTTCCCCAGTACGCATCGATCACCGGCTCGGTCACCTTTGTGGACGAGAACAGGATCATCATTGAAGCATGAAATTCATCATTAAGTAGGTATAGATATGTATCAAGCTATTGGAATTATTGAATTGAAAAGCATTGCACAAGGTGTTGAAGCAACCGACGCAGCGCTCAAGAGCGCAGGCGTACAGCTGATCTCCGCACACGCAGCCTGCCCCGGTAAGTTTGAGATCATTCTCACGGGTGCTATTGCAGACGTGACCGCAGCCGTGGAGCACGTCACGGGCAGATTTGATCAGAAGCTGATCGATTCCAGCATTATGGGGCGTATCGATCCCGCTGTCGTTGCCGCTATGTTCGGCACGCAGGCAGCTCCCAAGACGGGCAGCCTTGGCGTCATCGAGACCTTCTCTGCGGCAAGTGCCATCAAGGCAGCAGATATCGCAGTGAAAACCGCAAAGGTTGAGATCTATGAGCTGCGTACCTCCCGCGGTATGGGCGGTAAGGGCATAGTGCTGATCGTTGGTGACGTTGGCGACGTCACTGCCGCTGTTGAAGCAGGCGCGCGTCACGCAAAGGATCAGAGCATGCTGGCTTACACCGCTGTGATTGCCGCTCCCCACAAAGAGCTTTGGGATCAAATCTAAAGAAAGAGATAACGAATTATGGCAGAAATCAAGTTTCAGATCGCAAAAAGCGACCGTATTTCGCGCTTAGTCGAGCATCTTTATGCAAAGCTGCCCGAGATTGAACCTTACCGCGCTGAGCTGGTAACGGAGAGCTATAAGAATACGGAAAATCTCCCTATCGTTAAAAGAAGAAGTGCCGCTCTGCGTCACATTCTTGCCAATATCCCGATCGTCATCCGTCCCGACGAGCTGATCGTCGGCGCAAACTCGGTATCTCCCCGCGGCTGCCAGACCTACCCCGAATATTCCTTCGAGTGGCTGCGCCCCGAGTATGAAACCGTTGCAACCCGTGAGGCTGACCCTTTCTACATTTCTCCCGAAACCGTAGCAAGACTTGAAAAGGTACATCCTTACTGGTACGGCAAGACAGTCAGCGACCTCGCTGCCGCTAACATGGACCCCGAGTGCCTGGATATCTTTATGAATCACGGCATTTTCACGGTCGGTAACTATTTCTACAACGGCATCGGTCACGTTTGTGTCGATTACGAAAAGGTCATTACCCTTGGTATGGAGGGTATCATCGGTCAGGCAGAGCAGGAAATGGCTAAGCTTGATATGGGTCAGGGCGATTACCTGTCCCGCAAGCACTTCCTGGAGGCTGTTATTGAAAGCGCGCAGGCTGTCACCGCTTACGGTCACAGATATGCCGAGCTGGCTTACAACATGGCGGCAGAGGCAGAGGGCGTGCGCAAGGACGAGCTGCTCCGCATCGCGGAGGCTTGCTCGCAGGTGCCCGGTAAGCCCGCAAGAAGCTTCTACGAGGCTTGCCAGTCCTTCTGGTTCGTGCAGCAGATTCTGCAGCTGGAATCCAGCGGCCACTCCATCTCCCCCGGTACCTTTGACCGTTACATGTATCCTTGGTTCAAGTACGATATCGACCGCGGTATCGAGACGCTTGAATCCGCACAGGAGCTGCTGGACTGCATCTGGGTCAAATTCAATGACCTCAACAAGTGCCGCGACGCAGCAAGTGCAGAGGGCTTTGCAGGCTACGGCATGTTCCAGAACCTGATCGTCGGCGGTCAGGATGAGAACGGCTACGACGTTACCAACGAGCTGTCCTTCATGTGCATGGAGGCACAGTGCCACGTACGTCTGCCTCAGCCTTCCCTTTCCATCCGCGTATGGAACAAATCTCCCCACGATCTTCTCATCAAGGCAGCAGCCGTTACCCGCGAGGGTATGGGCGTACCCGCATTCTATAACGACGAGGTCATCATCCCCGCTATGATGGATCGCTGCATTTCCCTCAAGGAAGCACGTCGCTACTGCATCATCGGCTGCGTTGAGCCCTGCGTTCCCCACTACACCGACGGTTGGCACGATGCTGCGTTCTTCAACATGTGCAGACCTATGGAGATGGTATTCTCCAACGGTGTTGACAAGGGCGTGCAGATCGGCCCCAAGACCGGCGACGTTTGCAAGATGGGCAGCTTTGAGGACTTCTTCCAGGCTTATAAGACCCAGCAGGAGTTCTTCGTCAAGATGATGGTACAGGCAGACAACGCAGTTGACTACGCGCACAGCGTTCGTTGCCCTCTGCCCTTCCAGGCATCTCTGATCGACGACTGTATGGCACGCGGCAAGTCCAACCAGGAGGGTGGCGCAAGATACAACTTCACCGGTCCTCAGGGCTTTGGTATTGCAAACAACACCGACGGTCTGTTGGCTGTCAAGACGCTTGTGTTTGACACCAAGCAGGTCACCATGGAAGAATACAAGGAAGCGATTGAGAACAACTTCGGCGAAGGCTTTATCCCCAAGAAGGCAGAAGAGCTGACCGTTGAGACTGTTCGCCAGCTGGTCGAGGCAGGCGCAAACGTCACCGACACACAGATCAGCGAGATCTATCACAGCTTCCTGACCGCATCCTTCATCCCCGCTGACAAGAAAGCACGTTATCAGCAGATCCGCGAGATGATCCTTGCCCTTCCCAAGTACGGTAATGACCTTGAGGACGTGGACACCTTTGCTCGTGAGGTCGGCGAGACCTATACCGATATCCTGCCCCAGTACACCAACTGCCGCGGCGGTATCTTCCAGGCAGGTCTGTACCCCGTATCCGCAAACGTACCGCTGGGCTACCAGACCGGTGCAACGCCCGATGGCAGACTTTCCAACACCCCCATCGCAGACGGCGTAGGCCCTGCATCGGGCAGAGACGTACTCGGCCCGACCGCAACCGCTAACTCCGTATCCCGCCTCAACCACGCAGCAGCCTCCAACGGCACGCTGTTCAACCAGAAGTTCCACCCCTCCGCGCTCTCGGGCATGCAGGGTTTGGAAAAGTTCGTGGCGTACCTGCGCACCTTCTTCGATCAGAAGGGTATGCACGTACAGTACAACGTCGTATCCAAGGATACGTTGCTTGACGCACAGGCACATCCCGAAAATTACAAGACGCTGGTCGTTCGCGTAGCGGGCTACAGCGCACTCTTCACCACCCTCTCCCGTTCGCTGCAGGACGATATCATCAACAGAACGGAACAAGGCTGGTAAAGCAATGCCGTCTATGACGACATTGCAGTGATATATTTCGTCCATGGACGAAATGTGATATTTTTGCTTCGCAAAAGTGATATCCGCGCTATGCGCGAGTGAAATATTCCGCCTTGGGCGGAATGTGAAGGTAGAAATTTGCCGTCGGCAAATTTCCATCACAAATTGTAGGGGCGACCGTGGGTCGTCCGATGCAGAAACCGACTTCTCCAACGGTCCGCCCCTACAAAGCAAAATTCTTTTGAAAGGATCCGTTATGGAACAGTATTACGACAGAGTCGGTCGTATATTTGATATTCAGCGTTATTCGGTCCACGACGGACCCGGTATTCGCACCATCGTATTCTTAAAGGGTTGCTTCTTGCGCTGCAAGTGGTGCTGCAACCCCGAATCGCAGGAATTCAAAATTCAGCAAATGGAACAGGGCGGCAAGACCAAAACGGTCGGCTACGATATCTCGGTCAGAGATCTGATGGAAGAGATCGCCAAGGACCGCATGTATTTTTCCCGTTCGGGCGGCGGCATTACGCTGTCGGGCGGTGAATGTTTAGCCCAGCCCGAATTTACCGAGGCGCTGCTGCGCGCCTGCCACGATTACGGTTTTACCACCGCGATCGAGACCACGGGCTTTGCCAAGCGCGAGATCATTGAGCGCATTATCCCGCACGTGGATTACGTGCTCATGGACATCAAGCACATGGACAGCGCAAAGCACGAGGCATTTACAGGCAGACCCAACGAGCTGATTTTGGAGAACGCCAAGTGGATCGCAGAAAACGCACACAGCATGACCGTGCGCGTGCCTACCGTCCCCACCTTTAACGCGAGTGTTGCGGAGATCCGCGAGATCGCTAAATTTGCCAATTCGCTGCCCGGTGTCAAGGAGCTGCACCTGCTCCCCTATCACCGCTTGGGCACAGATAAATATACCGGTATCGGCAGAACATACACCCTGCCCGATATTCTCCCGCCCGATAAGGGCACTATGGAAACGCTGGTCCTGGCTGCCAAGAGCGTCTGCGACCTGCACGTACAGATCGGAGGATAGCGCGAAATATCAGTCGTGCAGACCGTAAGGCTGCCGTTCGCGCACAAATCAGACTGCCGCGGGTGCGCCGCGTCAGTCGGATTTCAAAACACTGATGGAGGTTACTATGACAAATCTTCCCAAGGACTTGGAAATGAAGGATAAAATGCGCATAGTCCAGGAGCTTGTTCCCGGACGACAGATCACCATTGCGCACATTATCGCCAATCCCGATCCTATTCTCTATCAAAAAATGGGTCTTGACCCCAAGCTTGACTATACCCACGCAGCCATCGGTATTCTGACCGTCAGCCCCGCTGAAACCGCAGTCATTACCGCGGACATTGCACTTAAGAACGCAGGCGTGGAGCTTGGCTTTGTGGACCGCTTCTCGGGCACGCTGATCATCACGGGCACGGTTTCCGAAGTGGAGTCGGCATTCTATGCTATCGCGGATTACTTCCGCGACAAGCTGCATTTTGCGGTCTGTGACGTCACCAAGACCTGATATGAAAAAACTGATCTTAGTCGGCAGAGTGGCAGCAGGCAAGACCACCTTGACGCAAGCGCTCAAGGGCGAGCAGCTGCACTACTGCAAGACGCAGTACATCAATTATTTTGACACCATTATTGACACACCCGGCGAGTATACCGAAGTCAAGCAACTGGGCGCGGCGCTCGCACTCTATGCTTACGAGGCAGACATCGTCGGTATTGTCATAAGTGCCAACGAGCCGTTTTGCGTCTTCCCCCCCGCCATTACCTGCATGGTCAACCGCGAGGTGATCGGCATCGTTACGGGCGTGGATAAACCGGACGGCAACGTCGAGCAGGTCAGACGCTGGCTGAAGCTGTGCGGCTGTGAAAAGATCTTTGAGGTCAGTTCCTACTCCGGGCAGGGCTTAACCGAGATCATCGAATACCTGCGCGAGCCAAGCGACGCACCCGACGCAAGACCCGTATAAATAACCGAAAGGAAATATACATACTATGAGCATGACCAAGGTAATTTGCTTTGCCAACAACAAGGGCGGAAGCGGAAAATCCACCACCTGCTCCAACGTGGGCTACGCCATGTCCGCTATGGGCAAGCGCGTTTTGCTGATTGACGGCGATATGCAGATGAATCTGACGCTGTCCTTCTTTGACGAGGAAACTGCGCTGGAGTATGCAAAAAACGGCAAGAATCTCTATACCGCCATGCGCGAGCAGAAGGATCTGTACGATTTCATCGTGCCCACCGAGTACGAAAATCTCGACATCATCCCCTCCTCCACGCTCATGAGCAGCATTGAGTTTGAGCTGTTCACCAAGTGGCAGCGCGAATTTATCCTGCGCCAGGGACTTACCAAGATCATGGCGCTCAACAAATACGACTTTATCCTGATTGACTCGCCCCCCACGCTCGGCTGCTGGGTCATGAATATCATGTGCGCATCCGATTACCTCATCGTACCCGTTGAGGCTTCCCCCTGGGGTCTGTTCGGTCTGGCAAATATGTTTGAATTTTACGAGCAAGTCAAGCAAATCGCTCCCAAGCTGGAGCTGATGGGCATTGCAGTCACCAAGGCAAGCGAGCGCAAGAACTACTTCAAGCAGACCATGGAAACGCTTGCAGAGCTTGACAACGTCAGACTGTTTGAAAACTACATCCGCGTAGACAGCACCGTAGAATGGGCGCAGGATAACTCCAAGCCCGTCTGTGCTTACAAGAAGTCCAGCCGCGCTGCCGGCGAATACACCAAACTGACAGAGGAGGTTCTCAAGTATGCCCATCGGTAAGCAGAGCATCAACAGAGTGGCTAAAAAAGCCGATACAGAGGAAGTAAAGCCCATCGTAGCAGAAGTTCCCGCCAAAGAAGAAAAGCCCGCTAAAGCGAAAAAAAGCGGCTCCTGCCAGGCTCGCACCAAGACGGTGAAATTGACCCCTCCCGAGGTAGACACCAAACAGGAACCGACTGCACCGGTTGTCACCGAGCACGTCATTGCCAACATCGACCCCGAGGTCGTGGAAAAGGTTGTCGGTAAAGAGATCCCCGCCCCCAAGGACGGTAAGGTCAAGGTCACCGACCCCATGCCCAGTTATTTGCTGTAATTTTGAATAATCAGACCGCCGAGAATGACACCATGTCCTCCTTTGGCGGTCTTATGCTTATTTGTAAAGGAGTATCCGCCGTGAAAGCCATCAAAATCATCTCTTTTGCTCTTTTCCTCGTGCTTCTCCTGAGCACCGCATGCACGCTCTCCCTCTCTGCAAACGACACCGAAACGGGAATTGCCTTTACCGCAGAGGATAAATACAGGACGCAAGAGCCCCTCTCGGTGCTCCCCGCGACCTTTGAAGCCACGCTCATGCTTCCGGCCGACACCGAAGGGCGCGGCGGCGTGATCATGGGCAGCTACTTTTCCTCCAAGGTCTCCTGCGTGAATTTTGAGGTGCATGAGAACGGTGTGCCCCGCTTATACATCATTGACGAGGACACAACGGTCTACGACGTTAGATTCAAAACCGTCAACGTATGCACGGGTGAATTTTTGCACCTTGCCATCGTCAAGGATTCGGCTGCGGGCACGGTTTCATGCTACGTCAACGGCGAGCTTGCAGAAACGCAGGAGTTTGCCACGCCCGCAAACGTCGCGCTTGCAAAGCCTATGGCGCTTGGCGGTGACGTCAGAAAAGATAACGGACAATTCTTTAAGGGCACGCTCAAAAGCCTGACTTTGTACGAGGATGTACGTTCTGCAGAAGAAATTGCGGCAGACAGCCAAGGAACGCTTGACACAGACGGCTTGATTGGTCATTATGATCTTGCAAGCGGCAAAGATGCTTTTGTGGACGCTGCCGGCAAAGGCCCGGATTTCCTTTACAGCGGTGCGTTTTTGGAGAACTATCAAGGCGTGACCGACTACGCATACTCCTTTGCGCTTGTAGGTGACACGCAGATCCTTGCCAAATACTACGGTGACAAGCTGACCGCCATGTACGATTGGATCGTTGGGAACGTGCAAGAAAAGAAGATCAAGTTCGTGTTTGGACTGGGTGATATCACCGATACCAACACCAACGGAGAATGGAAGCGTGCCGAGCGCGAGATCCTCAAGATGGAAGGCGTTGTTCCCTATTCCATCATCCGCGGTAACCACGACAGACCCGAAAACATGTTCAACAAGTATTTTTCCTATGAGAAATACGGCAAAAACGTACTGGGCAGCTATGACGGCACCATGTGCAACACCTATCAGGAATTCAGCGTCGGTTCGATCAAATATCTTGTGGTAAATCTTGACTTCGGACCCTCCGACGACGTGCTTGCATGGGCAAATAAGGTCGTTGAAAAATATCCCGAGCACAACGTCATCGTCACCACGCACATCTATCTTGCCCCCGACGGAACCACCGTGGACGAGGGAGAGAGCGGCAGCGCGCCTGCGTACGGCGGCATCAATACGGGTGACCAGATGTGGGAAAAATTCATCTCCAAGCACGAAAATATCGTGCTGGTGCTGTGCGGTCATAAGCCCACCGATTACATCACCGTCACGCGTACCAAGGGCGACAAGGGCAACGAGGTCGTGCAAATACTGGTCGACCCGCAGGGTACGGATAAGAATCTTGAAGGCGTGGGACTTGTGGCAATGATGTACTTCTCCAAGGACGGCAGAAGCGTGGACGTGGAGTATTATTCCACCGACAGAAACGCTTTCTTCCATAGAGAAAACCAGTTCCATCTGGAGCTCAACGTCATCGGCAACGGCACAGCCGAAGAACCTACCACCGAAGAAGTGCAAACTACTGACCCCGCAACAACCGAAGCACCTGCTACCGAAAATCCTGCCACGCAGCCCGAAACAGAGCCTACCGCCCCCGAAAAGGGCTGTAACGCAAGCGTTTGCCTTGCAGGATTTGCCGTTATCACCGCTTGCGCAGTGCTTGTGATCAAGAAAAAGAAAGAATAACGTAAAACAAAAACCACCGCCGAGAGTAACCTGTTGGCTACTCTCGGCGGTTTTCTTTAAGGATTATATTTCTTGATCATCGCCCAGCCGCGATCCACGTACTGCTTGAATCGCTCTTCATTACGGACAAGGTCAAACCAAGCCCAGCCGTTGGGCGTGGTGATGGCGTAGGTCAGATTATGCTCGTTAAAGCGCATCCAGTAATCGTTCTCGGCAAGCGGCTCACGCGTGCCGTCGGGCAGCTCAATCATGCCGCGCGCAAATACGTACTTCGCGCCACCGGTCACGTGCGGGTTACCCGTGTCAAGCAGGTCACCGCCCTTGTGCACGCGCGATTTTTCGCAGTATTCAAAGGCAACGTCAAGCATGTGATAGCCCTCTTCGTTCATGCCCGCACCAAAGCAGGCTGCGGCTCTGACGGTTGCCATCCACGCGTATCTGCCGTACCACGCGGGCGGCACCTCGCCGTCACCAAGCTGCTCTAACATACGCATATAGAAGCCGTTGAGCGCGACCGATCTGGGTGAATCGTAGACGTTGTGCGCAGGACGCATAAACATATGCAAGAACAAATGGAAGTTGTTTGCACCGTACTTGGCGTGCGCCTCCTGCCATTTGCCCTCATCCCACAGCTCGTTTTCGATCAACTCCCCCTGAATGGCGCCGTAATGCGTAATGGGCGCGGGAATCTCACGGATGCCCGTGCGGTCGGAAAAGATCACGATATCACCGTTCTCGTCCGCCACGTAGGTATAAAGCGCGGAGCCCACAAAGCCGTCGGTCAGGTCAAGTGCGTCGTAACGGCGCATCATGCCGTCCGCTATGGGCATAAACCCTTCGCCCGTGCCCTCGTATGCAGTCAGCTCGTACACCGCAACTCTCGAGCCCTCGCAGTATTCGTTCTCTGTGCGCACGATACCAATGCCGGGCGCAAAATAATAGGTCTTGTTGCCGCCGCGGTACGACCAGCCCTCTGTCATGCCGCTGATCTCCAAGTGCACCTTGAGGCAATTTTCAAACGTACCCGCCTTGGTGGTAACAGTACCCGCATCCGTGCAGGTGATCTGCGTTCTGACCTCGTAGGAAAATCTGGTGTATTCCACCACGGGCGACGCACCAACCTGCCATTCGTCCGACCACATACAGTTGGTAGCATCCTCTAAAATGCCGTAAATATCGTTATACAGCAGCGGTGTATCGGTCTCGCCCATGTCGCCCATGCTCTTGAGCTCAAACGACCAGCGAGAAGAATGCGCGCTGACAAGCGTGCCCTTTTTGCGCACCACGGGCTCCTTGGCAAAGAAATTCCAATGCCCGCTAAAGCCCTGATCACGGTTCACGCCCGAAATAATGCGTCTTGCAACCGATACGGCAGCCTTGGCGTGCGCCTTTTCCATGGGCGTGACCGCCAACGCCTCAACCCTGTCAAGCGGCACCGAAACGTCGCCCAGCTTACCCTTGCCGTTTTCGTGGATCCAATACTCGTTTCGGATCTGCTGGATCATGTCAAGCCAGCTGTTCTCGTCGTAGCGGTAGCGTTCGCAGAAATCTCTTGAAGCGATTACAACAGACTTGTCATCCGCGTGCGTCACGGTAAATTTCAGCTCGGAGATCAGCACGCTGTGATCGTACGTGTCGGCATATTCCCACTCGTTGCCCGCCGCAAAGGGCAGCAAGCCCTCACCACCGACGATCTTGTACTGCTTCAGATAGCGCACGTCGCTAAGACCGTCCACGCTGCGCTCGTATTTGACGATACCCACGCCCGCCTTATACCAGACCTTGTTGACACAGTTGCCCGTGTAGGAGGCAAAATACTTGGTCACCCAAAGCTGACAGCCCTCAAACGTGCCCGCGGGCGTCTGTACCGTCTGGTTATCGGCCACAAAGGTCAAAGTCGCACCGTCCGTACCCGCCTTGACGTCACCAACCGCCATTTCGGGATCAAAGAACCAACCGTCACAGCGGGACACGATCAAAAACAGCGCAGGCAGCTCTCGGTCTACCGAGTTCATATAACCTTCGCCAAACTCCTCATACTTCCAATAGCGCAGGTTGCCGTCAACGTAACGCAGCTCAAATGCGTCGGCATTGTTCAAAAATCGCTCGTTGTTCTTGTCGCGATACCCCGCCTCCATCAGCTTTTCCACTTCCCTGCTATACACCACAAGGGCATAATAGCGGTCTGCGGGCGTCAGCAGTTCTTGCACCTTATCAAATGCCGCATAGCCGTTCTCTGTCTGTCCTGCGCGGAAATAGTAGTATCCCAGCCAGAACCATTCTCTTGCCAGCGTGCGCGTCAAGCCTGCCTCTGCCAGCATGGGAATTTGCTTGTCGCGGATAAACTCAAGCTTGGCATCCCTTGACACTTGGCTGTCCTCGCGCGTCACGATAAATTCCATGACCTCGTCGTTCTTACCCTGCAGCGCCGCCTCGCGGATACGCGCAAACAACGCATCGTTCTTTTTTCCCGGCAGCCACCACCAGCCGCGCATGAGCACGTCGGCAAGCGCGTGCTGCTTTTCTCTGCATTCGGGCAGCTCCTCAACCTCCGAGAGCACTTCCTTGTATACCTTTTCAAAGCCGCTCTTGTCGTTTTTGACCTGCCAGAGCTTGAGCTCCTCCACCTTTTTCATGACGCGCTGTACCAGCGTGTCGCTATACTTTTCATTCATTGCGCAAAGCTCCTTTCTGAGTCGTTTTCTGCCGTCGTGGAGCTGCCATTTGACAGTCCCCTCGGGCATACGCATGCGATCGGCAATCTCGGCAATCGAAAGATCCTCGAAGTAGTGCAGATAAATAATCTGTCTGATCTTCTCGGGCAGCCTTTCCATGCCTTTGCCAATCTCGTCCTTTTGCTCGGAGAGCGCGTACAGCTCTACGGGATTTTGCGTAGGATCATCGGTAAAAGCAAGATTGTCCACCGCATCCAAAGGCATGAATCCGCGATAACGCGTGATCATGTTGATGGCGCAATTCTTGGCAATACGGCACACCCAAGGTGCGAATTTTTGCGGATCTTGCAGTAAATTCAGCTTCATCCACGCCGTCACGAACGCATCCTGCGCAGCATCCTCAGCCATGAAATGATTCTTTGTTACCGATGCAGCAGCGGCAATCACCGTCTTTTGATACCGCGTCACCAATACCTCGTATGCCTGCTGCTCGCCTGCCAGCGTCAGCATGACCAAGGTTTGGTCGGTTTCGTTTTTGTAGTACATACGCTTCTCCTTTCGTAAAATTGAGATCTCTTAAGCGCTTGTCTTTTAGACACAGAAAAAAGAGAAAAGGTTGGAGCTTTGAGAAAATTATAGCATATTTTTTTGAAATTGTCTATAAATTTATTTGCAATAGTGGGTGCGTATACCTTCCTTTGCGTAGGGGAGGAATATTTGCAAGCAAATCCATCCTCCCGCACGAAAACGGTTTATAATCGTAATCCCCGAACGCGCTACATTAATATCGCGCGCGGGAGGATGATATCCTCCCCTACAAAATATATAATAAACCGCCGAGAGCGGCCAAACGGTCGCCCTCGGCGGTAGCATTGTTAGTTTTGTACTATAAGCGTAGTAAGCGCTTTTTTCTGTCCTTCCGTGGGCGGCTTTAACTTACCATTGTTCAAAAGTGTGACAATACAATGGAGCAAGAACCATCCGTCAGAGTGGAACAAGAATTGAAGTTCATACTCTTTTACTTTTCGCAAATGCGCAGGAACTGAATCCAACACAGCATCCATATAGGGTGCTTTGATGGTGTCAAATTCTTCTTTATATTTAGCCTTGATTTTTTCACCGATGGCGAGGAGTTTTTCTTTGACATCGTTACTCGCAAGTATTACGATTTGCCAAGAAGATTTGAAGTAACCGTCGTAATCGCCGTTAGTTTTGATGTAACCAAGCTCAGAAAGCCAAATATATTCATCTTTTGAAAGCATCCCGTTTTCTGCTTCGCTTTTTTCAAGAGAAAGCACGCGCTCAATTCTTTCATAATCTTCTTTTCCAACACTCATTCGTCTTCCAGACCACTCGGTATCAAGCTGCCAAAACAGCGTGTGCCCTAATGAGTATTTTTTATTCGAATATCTAAACGGTCCACACCAATTTCTCATATACACATAGTCTTCGGGTAAAACCATATTGTCCGGAACGACTGAAGCGTGAGCAATATTATGTGCGCCATCCGGGCGAATAGTAGCAACTTCTTCGAAAGAAATGCTGTCTTGCACTAACTTTTCGCCTGATTCTGCCGTGATATAAGGAATCAAAGCCCACAAAATGAAATTTTTATCTCCACGATAACATTCCGTCAGTGTGATTGGTTTGTCCGTTTGTCCACACCAAATATCCGTATGGTCGATAAGCCCTGAAGCAATCAATTCATCGTAAAGTTCGTTAGCATATAAGTCTGCGGCTTTTTTATACATTGAGTCCTGCATGATAAGGAGTTCAGCTGTCGGCTCACTGATGATGAAATTGACAATGTACTTACCATTTTGCGCCTTCAAAAAGCCGTATTCTTCAAGAAAGTCCACCTCAGTTTCAACATATACGGGAGAGACACCAAGATCATCCGCAATTTCATTAATTGTCTTGTACTCATTTCGAACGCAATAACAGATATTCTGTGACAACGTTGATCGGAAAAACTCGTCTTTGCTTTTTGTTCCTACAGTACCGTTAATACCATATGAATGGAATTTGATAGGATTAAATTTCAACTCACTTGTTTTTCTCATAGTATCCATACCTCGTTTTAATTCTTTTTTAGCTTCAAACAAGTGCCATTTGACTGTGCCGAGAGGAATATCAAGTTCTTTTGCTATATCCGCCTGCTTGCGATTTTCAAAGTAATATGCGATCACGATTTTTCTTTGAAGCTTGGAAAGATACGCTATTTCACTCTGAAGCCGAGCAATAGATTCGCTGTTATCGTCCTTCTCTACGTCGCCGTACGGATCTGTTACAAGCTCGGACACCTCGTCAAAGGAAACGCCCACCATACTTTTCGCGCTGTCGCGGTAATAATTGCTCAGCGCATTATGAGCGATCGTCCAAATAAATTTACTGATATCTCCAATATCTTCTTTGATCAAAAGCGCGCGAAAAGCTTTCAACACGATATCCTGCGATAGATCCTCCGCATCGTGTATGCTTTTGCATCGCTTAAGCGCAAATCCGAATATAGGCTTAATATATTCTGTTATTATTTTCTCTACGTCCTGTCTGTTCACTTGTTTTACCTCGTTTTGAAAGCTTTCACTTATATAGACACGAAAAATTAAAAAGGTTGGGATTTTTTATAATTTTCTTTTTTGTCTGTATTCACTCGGTGTAAGACCATAAGCGCGTTTAAAAAGCCTATTGAAATA
>JAZNCE010000127.1:0-19366 GCA_045587385.1 Eubacteriales bacterium
ACAAGCTTCGTTATTTTGAAAAAGAAGTCCTTGACTCCGCACTTTTGATGATGAGCGATCTGAGAACGAGATTGATTACGGAGAACGATGAAATCCGTGAGATCGACATTGAGGTTGCAAAGCTCTGTGAGCAGAACAACCGATACGAAAAATACCGTGAGAAAAAGATAATGGACGATGTTTCCTATATGGAGCAGACCGACAGATTGAAAGCGAGACTAACCCAACTGAGAAGTCGCAGGTTAAAGCTGTTGAGTGAGAATGAAAATGAGCAGATGATCGAGCAGCTTAAAATGCTCAAGGAGATCATTCAAGATTATCCAAAGGCAATAGTCGAGTTCGATGAAACACTCTTTGCTTCAATCGTTGGCAAAATCAAGGTTTGTCACGATGGAACGCTGATCTTTGAATTGAAAGGTCAGCTCTCATTAAAAGAAAAAATCGAGGTGAGCAGGAAATGTGCATAAGAACAATTCCGTATGGATATGTGGTCGAAAGCGGAGCTAAGGTCATAGTTGCGGATGAAGCAACAGTTATTACCGAAGTCTTTGAACGTTACTGCTCGGGAGAAACTTTCAAGCAAATTGCCGATTCACTTACGGAACGCGCAATAAAGTTCTTTGAAGGTAATTCTTCTTGGAACAAGAACAACATCGCCCGAATGATAGACGATGCCCGGTATCTTGGAAACGAGGAATATCCCCCGATCATTTCAGCCGAGTTGTATTCAAAGGTTAAGACTTGCAGGGAAGGAAGAAGCGCAAAGAAAGCGGAACTTCCTTCCGCAGCTAAGCTCATCAAGGACAAGCTTGTATGCGGTCAATGCGGCAAGCACTTCGCGCGGAAAAGTAAATGGAAAACACGAGAGAAGTGGATATGTTCAAGTGGGTGTAAATGCTCGGTGTATCTTGACGATAAAACGATCATCGACAACATCAATTCGGTACTCTCAAATCCCGTAATGGCAAATTTGCAGAGAAGAAACAGATCCGGCTATCATCCCGATTCTGATATTACAAGACTAACCAATGAAGTCAATCGAATGATGGAGCAGAGCAAAGTTGAGTTCAAAACGATAGCCAACTCCATATTGGAATGTGCTTCAGCAAAATTCGATTGTTGTAGCATTGGAGAGAATGACGAGCTAACACAAGTTATCTTGGAAATGTACGCAGAGTCTCAAACAGAAAAAGGACTCGACGAAGATCTGATTGCTCAAACAGTAGATGAGATCGTCGTAGACGAAAACGGAAAAATAACGCTCCGACTCAAAAGTGGAGCTGAAATCAAAGAAGATATATAAAATGAAGAAAGTTTGTATTTATTGCAGAGTAAACTCCCACGAGCAGGCAGAAGGAACTGCTGAAAGAATGGCAAAGCAGATCGAAAGATGCCGGAATGTTGCCGACTTACATAACTTCACCGTTGTTGATGAAATGAGAGATTTCTGTGGACACGGCATGGAAGAAGTGAACCGCAGACGAGCACTCAATGAGATGATTGCAAGGGCTCGTCGCGGTGAATTTAACTCTGTTGTTATTCCTTCTCTCAAGGTTCTTTCTCTTGATGCTGATGTTGCCCACGTTGTATACGAGAAGATCAAAGAGACCGGGGTTGAAGTTATTTCTGCTAATGAAGGAGAAGTAAAAAATGAAGTAATGGAAATGTTAAAGGAGGCGGCGCACTATGGACGGATGTTTAGCGAGAACGATAACTAAGATTGAAGCCAACCCTCTGCTTGTCAGAGGAAAAAGTGATTTTCGCATTATGCGAGTCGCCGCTTACTGTCGTGTATCTACCGATGATGAAGATCAGCTCAACAGTTACCAAGCGCAGATCGCCTACTATACCGATGCGATTGCAAAACGCCCTAACAGCACATTTGCAGGAATATATGCTGATGAGGGCATAACGGGAACATCGACTAAAAAGAGAAAGGACTTCCTTCGCCTTATGAGAGATTGTGAGCGCGGAAAGGTTGACTACATCTTAACCAAATCTATATCCCGTTTTGCAAGAAACACGGTCGATAGTTTGAGTTGGGTTCGTAAACTTCGTGCAATGGGCATTGGAGTTTATTTTGAAGAACAAGCGATTGACTCTCTAAAAGCAGAAAACGAAACGCTGATCGGTCTGTTCAGCGTTATTGCACAATCCGAAAGTGAAAACATTGGTGCCAACGTAAGATGGGGTATCAGACAGAGTATGAAAAGCGGAACCTACTGTACGAATTTTTCGTGCTTTGGTTATCGCAGAGGTGATGACGGTGTTCCCGTCATCGTTCCCGAAGAAGCGGAAACGGTAAGAACAATTTTCAAGCTGTTTCTTGACGGTAAAAGTATTCAAATGATATGCCGCTATCTTGCAGAGAATAACATCAAGACTTTCACGGGAAAAACAGAGTGGAATCAGCGAACTGTTCGTGATTTAATAACCAACGAAAAGTACGTTGGAGATCTGCTTCTTCAAAAGTCCTATATTGAGGACACGATCTCAAAGAAAACAAGAAAGAACAACGGTGAGCTTGCTAAGTATCTCATTAGCAACAACCACCCTGCCATTGTAGATAGGGATACTTTCAATATGGCACAGGCTGAGCTTGCAGGCAGAACCAATAAGAGAAAGAAATCCGAGCTTGGGATTACCGAGCAGGGAAAGTATAGTGCAAAATATGCGTTGACCGATGTTCTTGTTTGCGGTTGTTGTGGTTCTCATTACCGCAGAACCGGAAAGAACGTAAAAGGCGAGGTTCAGCACGTTTGGCGTTGTCTCGGACGAATTGAACATCGTTGTAAAGAAGCGGTAGGCTTAGAAGAAAAGAAACTTCATTCTGCTATTTGTAGGTGCCTTTCGGATATGATGGATAGCAGGGAAGAAGTCATCAATTTGTGTCGTACCAACTTGCAGTATGCACTTACGGGAGATACAAAGGTTCTTGATGCCTATGCAATCGAAAATCAGATCCGCACACACCAAGATGAAATCGACCTATTGATGGAGAAAGAAGAAACAACGCAGGGAGATCCCGAAAGATACGAAAAGGCTATTGTCGGCTTATATGAAAAAATCGGAGTCCTTCGTGAGCAACTGCGTTTGGCTAAAGAGCAAGCTGCAACAAACGAAAGCATCCAATCTGAAATCGAAAGGTTTATGAAAACGATCCAAGAGTATAGTGGAGATAGTTTTACTGAGTATGATGATACGGTTGTGAGACGTTTGGTGGAGTGCATCAAAGTATCTCCGGACAGAACGATTGAGATCATTCTGAAAGGTGGAATCCACGGCAAAGAAAAAGTGTGAATTCTTTTTAAACATTTCAAAATTCTATTGACTTAGCTGCTTGATTGTGCTATAATCTATTTGTTAAGAAAAAACCCTCCAAAATCGTCCGAATCGTCAAAGGTTCGAAATTGTTGGGGGGAGCCAAAAGAGAGAAATCCGAAATTATTGCCAATCGGCGATTGTTTCGGATTTCTTTTGTTTTTCGGTGATTTGTCATGATGCGCCACTATACGTGGCATCGTGCAAGATCACCGCCGGATATCCTTTTTGTAATACTGATGCCAAAAACTAAAACGAAAGGATATTTATTATGAAAAACATTACTTATACAGAACGTAACGGAATCCGTTATCCAAACCTTGCACTCCCCGAGCGGACAAATTATCCTCTCGGAAAGTATGCAAATCTCCGACTTGACTTTATGAAGAAGTATAGACGGGGGACATATACGACATTACTTACCGAAGGTCGCTTGAATGAATACTTACACGCCATTGATATTCAAGCTCACGAATTGCTCGATGACATAATTCCTCGCCTCGTCCAAGAACGCGGCATAGACGAAGTTCTGAAGGCTCACAATGCACTTCTATGGACTGCGGAGATGAACAACATCAAGGCAAGTGCTGAAGAAATTATCTTGCAGGAGGTGGTCTATCAATGAGGTCGATCATCAACGAGCTGTGGCACGGAAATATAATTCCGCAAGAGGATAGCCGAATCAACTCCAAGGAAATGAAAGAACTCCTCAGCTATATGTCGCGCCATCACGAAGACTTAGAAAAAAGTTTTACCAAGGAGCAGAAAGAAATATTCGAGAAGTTCCACGATTGTTGGAGCGAGTATATGAGCCTTGGAGAAGCAGCTATATTTGAGTATGCTTTCAAGCTTGGTGCGAGAATTGCGCTTGCAGTTGTGAGCGAAAACGAAACCATATAAAACTTTTTGCCGTGTGGACAAAACGTCCACACGGCTTTTCTGTATTCATTGTATCGTTGTCACGCATCAGAACCGTTGTATGTCTTGAACCATAAGGCTTTTTAACGAGTTTTTCGGTATGGTAATATGTCAGTTCGAAACACTAAAAAATGCGATTTAGAAGCGTGACATGTGTGGAAAAATAGAGCGTCAAAAAGCCTTATTTTACAAGGCTTTTTGAGAGTGTTTTTGAGGGAGGTAAGGTATTTATACCTACACCCTCAATTTTGCGTTCTATTTGTCTACATCATACTTGAAATAGATATGATTTTTTAAATTGAATGCCTTTGCCATAAAATTCGTGTTATCGCACGAATATTTTAGTTTGCGTGTTGATTTTTTGCAAATAATGTGTTATAATATATACTGTAATAATGTATTTTTTTTGAGGTGACTTATGGCTGCAAGTTATAAACCCTTATTCAAACTTCTGATTGACCGCAATATGAAGAAAAAAGAGCTTGCCGAGCGCGCAGGACTTAGCCTTGCTACCATTACGAAAATGGGCAAGGAAGGTACGGTTGTGACGACCGACGTTCTCGTGAAAATATGCGTAGCTTTGAACTGCGAGATCGGGGATATTGTCGAGATCGTTCCCGATGAGAACGCATAACGTGGAGGGCTTAACGATGATTGATTTTACCAACATAGAAAAATATAAAGAGAATAATCGCATTGAAGCGAAAAAGGCAATCGGCGGTCTGCCCCGTAGCATTTGGGAAACTTATTCTGCGTTTGCCAATACGCTCGGCGGCATCATTCTGCTTGGTGTTGAGGAACACGCCGACAAGTCCTTGCATCCCGTTGACCTGCCCGATCCCGAAAAGCTGATAAAGGACTTTTGGGATATTGTCAATAACGCGAACAAGGTGAGTGCAAACATTCTCTCCGATAAGGACGTAACCATCGAGGACATCGACGGCAAGCATATTGTAGCTATTCGTGTGCCTCGTGCACAGCGTAGCGACAAGCCCGTGTATATCGACGGCAATCCTCTTTCGGGAAGCTACCGCCGCAACGGTGAGGGTGACTACAAGTGTACCAAAGAAGAAGTCCAAGCGATGATGCGTGATGCCGCCATCAAAACGCAAGATATGCTCGTGCTTGAAAATATGGGGCTTGATGCGTTTGATTATGATAGCGTGAAGCGTTACCGTATCCGTATGAAAACCTACCGTCCCGGACACGTTTGGGAGGAGCTTGAAGATGTTGAATTCCTTTACAAGCTCGGTGCCGTTGGAAGATCAAACGACGGAAAGATGCACCCTACTGCCGCAGGACTTTTGATGTTCGGCTACGAATATGAAATTGTAAAAGAGTTTCCCGCATACTTCCTTGACTATCAAGAGCAGTTTGATCCCAACACTCGTTGGACTGACCGTATTGTTTCCTCGTCGGGCGATTGGAGCGGAAATGTTTACGATTTCTATTTCCGCGTTTATAACAAGATCACGCAGGACATTAAAGTTCCATTCAAGCTTGAGGGCGGTGACCGCATTGACGACACACCAGTACACAAGGCTCTCAGAGAAGCTCTTGCAAACTGCTTGATAAATGCCGACTATTACGGTAGACAAGGTCTCGTCATCATCAAAAGAAAAGATGTTATCACGCTTTCCAACCCCGGCGGTTTCCGTATTGATGTCGAAGCTGCAAAGAGTGGCGGCGTTTCCGACCCTCGTAACAGTACGCTCATCAAGATGTTTAACCTCATCGACGTAGGTGAGCGCGCAGGTAGCGGTATTCCCAACATCTTTAGCGTTTGGAAAAAGCAAGGTTGGTCTGCTCCTGTTATTAACGAAAGCTTTGAACCCGATAGAATTACGTTATCGCTGATGATTGGCAAAAGCGGCGATAAAAAAGCGGCGATAAAAAGCGGCGATAAAAAAGCGGCGGCCAAAACCGTCGCACACAAACAAGCGATTATTTCCTATCTTACTGAAAATGTTTCTGCCAAGAGCACCGAGATTGCCGAGCTCCTCGGTTTGAAGCCTACAAGAGCCAAAGAAATTCTTGCCGAAATGGTGGATGAGGAAATCATTGTTGCTGAGGGTGGCAATAAAAATCGTGTGTATAAGTTGAAAGCATAATTTTGGAGAACTTCAAAAATGACAGATAAAGAATTAAAGAAACTGAAAGACGACCTTTGGCACTCTGCGGACGTGCTTCGTTCAAGTGCGCATTTGGCGGCAAACAAATACGGACAGCCCATTCTCGGTTTGATCTTCCTTCGCTATGCAGATATCCTCTATAAGCAGCATAAGGACGAGATAGAGGCAGAGTTTAAGAAATATGAAGGTACCCGTATGGAGAAGTCTATTAAGGAAATCTCCATTGAAAAATGCGGCTTTTATCTGCCCGAGTGCGCTTGCTATGATACCATCAATAACGCGCCCGATACGGCAGAAAAAGCAAAGCTTGTAAAGCTTGCGATGGAAGCAATAGAGGAATACAATCCTAAGCTTGCAGGCGTCCTTCCAAAAGAAGTGTATGCAGGGCTTGTTCCCGACGAAGAACCCGAACTGCTTTCCCGTATCGTTAAGATTTTCAAAGACATTCCCGAAAATATCAGCATAGATCTTTTCGGTGAGATATACGAATACTTCCTCGGCAACTTTGCACTTGCCGAAGGTAAAGACGGCGGAACATTCTATACCCCTGCAACGGTTGTTCGTTATATGGTTGAGGTATTGCAACCCGAAGCAGGTGCTGAAAAGAAGTTCCTTGACCCCGCTTGCGGTTCGGGCGGTATGTTCGTGCAGGCGGCAAGATATATGCACAAGCACAATGCAAGCGCATCGGCAATGATGAATTTCCGTTGTTACGGCGTGGAAAAAGAACCCGACACGGTAAAGCTCGCAAAGATGAACCTGCTTCTTAACAACGTGCGAGGAGAGATTACCGAGGCAAACTCCTTCTATGCCGATCCTTACAACGCTTTTGAACAGTTTGACTACGTTATGGCAAATCCGCCCTTCAATGTAGATGAGGTCGTTTACGAAAAGGTAAAGGACGATAACCGTTTCAATACCTACGGTGTGCCGAGAAATAAGTCTAAATCCACCAAGAAGGAATCCGATAAAAAGGAAACCGTACCGAACGCTAACTATCTGTGGATCGGATATTTTGCGGCGGCGCTGAATTGGCAGGGCAAAGCCGCGCTCGTTATGGCAAACTCTGCATCCGATGCAGGCGGTAGCGAATACGAGATCCGCAAGAAGATGATCGAGGACGGCATTATTAGTCAGATGGTAACGCTTCCGTCCAATATGTTCTCGTCGGTTACACTCCCCGCAACGCTTTGGTTCTTTGACAAGGCAAAGTCAGAAACCGAAAAGCGTGACGAAATTTTGTTCGTTGATGCAAGAAATATCTTTACACAGGTTGACAGAGCGCATAGAAAATTTACCGATGAACAGATCAAGAATCTCGGCATTATTACCCGTCTTTATGAGGGCGACACTGAGGCATTTGCCGCATTGATTGCAGAATACAAGGCTGAAATGGAAATTGCTCCCGAGTCTGCCGAGGACAAGGATACCAAAACGAAAGCGTATTGGCAGGAGCAGATCGAATGGCTGACAAGCCGTTTCCCCGACGGTGTTTACCGCGACGTAGTGGGCCTTTGTAAGGTTGCAAAGATTGAGGGGGAGGATGGAATTAAGGATCAAGACTACTCTCTCAATCCCGGACGCTATGTTGGTGTAGTCATCGAGGATGACGGAATGACCGCTGAAGAGTTTAAGGCAGAAATGCTGTCGCTTAATGAGGAACTTGCGAAGCTGAATGGTGAAACGCACGAGCTCGAAACTAAAATTTCAGACAACTTAAAAGGATTATTTGAATGACAACAGAAGAACTTTTTGAATCGGTTGGATTTGTTGGAGAATATTACTCGCAAATGTCTGATTTTTATAAAGACAATTTTGATTCGGAAGAGGATATGATTTCGTTTTTTGTAAAAATATTCAAGAATGATGAAAATGACAAAATTCCTCGTCAAATGATGAATCAAGTACAGCAGCTTGTGTCGATTGCAACCGATATTGATCAGATTCGTCCTGCGCGTGATCCGCTTAGAATGTTCTTTATCAAAACATGTTTGGAAGCGTTATGTGAGTTGTCGGGAATGAACAACAAAAAAGACAAACCCATTTTTTACGAGATATTTCCAACCTTTATCAGCACGGAGGGGAAACAATATATTCTTGATAATTTTTTGTTAATGAGTTTCGATGACATATATATGAACCATAAATATGAAGCATATCACGAATTAACCATTGATGATTTTTTTGAAATTATTAAAGCAGTTCGAGATATCGTGGCACATGAGGGAAACTATTGGGAGATGCAATTCTTTGCACATAACACAACAGACACGACCTGGGTTGTATCTTTGAAAACGAATCGAAAAATACTAAAATCTTATCAATACAAGTGTGAAGAGAATATAACACGAGAATATCACTTTGAAACGACAATGCAATATGATAGGTTTATATATTATTTCATCGAAGCGTGCATTGGCTTTATTGTCAATTACATTGATAGAAAGGAGGCGGAAATAAAAAATGAAATATAGGTTGTTATCAACTACGTGCGATTATAGAAAAGACCGTATCTCAGTTAACGGAATTAATGAACACAACTACATTTCTACCGAAAATATGCTTCCTAATCGTGGTGGCGTTGAAATAGCATCTTCCGTTGCTGAAGGTAAAACTTTTCCTGCTTATAAACAAGGTGATATTTTACTTTCAAATATTCGTCCATATTTCAAGAAAATATGGTTTGCTAATAAAAAGGGTGGATGCTCAAATGATGTTTTGGTGTTAAAACCAAATAAGTCTGTAGATGCCAAGTTCCTTTATTATGTTCTTTCGGACAACAATTTCTTTAATTATTCGACAGTTACCTCCAAAGGCACAAAAATGCCGCGTGGAAGCAAAACCGCAATAATGAAATATCTTGTGCCAGATATCGAAATATCCACGCAAAAGCGAATTGCGGAAATTCTTTCTGCCTATGACGATCTGATTGAGAAGAACAATCTCAGAATTGCTCTTTTGGAGAAAGCGGCGCAGGAACTTTATAAAGAGTGGTTTGTCCGTTTCCGTTTCCCCGGTTACGAAAACGCCAAGTTTGAAAATGGTTTGCCCGAGGGGTGGACTATAAAGAGAATGAATGATTTTTGCTACGTTACAGACGGAACGCACGACACTCCTAAACCATTAGACGAAGGTTTCCCGCTGATAACGGGCAGATGTATCAAAAACGGTTTTATTGACTTTGATGAAGCCTATTGCATAAGTGAAAAAGATCACGAAAGTATCAAAAAGCGCAGTGGTCTTTCCTCCGGTGATATTCTTTTTAGCAATATCGGTACAGTAGGCAACTGCTGTATCGTGGACTATAATAGAGAGTTCAGCGTAAAAAATGTGATAATTTTCAAACCTAACGATATGATACAAACCGCATATCTCTATTATTGGATGACAAGCCATTCTATGCAAGAAATATTTGCAACGCAAACGAATGGTGCATCACAGCAGTTTGTTGGATTAACCTTTATGCGCCGATATAAAATTCTTGTGCCTGAGCAGAAAATTTTAACGGCGTTTGGCGATAAGATTTTGCCAATACTGGAGCAAAAGCGGATGCTACATAATAACAATTTGAATCTCGCAAAACAGCGTGATTTGCTTTTGCCACGCATTATGAGTGGACAATTGGAGGTGTGAAAATGAAAATAAAAAAGCTACATCTTAAGAAATATAAAAGATTTTCTGATTTAACAATTGATCTTGGCGAAGAACCCAAGCGCATTATTGCTTTGGTAGGGACAAATGGTTGCGGTAAAAGTAGTGTTTTTGATGCAATGCTTTATATACAGAATGCGTACGGACGCATTGGAAATTCAGGAGTAAAGGATTACAAATATCACTCTCTCGAACATGAGCCTAACTATAATTATAAAAATATATCTATTGATTTTTTGCTTGGAAAGTTTTCAGATATATATAATCAAAAAAAGGTTGGAGGGAAAGAAAAAACACTATTTTCTTTTAGAAGTTCATTTAGATATAATATTAGTTTAAACGTAACTTCCAGCATGGCAGTTAGTGAGTTGCGAAAAAATGATTATGGCGCATCTTGTGCAGCTGATATAGATCAACGAATTGAAGAAAATTATCGTCGATTAAACATTAAATACAACAATTATCTTAACGAGAACGATTGTCGTCCGTCAGAAGCTAAACTTCATATAATAGGGGAGTTGAATGATGCCATAAGTAACTGCTTACATTTGAAAATCGACAATCTTGGAAATATCGAATCAGGTGATGGAACATTTTTCTTTAAGAAAGAAGATACTGCAAAAGCATTTGAGTATGATGTGCTATCGTCAGGTGAAAAAGAAGTTGTAGATATTTTGCTTGATCTTTACCTTAGAAAAGACGAATATGATGATTCCATTTACATAATAGATGAACCTGAGTTACATCTGAATACGGCAATTCAAAGAAAGTTGTTAATTGAAATTAACAAAATGATTCCAGAAAATTGTCAAATTTGGGTAGCCACTCATAGTATTGGATTTTTGCGAGCTTTGCAAGATGAGCTTAATGATATTTCCCAAATTATCGAATTCAAAGAAGAAAACAAATGGGCATCCCAAGCTTATACCCTGGTCCCTATGGTTAAAAGTCGTAATAATTGGCGCAATTTGTTTTCAACGGCACTGGATGATTTAACAGGACTTGTTTCTCCTAAACGCATTATATATTGTGAAGGGCGAGCAGAACCAACTCCTACCGGCGGAGAACGTGGCTTTGATGCTGAAGTGTTCAATAGTATCTTTGGAGAGAAATATTCTGACACTCTGTTCATATCAAGCGGTGGTAATACTGAGCTTGATCAGCGGAGCGATATTGCAATTAGCATTCTTTCTAAGGTCTTTGCGGATGTTGAGATATTGGTGCTGAAAGACAGAGATATGGCATCCGGAAAAAATACAACCGAAGCACATAGGAAGATGTATTTAGAGAATAATCCACAGAATCATAGAGTTTTGAATCGTTTTGAGATTGAAAACTATTTGTTCGACAAAGAGGTATTGAAAAAATATTGTGAATTAAATGGTACAGCATTTGATGAATCTGCGTATGATGCTTTTGTTACAGATATTATTAACCAACAAGTTAAGGATAATGTTGGACACATTCGTAATTTTTGTGGTATTGTAGGCAGTATTAATGCAGAGGTATTTAAGAAAAATTTAGCTAAAGTGATTGATAGTTCGATGAAAGTGTATGCTGAGCTTGAACAAGTTATTTTTCACAGGGCGTAATTGTAAAATAAGGAGAAAGATATGTCAAGATTTATATACGAAGACGACATAGAAAAAGCGTTACTCGACAAGTTAGCTGCCGAGCCGTTTGGCTATGACGTCATCACTTGTGATCCTTCGACATCATCAAAAGAGAATATAAATGACGGAACGGGACGCGCAAGCAAAAAGCAATGTGTTCTGCCCGCCGTGCTTCGTTCTGCGCTGATTCGCATCAATCCCACCATACCTGCCGAGGTAATCGACGGAATCGTAAAGGATTTGTGCCGCGATTTTACGGGCGGGGATCTGAAGGCGGTCAACTACAAGCTCTATCAGCAGATCCGCAACTACATAAAGGTGTCGGTAAGGCGAGGCGGCAAGCAGGACTTTGATTTTGTCAAGCTGATTGATTTTGACAAACCCGAAAACAATACCTTTACCGCCGTTTCGCAGATGTGGATCGAAGGACGTTTTAATTGGCGCCGCCCTGACGTTATCATATTTGTCAACGGACTTCCGCTTGTATTTGTGGAGCTTAAGAACAGCGACGTCAAGGTGGAAGAAGCGTACAACCGCAATCTGAAAAGCTATCTCAAAGACGTTCCCAATCTCTTTGCGTTCAATCAGATCTGCGTGCTTTCCAACGGACTTGAAACAAGGCTTGGTGCGTTTTCTGCTACCTATGACTATTTCTTTGAATGGCTGAAAGCAAGCGAGGAGGAGAAAATCGACCGCAAGGCAATCTCCGAGGACGGTGTTTCGCTTTCCTATTTTGCGGATGGTCTATTACCGAAAGCCAATTTGATTGACTATATCGAGAACTTTATACTGTTCGAAAATCAGTCGATTAAGATTATTGCAAAGAACCACCAATATCTTGGCGTTAATAATCTGATTGAGTCGGTTAAAGATCGCAAGGCACTCGCGGGTAAGCTCGGCGTATTCTGGCATACGCAAGGAAGCGGTAAGTCCTACTCGATGGTTATGTTTACGCGCAAGGTGAAGCGCAAGATTGAGGGTAACTTTACTTTCCTTATCATTACCGACCGTGACGATCTTGACACGCAGATTCACAAGAATTTCGTGCGCACTGAGGTGATTGGTGACAAAGAAGAATGTCAGCCCAAGAACGGCGCGCAGCTTCGTGAATATCTGCAAACCAACAAATCGTTTATCTTTACGCTGATTCATAAATTCAATTACGATAAAACAAAGAAATATCCCGTGCTCTCTGAGAGGGATGACATTATCGTTTTGGTTGACGAGGCACACCGTACACAGTATAAGAGTCTCGCGGAGAACATGCGAACCGCGCTCCCCAACGCCAATTATATTGCCTTTACGGGAACGCCCTTGCTTGGCTCTAAGCGTTTGACTAACCAATGGTTTGGTAACTACGTTTCGGAATACAACTTTGCACAATCGGTCGAGGACGGATCGACAGTCCCGCTGTTTTACAGCCGTAGAGTACCTGAGGTTTGGCTTGAGAACGATTTCCTTGACGATGACGTACTTGACATTATTGAGGACGAAAACCTAAATGAAGCCGAAACAAAACTTCTTGAAAATTCCTCGTCAAGAATCCTTGAGGTTATCAAGCGTGATGACCGACTTGATAAAATTGCAAGAGATATCGTGCATCATTTGCCTCGTCGCGGCTTCCGTGGCAAAGCAATGGTAGTATCGGTGGATAAATATACTGCCGTAAAGATGTATGATAAGGTTCAGCACTATTGGGGAGAGGAAAAGAAAAAACTTGTTGCCGAGAGAAACAAAGCCGCCACAAAAGAGGAAAGAGATCAGATCTCCGCAATGATCGACTATATGAACAGGATGGAGATGGCAGTTATCGTTTCCGAAGAAGCCGACGAGAATCAGAAGTTCGCCGCGCAGGGGCTTGATATTTCTTCTCACCGTGCTAAAATGAACGAGATCACACCTGAAGGCAAGGATATTGAGGATCGTTTCAAAGACCCGACGGACCCACTTCAGCTTGTATTCGTGTGTGCGATGTGGCTGACGGGATTTGACGTGAAAAGCCTTTCGTCTGTTTATCTTGACAAGCCGATGAAGGGGCATACTCTGATGCAGGCAATCGCGCGTGCAAACCGCGTGTTCCCAACAAAAACCTGCGGTATAATCGTGGACTACGTCAACGTATTCAAATATATGAAGAAAGCCCTTTCGGACTATGCTTCGGGTGACGATGACACCGAATTTCCAGCTAAAGACATCGATCAGTTGATCGTTAACATTGATTCTTGCATTGACGAAACAGATGTTTTCTTGAAGGAAATGGGCATTGATCTTGATGAAATAATCAAGGAAGATACATTCGGCAGACTTGGCGAATTGAGGCGAGCGGCATTTGATACGATCGTTGCCACAGACGGCAGAAAAGAGCGTTTTAAGGTTTTGGCAAATACGATGATGAATTTATATGAAGCCGCCAAGCCCGAGATATTTGAGCAGAGCTGGGCAAATGAAAAGTTCTCGCCTATATCTTACTTGCACGGTCTTTTCTACAATTACATTGACGATGAAAAGATCAATCGTGCACGGCTTCGTATGGCGCAGGTGCTTGACACAAGCATTTCTTCAAACGTGAACGTAGATGCCGATTCCGAGTATGTGATTCACGGCTCAAAGGTCATTGATTTGTCTAAAATCGATGTGGATGAGCTTCGCTTGGAAATCAAAAAGACTCCCTACAAAGCAATCGAAATCGACGATTTGAAAAAGTATTTGGAAGAAGCTCTCCAAAAGATGATTAACAAGAATTGCACTCGTGTTAAGTTCTCGGAGCGTTTCAAAGGAATCGTTGATAGATACAACGCCGGAGGATCGGAGAATGAGGATTACTACGAGCAGTTAATCAAATTGCTCGAAGAAATGCAAGCCGAGCAGAAGCGTGCCGACACAGAGGGGCTAAGCGAAGAAGAACTTGAAGTTTATGACCTTTTGATTAAAGGCAAGAAGCTCACAAAAGCCGAGGAGCAAAAAGTAAAACTTGCCGCGAAGAATCTCTATAAGAAGCTCACGGAAGAAAAGGCAACTCTTATGGTGGTGGATTGGTATAAGGACGATCAGCCCACAGAGCGAGTCAAAAACGCAATCAAAGAGTCGCTCAACATTGACCTTCCCGAGTGCTATGACAAGGATTCTTTCAATGCCAAAACCGTTCTCCTTTTGAACCATTTCATTGATATGGCGGTTCAAGGATACGGATGGGTTGGAGCGAGTGCGTGAGGTGATTGATCTTGCTTAAACTGTTCTATGAGTTATTGATCGATCCTTTAGGTCTGCCTTTAGAGCCATTATGGGAATATTTAATTTTGCTGATCGTTGGTGAAATTGTGCACGAAATAGCCTTTAGTATTTCGCCCGGCGGTACATTCGGCTCTCTGATATATTGGGTCTCAAAGTTAATTGTTTTTGTCATAATATGGGCGGTGTTGTATGCGATAATTGCTTCCATACAGTTCATTATTGCTCATTGGATATGGTTTGCAATTGGCGGGGGAGCAATAATAGTAGGACTATTAGCATGGTTCTTTATAAGCCGAAAGCAAAATTAACTATAAACTTCGCGCCATCTTGGCACGAAGTAAAATTGAATAACTAACAGTGACGAGGCCGCACGAAAAGTGCGACCTCGTTTTGTCGTGGTGAGAATTTTCGCAAAACCTATTGACAACCTTTCGTGTGTGTGCTATAATTACTACACGGTACAAATGTACCTTAAACGAAACGGAGGCAATTATGAATAAGTGGAGTCCCGAGAGGGCAGAGGCGATCCGCCAATATATAGACGAATATTTTATGGAGAACCGCAAGTCCCCGACGGTGCGCGATATCGCGGCGGGCACAGGTATCTCCAAGACCTCGGTGCAGAGATACCTCACCGATATGAAAGAACACGGCGAGATCGAGTACAACGGTCGTCGTAGTATCGGTACAAATCTCTCTCGCATTATGTTTGAAACTACGCCCGCGATCCGATACGATTCCACCGTGTCCTGCGGCTTGCCGAGCGAGCCGAACGTAGAAGAAGCAGAGATCATTCCGTTGCCAACGGCTCTTGTGGGAGAGGGGAAGTTTTTCATTCTTACCGCGAAAGGTGATTCGATGACAGGCATCGGAGTTGACGATGGTGATCTCGTTATCGTGCGCGAACAGAACACTTGCAGGGATGGGGATTATGCAGTTGTCCTTGTGAACGGGAATGAAACGCTGCTCAAAACCATCACCTACATTCCAGACAAGAAAGCATATTTGCTTCACGCAGAGAATCCCGATTATGACGATCGTATAGAACGCAACGTACAAATACAAGGGGTTGCTACGCAGGTTATCAAGAAGCTTTAAGGGAATAACGCTGTCTGTCAGTCTTAGCAAGCATCGCCTTTTGGTACCAAACGGCACTTTTGTTAGGGGATGGTTCCCCTAAGACCCTACATATTTTACAGTAAAGGAGGTTAAAAATGGAGAAGCAATTTGAACAGAAAGTCAAGCCCGAAGAACAAAAACGTCATCTAATAAAGGCATATCTCGATGATGAAGAATACGAAAAGTTTCAGCTGTTTGCGAAGGCTTGTAAATGTACCAACAGTAATTTTGTTCGTCAACTTTTGGCGGGCGCGCATCTTGTGGAGTTCCCACCAGATGAATATATGCGTTTGAAAAATGAGTTCTTGAACATCGGAATCAACATAAATCAGATTGCGCGTATTGCCAATCGTGATGGATATCTTAATGTAAAAGAATACGAGAAGCAAGCTGATTTGATGTTTCGGATGTGTGCGGAGATGTCAAGTATATTACTTCGATGCGGTGCGAAGATCAACGATGATTTGATTGAACCGAGTCCATTTTTAACCGAGCTTATGAGAAAATATGATGTGGAAGCAAAGGGGGCGCGAGAGAAAGTTGAAGCTTAAAGAGATAAAAGAACGGGCAATTAAAATACTGACGGATAAATCATGCTCGCGCGGGTATCTTACTTTGCCACAAATGGATTGGGAAGAACTACGCCGCAGAATTATTGAAATACTTACGGACAAGCATGGCGAACTTGGAATCCCCAAAGATAAAGTTGAAGCAATTGCCGAAATGATTTTGCCCGACATTATCGCGTTCTTCCAAACGGAAGAGGGTCAGAAAGTTTTTGCAGAATGGAAAAAGGAACAAGAAACGAAGAAAGAAAGCGAGGGACAAAATGGGATTGCTTGAATGTGCAAGTAGCGCGTCGCTGTGGCGTGGTTACGATTATTATAAAGCCAATAAAGTAAATAATTTGATCGAAACGGATACGGGCATATTCACTGCTGACGTAGTGGGGACAGCAAGCGAACCCTACATTGTGGAGATTGATGTAGCACACCCGAGAAAATCCGCCTGCAACTGTCCTCACGCGGACGGCAAGCGGATTGTTTGTAAGCATATGGTGGCAACATATTTTACTGCATATCCCGATGAGGCAGTGAGGTTCTACCGAGAGTATCTAAAGGCTCAAGAAGAAGCCGAACAATATGAGGAAAAACTCTATGACAGAGTGCAGGAATACGTTGGACATATGAAAAAGAAAGAACTTCAACAAGCCTTGCTTGAACTGCTCTTTGACGGACCTGAATGGCAGTTTGAAAGATTTGTATACGACCACGATTTGGATGAATATTGACGGAGGAACCAAAATGAACATATTGCTAACAGCGTTCAAAGGCGAGCACAATTCGTCATATCAACTTATTAAAGATATTGAATGTGACAAATTGTTATTAACGAATTCCTTTAATGGATTGGAATCAGATATTGAAGAATATGATTGCGAACAATATTCTGCCATTATCATGTTTGGTTTGGATACTAAGCTGAAAGATAGAATTAGGATTGATGTTCGTGCCCAAACTGAATCTGGCACAAGAGATACCGTTTGGGATGTAGCGGCAATGTCTGAAATGTTTGATATGTGCGGTGTTCCTAATTATATTTCAAACCGTCCGACAAAATATTTGTGCAATTATGCATATTACTTAATGCTCACAAGAATGTGCGGACGGGCTGTTTTTATACACGTCCCGCCGGAAAAATATATTACTGAAGAAATTAAGAATAAGATTGTTTCTGCAATACAAAAATTGAGTCGTTAAAAAGGAAGGCGGTGAAACATGAGAGGAGTCATTTATGCTCGATATTCTTCGGACAATCAGCGTGAGGAATCGATAGAAGGTCAGATCAGAGAGTGCAAAGTTTTTGCCGAGCGCAACGGCATCGACATCATCGGAAGTTATATCGATCGCGCGTTTTCTGCCAAGACCGATAACCGTCCCGACTTTCAGCGTATGATTAAGGATAGTGCATCAAAAACATTTGATGTGGTTCTCGTTTGGAAGCTTGACCGATTCGCTCGCGACCGCTATGACTCCGCATATTACAAACGTGTGCTTCGTAAGAATGGAGTGAAAGTTGTCTCGGCAACTGAAGCCATATCTGAAGGCGCGGAAGGGATTTTGCTTGAGTCTTTGCTTGAAGGTGTAGCAGAATACTATTCGGTAGAGCTTGCAGAAAAGACGCTCCGCGGTATGACCGAGAACGCGCTTAAATGCAAAGTTAACGGTAGCATTCCGCTTGGATTTTTGCCGACAGAGGACGGACATTTTCAAATTGATCCTATTTACGCGCCCATTATCGTTGAGATCTATGAGATGTATCGAGGCGGTATGACAATGCAGGAAATCGTAAGCGATCTCAAAACAAGAGGTGTCCGCAATCGCAAAGGCGGAGAAATTTCTCTTAATGTTGTGAGCAAAATTTTGAGAAACCGACGTTATCTTGGCGAATATATTTTCCGTGACATCGTAATTCCAAACGGCATTCCTCGCATTGTTCCGCAAGAGTTGTTTGACAGAGTGCAGGAGCGAATGGAAAAGAATCGAAAAGCTCCAGCGAGATACAAAGCTGACAAAGCGTATTTGCTCTCAACCAAATTGTTCTGCGGTAAGTGTCAGCGTATGATGGCAGGCGAGAGCGGAACGAGCAGGGAAAACATAGTATACCGTTATTATAAGTGTTCAGGCGTTAAGCGGAAACTTGGTTGTGATAAGAAAACGGTTAAAAAGGCATGGATAGAAGACCTCGTGGTCGAGGAGATCAAGAAAATTGTTCATGACGATGAAACGGTTGCTTATCTTGCTGATTGTGTCATGAAGTTACAAGGCAAAGCCAATTCGATTCTACCGTGCTTGAGAGAGCAACTCGCGGAGGTTGAAAAGGGAATGGAAAATCTTATCACCGCGATGCAAATGGGTATCGTCAATGATATGACGAAAAAGCGAATGAGTGACCTTGAGAGCAGACGAAACGAGCTTGCAATTCAAATTGCCCAAGAAGAACTTGAAAAGCCCGTAATTACAAGAGAACAGGTTATTTGTTGGCTCGAACACTTCCGTAGCTTTGATACGAACAAATTTGAACACCGTCGTCGATTCATTGACACCTTTGTAAATCGCATCTTTTTATATGAGGACAAGATAGTCATCACATTCAATTACAATAGGGGAACCAAAGAAATAACCTTTGCCGAGCTTGAAGCTTCGGGTATTCTTTCTTCTTCGAATAGGTGTTCCACGGGGGAGCCAAAAAAGAACGAAGCGTATGCTTCGTTCTTTTTTTATCCAAGCCGCAGGCTTGGCATATCATCACGCGCCAGCGTGTATATCATCACCGAAGGTGTATCTCATCGCGCGAAGCGTGTATTCCTGCGGCTTGATG
>JAZNCE010000128.1:0-67213 GCA_045587385.1 Eubacteriales bacterium
TGATAGCCCCAGTTGCCTTCCTAAGCCCGCTTGGCCTCCGACTTGGGTTGCGCGGCAGGAGCGAGCCCCTGCCCTACCGGGGTGGGTTGCGCGGCGGCAGGAGCGAGCCCCTGCCCTACCGGGGTGGGTTGCGCGGCAGGAGCGAGCCCCTGCCCTACCGGGGTGGGTTGCGCGGCAGGAGCAAGCCCCTGCCCTACCGGGGTGGGTTGCGCGGCAGGAGCAAGCCCCTGCCCTACCGGGGGCTTTTTGCCCTGAATGTACTGCTCCACGTATTGCTGGGCGGTCAGGTGCTCCCACTTGTTTTCGGGCTTTGGCTGTGCGGGCGTGGCAATATCCATGCCCACTTGACGCTTTTGCAGCGATTCACCGCGCTCCACCGAGGTAAAAGCGTCCGAAACCGACGGCTTTTTGGTCGGGATCTGCAGCTCGGGGCGTGCGGTATTGGCTTCCAGCGCTTGTCTGACCGCGTAGTAGACGCTTTCAAATACCGGCTTTTCGTTGGTAAACTTGACCTCTAATTTAGCGGGATGCACGTTGACGTCCACGCGGGTGGGATTGAGCCCGATAAACAGCACGCAGCATGGGAACTTATCGGGTGCCATAAAGGAAGTAAACGCTTGCTCAAGGGCAGCAGATGCGGTCTTGCTCTTGATATAGCGCGAGTTGATAAAGAAATTCTGATAGTTGCGGTTGGGGCGTGCGTTATCGGGGCGTCCGATATAGCCCTTGACCGTAATGCCCTCGTATTCACCGTCCACCTCGATCAGGCGAGAGGCAAAATCCTTGCCGAACACCGCCCAAACGGCACTCTTCAAGCTACCGTCGCCTGCCGTTTCCAGCTTGACGTTGCCGTCAATGATCAATCTAAAGGCGATCTCGGGGTGCGAGAGCGCGATCTTTTCGACGTTGGCACTCACCGCCATCGCCTCGGTCACGTCACGCTTTAAAAATTTACGGCGCGCGGGTACGTTGGCAAACAGATCCTCCGCGATCACGGTCGTGCCCACGGCACAGCCGCGCTCTACGATATCCACGATCTCACCGCAATGCACGTCCATCTGCGCGCCCAGTGCAGCGTCGGGCGTTTTAGACATAATACGCAGGCGCGATACCGCCGCAATCGCGGCAAGTGCTTCACCGCGGAAGCCCAGCGTGGCAATGCCGTCCAGATCCTCCGCCTCGGAGATCTTACTGGTCGCGTGTCTGCGGATCGCCATGGGAAGATCCTCGGGCGGCATGCCGTGCCCGTTATCGGACACGCGCATAAAGGTCACGCCACCGTTCTGAATTTCCACGGTGATGCGTGACGCGCCTGCGTCTATTGCATTTTCCATCATTTCCTTGATTGCGCTTGCAGGTCTGTCCACCACCTCACCGGCGGCAATCAGATTGGCAACCTCAAAGGAAAGCACGTTGATCTTACCCATAGTATCTCCAAATTATAAAAATTACATCAATCTCTTCTTGATATCGAATAAAAAGCTCATACACTCGTAAGGCGAGAGCGTATTGATATCCACGTTTTTGAGCTGCTCGATCACCTGCTCGTTGATCTGATCCTCGATGGTGATGACATCTCTCTCCACTTTTTCCGAAGGCTCTGCCGCGGAAATTGCCTTGGCGGTCTGCTCCACGGAAAGCAGCACCTGCTTTGCGCGCTTGATCACGTCGTTTGGCAGACCCGCCAGCTTTGCTACTTCAATACCGTAGCTGTCATCGGTCGAGCCGCGCACGATCTTGCGCAAGAACGTAATGCTGTCGCCGCGCTTTTTAGCGGCAATGTTATAGTTGACAATGCCCTCGAACTCCTGCTCCATGCCCGTCAGCTCATGATAATGCGTGGCAAACAGGGTTTTCGCGCCAATGCGGCGGCTGTGGGTGTACTCCACGATGGCACGCGCGATGCTCATGCCGTCAAACGTGGAAGTACCTCTGCCGACCTCGTCGTAAATGATCAAGCTCTTCTGCGTTGCGTTTTGCAGAATGTACGCCACCTCGGTCATCTCTAACATAAAGGTGGATTGACCCGACGCAAGGTCGTCCGACGCGCCCACGCGGGTAAAGATCTTATCCACGATACCAATGCGCGCCTCGTTTGCAGGGACAAAGCTGCCGATCTGCGCCATGAGCGTAATCAGCGCGACCTGGCGCATGTAGGTAGATTTACCTGCCATGTTGGGACCCGTGATCAGCATCAGTCTGTTCGCGCCCGTGTCAAGATTTGCATCGTTGGGCACGAAATACGTATCCTTAACGAACTGCTCGACCACGGGGTGTCTGCCGTCCTTGATGTAGATCGCGTCGCTTGTATCCACCTCGGGACGCACGTACTTGTTGCGTGCGGCAACCGTGGCAAGAGAAAGATATACGTCAATCTTGGCAAGCAACGCTGCCGTGCTCTGCACGCGCGTGCTGTTCTGCGCCACGTACGCACGGATCTCCTGGAACAGCTCGTATTCCAGAGCGCACACGCGGTCGCCTGCGCCGAGGATCTTGGCTTCCATTGTTTTGAGCTCCTCGGTAATATAACGCTCACCGTTTACCAAGGTCTGCTTACGGATAAAGTAATCGGGCACCTGATCGGTAAAGGAACGGCTGACCTCAATATAGTAGCCGAACACCTTGTTGTATCCCATTTTCAGCGTCTTGATGCCTGTACGCTCACGCTCGGCAGCCACCATTTGCTCCACCCAGGATTTACCGTCGTGCATAATGGCACGCAGCTCGTCCACCTCCCGGGAGTAGCCGGGGGCGATCATGCCGCCGTCACGTACCGAGAAGGGCGGCTCCTCGCAAATGCCCGCGTTGATCTTACTTGAGATATCCTCCAAGAGATCCAGCTCGCGATAGATGCTTACAAGCTCCTCGCTCTTGCAGCCCTGCAGCAGCTTTTTGACCTCGGGCAGCACGGCAGCCGTATTGGCAACCGCGCGCAGATCCTTGGCGTTTGCCGTACCGTACACGATACGGGTCATCAGTCTTTCAAGGTCAAGCACGTCAGAAAGCAGCTCGGAAAGCTCCTCGCGCAACATAAAGCTGTCGTAAAGCTCCTCGATCGCGCTTTGTCTGCGGTGGATGGTACCTACCGATAGCAAGGGGTGCTCCACCCAACTGCGCAACAGACGCGCACCGGGCGAGGTCTTGGTCTTATCCAGTACCCAAAGCAAAGAGCCCTTCTTCTCTTTTGCGCGCATGGTTTCGCAAAGCTCCAAATTGCGGCGCGTGTTGGCATCCATCTCCAGGTACTGTCCGTCCGAATAGACCTGCAGATCTTTGAGATAAGGCGACTCGGTCTTTTGCGTTTCGTAAATATAATCGATCAGCGCACCGACGGCGCAGACAAGGGGCTTGTCCGCAGTATCCTGCGCCTTGACACTCTCTCCAAAGCGCTCCTTGACGCGCGCAAGCGCGTCCGCATATTCAAATCTGCCGGGCTGATTGTCACCGATCATCGCGCCAAGTCTGTCCGTGACAAACGAAGCGATCTCGGGGATCGCCTTGCGCGACAGATTGACGATCACCTCGCGCGGTGCGTAGGTGGCAAGCTCGTTGCAAAGTCTTGTCTGTGCAGCTTCACCGTCAAAGGAGGTTGCACAGATCTGCGCGGTGGAAACGTCTGCAAAGCACACGCCGATGGCGTACTCACCCACGTAGATCGCGCAAAGATAATTATTCTTTTGCTCCGAGAGCAGCGCACTTTCAATGACCGTGCCGGGGGTAACCACGCGCACTACGTCGCGCTTGACAAGTCCCTTTGCCAGCGCAGGGTCTTCCACCTGCTCGCAAATGGCAACCTTGTAGCCCTTGGAGATCAGTCTGCCTATGTAGCTCTCTGCCGAATGGAAGGGCACGCCGCACATGGGCGCGCGCTCGGCTTCACCGCAATCCCTGCCCGTCAGCGTCAGCTCCAGCTCGCGCGATGCAGTGATGGCGTCGTCGAAAAACATCTCGTAAAAGTCGCCCAGACGGTAAAACAGCAGATGATCCTTGTATTTATTTTTGACCTCAAAATATTGCTCCATCATGGGAGTCATGGTCATAATCCTCGCTTTTCTCTGAAATTAGTGAGAGCAGCCTCCGCCGCAGGTAGAGCAGTCGTGGGTGCAGGAAGAGGGCATTTCACCCGTGATCTCAAAGGTGATGGTGTTGTTGACCGCGTTCATGAGCGCATTGACCTCCTCTTGTGCAGCCTCCAGCTCCACGTAAACGGGGTGTGCCACGATCTGATCATAAAGCTGATTGATGCGATCCTGAATCATTTCGAGGAATCTCGCCTCAACGTCCTTCTGGCCTGCGGTCTTCTCCAGCGCGATCTGCTGTACCTGATATTCGCGCATCAGCGTGCGCAGCTCGCCGTCGGTTTCATATGCTTCCTTGGCTTTTGCCATACGTACCAATCTTTCATCCTTCTTGAGCTCCTGTCCGAGCTGTGCTGCAAGTGCAAATATTTCCATTGTTTTTATCCTCTTTTCTAATGTTTTCTTTTAGTTACAAATTTCTCCCCAGAGTGCAAAGGCATCGGCGCGGTCGATCTTGACCTGCACGAACTTGCCCACCTGCTCGGGCGTTGCGGTAAAGAACACGATCTTGTTCCCTTCCTCGCGTCCCGAATAGATCTCGGGGTTGTTCTTACTCGGTCCGTCGCAAAGCACGCGGATGGTTTTGCCCACCATGGGCTGATTTTTCCCGAGTGCAATATCGTGCTGCAGCGCAAGCAAGCGGTCAAACCGCTCGCCCTTGATTTTCGGGTCGATCTGCTCCTTCTCTGCCGCGGGCGTGCCCTTTCTGGGGGAATAGATAAACGAGAACAGCATATCAAAGCGCACCGTGCGCAAAATATCCATGGTGTCCTCAAAGTCGGCGTCCGTTTCTCCGGGGAAGCCTACGATAATATCCGAGGAAAGTGCCGCATCGGGCATCTTCTCGCGGATGTAGCGCACGATATCGAGGTATCTTGCCTTGTCATAGTGGCGGTTCATGGCTTTGAGTATGCTATCGCTGCCCGATTGCAGGGGCAGGTGGAACTGATGCGCGATATGCTTCGAGCTTGCCATGACGTCGATCAGCTTATAGCTTGCGTCCTTGGGATGGCTGGTCATAAAGCGCAGCACGTATTCGCCCTCAATCTTGTCAAGCTCTGATAGCAGGTCGGCAAAATCGTAGTCCTTGCCCTTGGCGTAGGAGTTGACGTTCTGCCCAAGCAAGGTAATATCCTTGTAGCCGCGTGCGACCAGCTCCTTGACCTCGGCAATCACCTCGTCCTTATCTCTGCTTCTCTCCCTGCCGCGCACGTAAGGCACGATGCAGTAGGAGCAGAAATTGTTGCAGCCGTACATGATGGATACCCATGCGCGATAGTTGCTGCTGCGCGTGATGGGCATACCCTCTGCAACCACGTACTCGGTCTCCTCGGGGCAGAAAATGCGGCGGGAGCGCGCGATCTTTTGCCAGAGCAGCTCGGGGAAACGGTGCAAGGACGCAGTGCCGAAGGTCAGGTCCACGTAAGGGTACTTGTGCTTGATATCCTCGCGGCGGTGCTCCTGCGCCACCATGCAGCCGCAAACGGCAATGATCAGCGAGGGCTTTTTTGCTTTTAAGTGCTTATACTGCCCCACAATGGAGAGTGCCTTTTGCTCGGCATGCTCACGGATGGCGCAGGTGTTGACCGCGATCAGATCGGCGTCGGCAGGGTCGTCACAGAGCTCGTAGCCCATGTCCTGCGCCATGCCCGCAAGCTTTTCGCTGTCTGCCTCGTTTTGCTGGCAGCCAAAGGTCAGCACAAAGCATTTCGGCGCGTGTCCCAGCACCTCTGCAAGCTGTCCCGTAAAGCCGCGCAGCTTCTCTATATACACCTGTGCTTCTTGGTAATTTTGTTGGTTCATTTGCGTATTTATCCTTAATATTATAGTATCTCAATTTATTATTATACTACATAAATACGCGCATTGTCAAGGATTTTGTAAAATTGCATTGCAAAATGTAGCGGTAAATCGCTCCTTGGCATCAAAATCCATGGCGGCGGTGTAAATGCTCTCCAACTCAAAATGGTACTCGCCCGCGCGCGCAAAGCTATCGGCTGCCGCATTGATCGCGCTGTCCGCCAGCTTCCCCGCAAGCCGCGCCTCGCCTCTCACACCGCGCAGGGCGTCGGGATCACACACGCGGCGCAGATCGATGCGCTGCACGTCCTTGCCTGCGGTATTTTGTACTTCACTTGCCGTGATGCAAAGGCGGTTATCGGGAAAATACAGCGTGACGGTCTTATCCGGAAACAGCACGTGCGGTGCGCGACGCACGGCACATCCGCGCTCCTTTGCCATGCGATACAGCGCATCCATGAGCGTATATTCCACACCGTAAAAGGGCGAGAGCACCACAAGGCGATCGGCAGCCCTTTCATAGGTGTCAAAATGCACCCTGCCGCGCATGCCGATGCTATCCGAAAGCCCGATGCGCTCGTCAAAATCTCGCCCCTTGGGGTAAAGGCGCGAGATCTTGGCGGCAAGGCGCGAAATCTTATCCCCGTCCACGCAAGGTGCAATCAGGCTGTCACGTGCCGTCAGCATCTTGCCTGCCGCCGAGAGATAGGCATAGCTGCGATCAAAGCAAGCCTGCTTATACCCCATCAGCGTGCGAATGCGCGCTGCATGCTTGGCAAGCTTTTCCCGATCCCAAAAGTCACCAAGATTGACGATGACGTCACGCACACCGGGCAAAGTCGGCTCCATGACGTGCGGCGCGGTGGAGTCTGCAAGGGCGATGCAGCCGTGCCGCGGATGGGTCAGGATCACACCGTCAAGCGAGCCGGGGTCGGAGGAGCAGGCGTAATATTCCGCATGCCAGCCAAGCCGCGCCGCCTCGGTTGCCACGTCACCGATAAAGCGGCTCTTGCCCGTCCCGGGGCCGCCCTTGATCATATAAAGCCGCGAAATGCGCGCATCCGCAAAGCACCGCTCAAAGTAGCTGACAAAGCCCCGCGCCGAATTGGCAGACGCAAAATAGATCTGTTTGCTGTTTTCTTGCATACAAATTCCCCTCTGTTTGGTATTTTTACTGCCATTGTATGCAAATGCGAAGTAAGATGATAATACGTAAAGCATCCGACCGTAGGGGCGAGAATTTCGGCAAAGCCGAAATATGTGATCGCCCGCGCATCCCCTCCGTAGGGGCGACCATCGGCCGTCCGCGGGCGATCACTGATCGCCCCTACACTGTGCATCACTCTCACAAGTATAAAAAAAGGCTGAAGCCAGCCCCTTTTATATCATTCCCTTGTGATAATACTGACCCCCACGGGGAGGCTTTTCGCGCTCGCCTTGTTTTGATATTACACAAAAAACAAAAAATATGATATAATATAAAAAAGTTTTCATCGGAGTGTGGTGTAAGTGCAATTTTTCCCGTTATTAAGGGTGAAGGACTTCAAGAACACACGAAAGGAGTGTGAAAAATGGAAGATAAGCAGATAGTAGATCTATACTTTGAGCGCTCGGAGTCTGCTATCACAGAAACCGATAAGAAATACGGACGGTACTGCCATGCAATCGCATATCGCATTCTCAAAAATATTGAGGACGCAAAGGAGATCGTCAACGATACGTATCTTAAAACGTGGAATACCATTCCACCCAATCGCCCCGATCCGCTAAAATCCTACGTTGGGATGATAAGCCGTCAGCTCTCTCTTGACCGTTATGAGGGATACCACGCGCAAAAGCGCGGCGGGCAGGTGTCGATCGTGCTGGACGAGCTTACCGAGTGTATTCCCGTGGGTAACAGCGGTGAGGATATTGGTGAGAGTGTTGCCCTTTCTGAAGCGTTAAGCCGCTTTTTGCGAACATTGCCGCAAAAAACGCGGAATATCTTTGTTCGTCGGTATTTCTATATGAGCTCTGTTGCTGAAATTGCACGTGATTTTTCCATGAAGGAAAACAACGTGACAATGTATTTACTCCGCACTCGCAAGAAATTAGAGCAATATTTGAAAAAGGAGGGCTTTGATATATGACAAATACGAATTTGTTGCAAGCCATGGGGCGCATTGATCCCGAATTGATCGCAGATGCTGCTCCCGACGCAGCGCATAAACGGAAAGCGAAAGCCAAATTAAAATTGATTTGGATTGCTGCTGCAGTTGCGGCATGCCTGCTGCTCTCTATTGTAATTGTATCAGCTACCCAAGACTTGACTGTCCGAGAGTTTCTTCTGTCTGTTATGGATCAATTTAATGTGATAAAGCCCGGCGAATCTATCGAAGGCGGGAATATTACAGTAATCAAAGGCGATGAAATGAGTGTTTTTTCATCTATAGAAGAAGCAGCAGCGCATTGTTCATTCGATTGCATGTTCCCCAAGGTCTTGCCGAGTGGGACTTACGTGAAAAAAATCATTGAGACAATGGGTCCATCTCTTGATTATAAAACCATTATGTTTGATACTAATATGGATAATATTAACATTTGTGTGCACGATCGTATAACAATTGATACTACCGAATGGAAAAATACACAAATGTACCAAGCGAAACACATAACGTTTACCATCATAGAGTTTAGAGACGAGCGACAGGCGGTAGGCGTATGCGATGGAATAGAATATGTCATCTATTGCCAAGGAATCGATGAATCGGATTTTTTGATGATTCTTGATGGAATATCGGAAGAATAGCGTTGACTTTTGACACAAGGGGAAACCAATGAAATGAAAAACAGAAATAGAGTAGAACAATATTTTTATCAAAAGGATTTTTCCATAGTTGAGATCATAGTGCTGATTTTAGCGATTATTTCTTTGATAGTAGCCACATTCGTACAAGGTGGAGGCCCTATAGGTCTTCCTGCTTTTCTGATTTGCATTATCGTCTTTTGCATATATCGCTCTTTCAAAATCAAAGATGCCGAAATCGATCAAACACTAAAAAGAATAATGCAGGATAATAAAATCGAGTGTTCAGAAAATGGTATTCAATGTTATGAATTAAAAGGGACTGTAATAAAGAAAAGAAAGGACGGAAAATTTATTTCTCCGAATTATTATATTACTAATATTGTCTTTTCATCAGAGGATACTCTTTTTAATATCTATATCATCGATTTAATTAAGAGATCTGTAGAAACAGTTTCCTGTAGTGTAAAATGTACTGAAAAAATAACTCTAACAGAGGAAACAATTAAGACCAGTGCTGGACTCGCTAAAGTGGCTCACCTTGAAATTGAAGATACTTGCGTAATTCCTGTCACACTCAATGAATATAAAACATCTCAATTAGTGCAAAACATTTGCGATATACACAAATAAAGCATTTTGTTTTTATAGGGGGTAATAGAATGGCGATGAATAAGGACTTGCCCAGAGATATAGCTAAACACGTTAATAGAAAAATTGCACGATGCATAATCATATTTGTGCTTTTGGAAAGTATTGCGATTGGAATTAGCATTTTCTCTCGGGAGTACCTAACAGCAAATACCAACATTGCTTTTTATATATTCATTGTTCTATTCCTTTGCATAATCCCTTTTTTCGTATCGGGGTTTCCATTTAAACTAATTGACAAATCATGGCGCGGGATCGTGACAGATGTTCTTATTAAAGAGGAAACAGGAACATTTATGGCAGGCGGTGGCAAGGCCTTCCCGTATGACAAGAATGTTATATACTTGAAAGTAAAAAAAGATAATGGGAAAGAGATGCGCATAACTGCTCGTGAGTTTGGAATCCGATCTCACGCAGGATTCCCCGTTCCAAACGAGGGGGATATTACGCAGCATTTGAACGAGTACTCTGTTGGAGACATCGTGTATCATTTTTATGGTTTGAAGCATAATTACATTGTTAAGAAAAATTCGGAAATGATAGAGTGTGTTGTATGCGGTTCCCAAAATCAAAAAGATCGTAGCGATTGCTTAAATTGTGGGCATTCGCTTGTAAAAATGCAGTGTAATAGATAATCCTAATATCTTGTTTATTGCAATTGCTTGAATCAACAATTGCTTTATATGGCATATCAAATCTTATAAAAAATCAAACAAGGAGCAATAACAAAATGAAAAGCAAACACATTCAAAATATCTTACTACTATTTGTTTGTAGCATTATAATACTCACTACAACTGCATGCGTGAATGAAATAGATCCCCCCACGCAGACCACTGATTCAACGCATGATATAACAACTGATATTACAAACGGTGAAACAGAACAACCGTCGGAAACTACAACCGAGCAGGTCGATGAAGTCAACGCAATCCTCGCCGATCTGAACCACGACGGAACAGACGATAAAATTGTCATTACTTATGATGATGAGCAAAAAAGTTCTGCAACCATTCAGGTAATTAACGGCAAAGACAATTCCGAGTTGATGTCGGACACACTCACGCTTGGTGGAAACAAAATTGGTGCGTACTACCTGCAGTTAGGAAAAGGCAATATACGCGACAGTCTTGTATCTTGGCATTATGAATATTTAGAAGACGGAAAATTATATTTCTATTACAGTGTTTTTAACTATGAACCGGATGGCAAGATTACGTATAGTGCTCGCGGCGGCGACACCTTTAATGTACCAAATAAAGGTTCAGCCATAAGAGGAGGCGAAGCTTTCTTGGTGATGAGGAAAAAGATTCAAGAGAACATCGAAGCGGAACGGAGCCACTATACCGGCTATCTGTTACTTGACAACCAAGGTGACAGCATGTTGATCAGCACAGCGGATAATATGCTGACCCCTACAGAGCTTACGTTTGAGTTGGAGGATTTCGTCATTGAGTCCGAGGGAGAATAACCATATGAAAAACTCACTTATCAAAAGAATTGGTACAAGTATTTTTCGAAGTCTTGTATTGTTTATAATGAATACGGTAGCATAACAAAAACAAAAGACGGAGGTTTTTATGACCAAACAGTTATGGTTCAAATGCCTGAAAAGTATCGTATTATCTACTATAGCATCACTCGGTGCTTTTGTGGTCTGTGGCTTAGTGATTGCAGCCGCCCTGAATTCAATCAAAAATGATGCCATTCAAGATCTTGCAATAAAAGCAATTATAATGATTGTATATGCGATCTTTCTGTATATATTCCGTATGCGCAATCGCTTGAATACCTATGCCGAGCATACAAACATATTTGACCCAAAAAAAGAATTGATCGCTTACATCAAAACCGAGGGAAAAACTATGTTCATTTTTTACGGTGCTATTGCAATCGTATCGGAGATTTCTCACTGGATTACGTCTTTATCGAGTGCCACTCCAAATCCTGTCACGTTCGTCTCACAGTTCTGCATAGGCCCTTGGGTCAATATGACAATTCCTGTTTTGCGATCTGTTATTGCCTTCGTTTACTCGGCGGTAATCGTTTGCCTGCTGGCTGTTTTGCGTAGCCGTAAAGTCTATCAAGATGAAACCGAGGCAAAAGCCACAAGAAAACATCTTCAGGAGTAAACGCTATGAGCATGTGGAGGAAGAAACGCTATTTAATTGCGTCTATTAATACCGCAAAGGAGAATAAGCAATGAAGAAATTAATTATTGTTCTTTTTGAAAATGATTTAGAATTTAAAGAGTATTCTAATCAAGTATGCGAAAAGTTTGCTAATTTATCGGCAGAGAAAGAGTTTTGCGGGATTTGGGGAGAAATATTATTTAACAACGAAGATTGCATATCTTCTGTTTCAGGTTGCGTAAATCACTTTGTTAATAATGCTGATAAAACAGAAATCATATTTGGCATTAGTAGTAAGGATTATGATAATATTATTTCAAAGATATGTACAGAAAATTGTGTTATTGAAATAATATCTTGCAAAAATCTATGAGTTGTAATTCTGTTGACCTAATTGTACCGGGAGTTTTAAGTAACAGAGGACGGTTCTCTGTTACACACTTAAAAGTTAATACTTAAGAAATAAATCAATATTATCATATTGGCACATAGGGAGGCGATTAAATGTTTTTTTCTCGAAAATCAAATGAAGTTAGACATAGGTTAATACTGCTCCTGTTTGTCCCCTTTGTGTTCGTGTTTGTTTTGGGAATCACGCTTTATGCTATATGGCCGGTAATCATTTCAATCGTTATTTCTATTATGATATAAGTAACAGGGGACGGTTCTCTGTTACGCACTTATATGATAAAAGAGGTCGGTTAGTCCGACCTCTTTTTTCGTATGCACTTATTCTCTTGTAATAATGCTGATCCCTGCGGGGGAAATGCCCGTCTGCTCGTAGACGATGGCATTGATCTGCGCAAGCGCAGCTGCGCTCAGCTCGCCCTCGTGCTGCACCACGATGCTGACGTTCTCACCGCTGATGACCGCAACGCATTGCGCGTACCCCTTGGTCTTGATCAGAGATTCGATCTTTGCCTCGTTCTCCATTTCGGATGCGATCTGTCTGATCTCGGCAACCGCCTCTGCCTTGACCTGATCGGTGGCGTTGTCGTTATCCACTACCGAATTGAGCACCTCAAGTGCCTCGTCACGCGCCTTTTGTCTGGAAACCTGCACGCTGCTGAAGTAGGAATTGGCGTCTGCGGACGTGCTGTTCTGATTGCCCGTGCTCGAGCCCGTACCCAGCGTGGTGCCGTAGTTGGTGTTCATGCCCGCGCTCTGATCGTAATTGAAGGAATCGTCCTTATTGTCGCCTGCAAAGAAGATCCAGTTGACGTAGACCGCAAGACCGATCATAATGACCGCGCCCGCAATGATCAGGTTGCGTTTGCCCATTTTCTTGAAAAAATCGCCTATGGTATTGAGTACCTTTTTGAAGTTCATATGTAAGCCCTCCGTTTTTGTTTTACGCTATATCTTATTGTGCGGTCAAGTCAAATATGCATGCTTTATTCGTTTTGTGCACCGCTGACGTGAATTTTATTTGTCCCGATGCCAAACGCCGCGCTCACCAAAGCGGTCAACTCGTTTTGTACCCGAGAATCTGCCCCGCCCGTGCACACAATGCCCACGCCTGCAATCTCGGGCTGCTTTTTGACCAGCAGCAAGGGACTTTGCGCGCTGCCCGCACCCACGATGACGTAGCTTTCCTCCCACGTATAGCTGTCGCTGTCCGTTTTGCTTTCCAGATCGCGGGCGTACACGTACTCGTACCCGCCCGACAGCGTGACCACGACCTGCACCCTGCCAACGCCCTGCACCCCGGCACAAAGCCCCGCGATCTCGCGCGAAAGCTCCTGCTTATACGCCTGCAGCTCGCTTTGCTCGTCTGTCACGGCAGCGGTATTTTTTTGCACATTTTTACGAGCGGGCAGATCAAAGCTGCCCACCACCAAAAGCCCCAAGCCCACGATCGCTCCCAGCACCACGATCCACAGCTTGCCGCTCTTTTTCATTTGCCCCACAGTTCCCGTGATCTCCGAAACACCGTTTGTATACATCTCTCTACTCCAATACTACCTTACATGTACAATCCAAAAGTCCTTCCACATACGCAATGATGGGATCGGGATCACGCCAGATCGCCTTGCCCGATAAGAGCAGCGTGACCGCTTTCACGCCGCCGTCCTCGCCCCATTCCACAAGCACGCGGCACTGCTCGGGCGGCAAGCCCTGCTCGCGCTCCAAAAGCACTTGCAGCTGCCCGACCACCAAAGCATCCGAAAACTGTGCGTAATCCTGCTCCTCCCCCTCCCCTTCCTGCCAAGCCTCGGGAATCTCCCAAGCCCCCTGCCCCACGGCTTGCACAAGGCTCATGACAGGCGAGATCAGCAGCGCGATGACGCAAAGGCTGCAAAGCAGCTTGGCGTGCTGCATAGCACTCTCGGGCACCAAGGTACACACCAGCGCAACCAACACTGCCACCAGGGCAAGGCTATATAAATATTCTCCCATGCTACCTCACCCCACCCAAGCGGCTGCACTTGCCGCAAACGCGCCAACGGCTATGATAAACACCGCCGTACACATGGCAACCGCAGCCGCCATATAGCCAAAGAGGCTGCTTGCCTCACCCAGCATCGCACTCTCGGGGGCACAGCCAAGCAGGTGTGCAAGCGTTGCTCCGAGATCAAACAGGGTGCGCAGCGCAAGCATTTGCAGCAGCACCGGCAAGCAGGTCAGAAACAAAAGGATCACCCCGCACCCGCCCGCAAGTCCGCGCAGCATACCCACGCCCGCGGCAAGCGTATCAAGCGAGCCCGAAAGCGCACCGCCCACGACGGGGATCATTTGCCCGATGGCGTAGCGTCCGCTGCGCATGGCGAGGCTGTCCGCCCGCGAGGCAAGCAGGCTTTGCGCACTAAGGCAAATGGATAACAGAAAGGTCAGCACGCCAAGCACCGTGGTGTAGGTCTTTTTGAGAAACGCCGAGATTTTGGAAAGATCCACGCCCGATTCCAAGATGCCCGGCAGCGTCATTGCCATGCAGCTGCCGAACAGGGGCGGCGCGATATTCGCACACACGCTGCCGCATACGTTCAGCCCCACCGAAAGCATTGCGTTGCCCACAGTGGCACGCGTGACGTTGCCGCCCATGATATAGAGCGCACTCATCAAGGGCATCATCCCGCCCATCAACGTGCGCAACGAGGCAAAATACGCCACCATAGAGTCCACCGCGGCATATCCCGCTGCTGCTAAAGCACCAAACAGACAAAGACGAGGCGCAAGACTTGCCCAAGGCAGACTTTGCGCCTTGCCCACAGAGCGCATCAGACCGCACAAGAGGATCAGACCGCAGATCGATGCAAGCAGTCCCCCACTTTGCCCGAATTGCAAGCGATACACCTGCAAACCAAGTCCCAAAAGCCCCGAAAACGAGGTCATTTGCGCAAACGCGTCGCGCACCTCCGTTACGTCGCGGGAAAACAGCCCCTCCGGTAAAATGCCTGCAAGCGTCTCGGGAATGCACTCCTCCAGCGCGATATATTGCTCGGGCAGCGTGCTGTAATCAACGCTCGCCTGCTCTGCCGATGCGCCAAAGCACAAAAAGCATGCTGCCGCCAGCGTCACGATCACACCCCACACCCACACCTTCACGATAACAACTCCTTCGTCATGCCCAGTATTTCCGTAATGAGCGGCAACGCCTGCAGCACCACCGCAATTTTGCCCGCTCCCTCCAGTGCCGTTGCCAAGCCGACTTCACCAAAGTCGCGGCAGATCCCTGCCCCCAGCGCGCAAAGCAAGGTGATCCCCAGCCCCGAGAGCAATATCTCACCGTGTGCTGTGGGCAGGCTTTGCTCACATAGGCTTTTGATCATATCCACAATGGGCTGCGCTGCACCAAGCACCGCAAAAAAGATCAGCACCGTGCCCGCGGCACGCACGGGCAGTACCATTTCGGCTTTATATTGCTTGAGCACCCATACAGCGGCAAGGCACAGCATGGCGATGCCGCAAATTTTGAGTATATCCATACTAAAAGCCAAAGGTGGCATACACCAGCGAGAACAGCTCACCGATCTGCTCTACAAGCATCAGCAGCACCACCACAATACCCGCAATCGTGACCAGGGTTGCCTGCTCGTCGCGCCCCGATTTATTTAAGATCTGCGTGGCGACCGAAACAAGCAGCCCCACGCCCGCCACCTTTAAGATAAGACCTACTTCCATAGTTACCAAAGAAGGATCACCGCGCCCGCAGCGCACAGCATCCATATCGCTCCGTTCGTTTTTACTCTTGCGGGCAGCTCGCTTTCCAGCTGCGTGCGTTTTTCGCGCAAAAGCTCGATGTAATAGTCGCACCGCTTGATCTGCTCGTCGCGAAAGCCGCTGCCCAATCCCGCGCCAAAGCTTTGCAGCACGCGATAGGTTTCGGGATCCAGATAGCTTTTGACGTGCGGCAAAAGTGCCTCAATCGACTCTACCTGCCCCGGGCACCTGCAATCGGCAAGGATGCCCTTATCCATCGAGAGCATAATTTGCTCGACGGGCATGGCGTAGCAATCAATGCGACCCTTGATATAAAAGATGAGCGAGATCAGCGCATCGTGCACCCGCAGCCGCGCGCGTTCGTACCGCGCAGCCCCCAAAGCAAGCCCCGTGCCGCTGGCAAGCACCAGTATAGCCCCCGCAATCTTAAAGACAAGCATCCGCGCTCTCCCAATCGGTCACATGGTAGGAAAAACCGCCCTCGCGGCGCGCAATACCCACGTACGCACCGAACATTTTGCAATCGTGCAAAAGGCGCAGCCCCGTGCGGCACAAGAGCTCCTCAACAGAGGAAGCATGCGCACTTGCCACCAAGGGCACACCGCAATTCTGCACCGAGGCTAGCGCAAGTGCCTCTTGGTAATCCCCGATCTCATCGCAGATCATGACCTGCGCGTTCATGGTGCGGCAGGCGATCTCCACCCCAAGACAGCGCGGATATCCCACCAGCACGTCAAGACAGAGTGCTGCCCCCGTCTGCAAAAACGGCATCTCTCCGCGCGTGTCGATCACCACCACGCGCCGAGGGTCTTCCCCCGAGGCAAGCGAGCACGCCACACCGCGCAGCAGCGTGGTCTTGCCGACGCCGGGCGGCGCATAGATCAGCACGCCCTTGGTATAGCGGAATTTCTGCATGAGATTGCAGATCTCCCTGCCGCTTACCGAAAAGTGCGCGGGAATACGGATGCACAACCCGGAAACGTCGTACACTCCGATCACCTCGCCCCCCTCGCAAGCAGCCCTGCCGCATACGCCCACGCGCACGCCGCCGTCCAGCGTCAGATACCCTTCTGCAATGGTGGGGGCGTGGGAATACAAGGAACCGCCGCACATGCGCGTCAATGTTGCGGTCATTTCCTGTACGCTAAGCACCGTGCGCAGCATGATATTGCGCCCGCCTGCCACCACGCTTGCGCACCGCCCCGCATGTAGCCGTATCTCCTCAATATGCTCGGGCAAATGCCCCGCATACAGCTCGGATACCAATCGCTCGGGCAGCATCCTGATCACACTCGGCGGCAGATACGTGCGCCGCTCTATCCCGTGATCCTCTGCTCTGTTGACCATCACGCTCCGCACTCTCTCACCCCCTTACAGGGAAAATATATGCAGCCTTGTCCATGCTTATGCGCAGAGCGCATAAGCAGTTATGATCGCCTGCGGCGAGTGATGAGTGATGATACGCTTCGCGTAGTGATGATGCGCTTCGCGCAGTTATATTTTGTTGTAGGGCGGGGGGGACAAACAAAAAAAGCCCCATCTTGCCTCTGCATTCTTAGCGGACAAATGACAGACACAAAAATTCGGCAGAGAACTTGTTTTCTCTGCCGATTTGTGTTATAATGGGAGAGGTGGCGGCGAAGCCGACGGAGAGGGTTAGATTATGGAATGAAACGCCCTCTCACCCGCTACCGCGGGAGCTCTCCCAGAGGGAGAGCCTCAAGATGCGCACAACCGTAGGGGTATGGGCTTTGCCCTGTTCCGTTGTAATACAAAGGCGAAACTGGCGATAAACAGGAATAGATTTTCTGTGGAGGTATTATGGATAAAAATATTTTAACTCCGTTAGGTAAGATAGTCGTTTATGTGAATGACACACCGTCGGCGTATGATTTTTCATCAAATGATTGCAAGGCAAAAGCTGTTTTGGAGAGCCCCATATCCGCTTGTTATATAATTTCTGTTCCATCTGCAAATGCAAAAAACGTACGGTGTGTTATAGAATTAAATTGCGAAAACATATTAACTAATTGGGATTCCGACGAGCGATATTTGGGAATAGATTTCATTAAAGACAGTACGATCGTTACCATTGGCGCAGAAGCAGACAATCCTGAATTCGATGCAAAACTAATCGAAGGCGGTATACAATATTTCCTGAAATCACCGTCTGAGGTTTTGCATTTTAGTATTGCATGGGCAACTGATTATAAAGACCAATTTGATATAAGAACAAACTTGGCAACGGATATATTTTGCTCTTTATAGAGAATACCCCCGACGGATTTTGAGAATCTGTCGGGGGTTTCTATTTGCTTCTGCGGACAGTCGAGGGTCTCGCTGCGGCTCGGTCACACTCGCGTTCTGACATGCCACTGGCATGTCATTCATTGCGCTCGTGCCGCTTCGCTACGCCTGTCCCTACAATGGGGGGCGGGTCGCCGAGGACGTCGACCCCCTACAAAATAATATTAAACATCTTTATGAGAAGTAGCCTTTTGATGGCGCTTTTTCTCTTGATTCACTTTTTCGTCTTTGCCCCGCGAACGCGGACGGTAAAGGTCTTTGCGCATCTTGGGCAGCGCACGGTATGCTTGCCCTTCTCTCTGGGCAATCGCAGGGTGGATTTGCATTTCGGGCAATCGCGGAACACGTGGGTATCGGTGTCCTTGTTGCCGCCGTGTCTGCGGAACAGGCAGCGCACCTTATATTCAAATGCGCACCATTTGCTGTTTTCGGCTTGCCTTTTATAGATCTTGCGCGAAAAGGTACGCGCAGTAGACCAGATGCAGAGTGCCAGCGAGCCTGCATACAGCACCGATGACACGATGCCGCCCGCCAAGGTTCTGCCCCATATCAGCGACACGGGCAGCGAGATGCCCAAAAGCACCAACGCAACGACGGACAAGACACGATTCAGCCTGTCCGTGCCATAGCGTCCGTACATGAATTTATAAAGCTTTTCTTGAAAATTTGCCATTTTTACAACCTCATTTTGTCATATTGTGCACATCATAGCACACAATTATGAACCGCGCGTGAAAGATCATGCGCAAAAGCATAACCGCCAAGGAATTTTCTGTTACAAATTTCTCTACAAAGGGGCTGCATTCCAAAATGCAGCCCCAAATCTTATTTTACTTAAAACAACGCCTGCGCCATATTGACGCTGCCACCTGCCTTGCCGTTGCCTGCCTGGCCGTAGGTGTTGTCGCCCTGCGCCTGGATGGTGCCGTCCTCAAAAAGGAACAAGCTGAACTGATAGCCCGACGCAATATCCTTGACGCCGCCTGCGATCATCTTACCGGGCGTGCCCGAGGTGGCATTCACGCTGCCCAAAGCACCGCCCATGTTGGAGCCGTAGCCCCAGACAGAGCCGTCGGTCTTGAGAATGAGCATGTTGCTGTTGTGCAGCACCGCCTTTTTGACGCCGTTCGTCAGCTTGACCGCACCGCCCGTGCCCTGGCCCTGACCCCAACCGTTCAAGGATCTCCAGCCTGCGTAGTACAGCTCACCCTTGGAGTTGATCAGCACGATCTGATGCTCGCCCGTGGACATATAGGTAACGCCCGCAAGCAGCTTATGCGGTGTATTATATTTATCCGCATCCGTGCCAAACTTCTGCCAGCGGTTATCGCCCAGCACATAGCAGGTGTTGCTTGTATCGGTATAGAAAGTGTTTCTTCTGCCCGCTGCAATCAGCTTTACGTTGCTTGCCACCACCTGGAACGTGGTCGTGGTGCCACCGTCATTGCGTTTGCCGAGCTGACCGTAGGTATTGGAGCCAACGCCCCAAAGCACGCCCTCCTCGTCAAGCACGAGCAAATGGTCGTGACCAACGCTGATGTCCACGATCTTTTTATCAAACTTGACAAGTCCTGCGCGGTCATCGGTTGACGTACCGTTTCTGCCAAGCTGTCCTGCGCCGTTTGCGCCAACCGTATAAAGCTGACCGTCCAGCGTCAGATACGCCATCATGGTTGCGTTATTGTTATTCTCACAGTCGTTGCTGTGGCAGACCTCCACCTTGGCAACGCCGGAAGCCACCAGCGTAGGCATGGAGATCTTGCCGCCCCCGGGAATACCCAGAATGCCGTTTTCGTTCATGCCCCAGGCATACAGATCCCCGGTTTCCGTCAGATAATAGGACGAATGCCCGCTTGCGGTAATACCGCTCTGCACGCCCGCGACAGGAGTCTGCGCACTATTGGACTTGGTGTTGATGATCAAAGTACCGGAGGACGAAACGGTAAACTGCGCCGCATTGCCCTGCGCGCTTTTACTCTCGCCCACAGTAGGCATAAACATAATGGAAGAAATGCTATATCCCTCTTTTGCGGTTGCATTGACAGTAAAGGTCACGTTCGCGGTAGTGCCCGGTTCGATTTCAAAAACGAATTCCGTGCCCGATGCGCTGACAGCTTCGCCGTTGAAGACAACCTCTGCGCGGTCGGGATTATAGCTGACCACAATCGTCTTCTCCGTGCCGATTTCCAGATCCGAGGGAGAAATGCCGAAATAAGAGCACAGCATGGGGATCACGTACTTCTCTCTGTTACGTACGAAGCTGTACATATTCTCAACCGAGGTGCGATATTGATTTTCGCTCGCACCCCAACGCTTACTCTGCAGCTCGACCAGCGGCTCGCGCTCACTTACGATCGCATCCAGCTCGGCTTCCAAAAATTCGGGGGTATAAATACGGTCCACCACGTATGCAAAGCGCGAGATAAACGCCTGCTTGAAGCCCGCATTCTTGCAAAGTCCGTGCATAATGGTGCCGATCACCGTACCGGTAGAATCGATCCAACCAAAGAAATTTGCCTTTTCAGCGGTATCTGCCCAGTGCCCCATAGGATACATGGCAATACCCATATCCATATCAAGCAGAGTGAAATGCCACTTGGTATCCACGCTGCCCTCGGTGCGATTTTTGAAGACCTTAATATTATTCTCGGGCCAGTCGCGTGCATTGAAGAACAGGCGCGAGACGTACATATCCATAAAGGAATTGACGTCCAGTCGCTCCGCTACGTACTGATAATGCTCCTCTTGTGAAAGGTCGTGCGTGCGGATGTAGTGCACGATGGCATTGAACTCGTCCGCATCCGCCTGCGTGGACTCCATGGGAATAAAGGGAGCACCCGCATTGCCGCCAAGTACCAGCGCGTCATAGTCACTTTCGATGATTGCTACCTCATCCTTATTTGCACCCGTATGCGACTCCACGTACTCGGGGCTGTAACGCTCGCGCGCGTTGTACACGCCCCAGAACTCACCGTTGATAAACAGCAGCACCGGTGCATACGCCATGGTATATACGTCAAGCTCTCTGGATACGCGCTGCATATATGCGTCACGGATAAAGGAATCCATGCAGTCGTTGCCCGAATTTCTAAGCAACAGACGCGAGAAATCGGTAATGGCGTGCCCCGCGTCGTCACGGGCGTAGCCGTCAAACAGATCGTAATTGAGATCTCCGTCCGTGCCGACAGCCGTGTTATTCGTACTCTTATAATAGACGCGCATGGACTTCATGGGCCAGCCCGACGAGCCGTGTCCGCTGATGGCAAGCTCCACGTACGAGCTGCCGCGGCGCACACCGTCGGGGGAGAAGACCTCCATCATGCCGGTCTGGCGCTGGTTAGGTCCGCCGCCCGCGCTGCTATAGTGGGTATAGAAGCCTTGGCTGCCGTAGATCAGATTTCTGTCCATCGACAAGGACATCATGCTCACGCCGTAGTCGTAAAAGGTTTCGGAAATAAAATACGTATTGGTAAAAACGTCCGAATAGGTAAATCCGTCACTTGCATACGCCTTGATCACGTAGCCGCCGGGAAGAGATTTGCTGTTTGTACCAAAGCCGTGAGCGCTGCCGCCCTTGATGGTGTCTCCGATCGGCATATCGGAGGTATCGGTCAAAGAGATAGGCCCTGTGTATTCCTTGCCCTTTGCTTTGGGATCCGTGCCGTCGGTGGTATAGTAGATCTTAAACCCTTCCTTGGTACTCAGCTCAAGCGCAAAGCCCTCTTTATAAATGCCCGCGTCCCTGGAGAACTGCACCTCGAAAACGCGAGAACCAATCACGGTATTCTTGCCTTGGCTGCTCTCGGGACAAACCTGCTCCAGCTGCGCGGTAGTCGCCTCATTCAGGTTGACCTTATGGAAGCCGCTGTAATTTTTGAGCGCAGTACGCACCGCCACCTTGCTCTTGGACATGTTATCCACGGCATAATGACTGTCATAGCCCGGCTCTGCGGCAACGAAATACGATACGGTGCCGTCAATGTTCTCCACAAGCGTAGCCTCATCAATATCCTGCCCCTTGGGCGCAAGAGAAAGCTGCATGTTGTTATTGTCCAGGATCACCGCCCATTCTGCGTCATACGACTCGATGGACAAAACGGCAAACGACTCGTCGTACTCTTCACCGTTCTTTTCGCGCGTCGCCTGCATGCGGATCAAATAATATCCTCCGGGTGCAATGCTTGCATCCTTGGGAAAAGTAAACTGTCTGTAGCCGTCACCCGTTTCCTCACGGTAATACAGTGCTGCATCTGTCAAGGGGGCTCTTTCGGTGCTTGTATTGTACAACTGGATAAAGCCGTGTCCCACGGCAGCGTCCTTGTTCTGCCCCGTGCCGTACACGGCAGAGATCAGCACGTCCTTGAACTGCTTGGCAACGTCGTACTGGGGATCATCGGGCTGCAGGATATCGTCCCCCGTCGTCTGTTCCTCTCCCGGACCGGGCGTATCCTCACCGGGCTGCGTAGTTTGTGCGGGATCATTTGTGCCGTCCTCGGCAGTCGTGTCGTCGGGTGATGTATTCGGTTGGCAGGCAGCAAACGCGCCCACCAGTAACAGCAATGCTAAAAGCAGCGAAAGTGCAGCTTTGAGGGATATTCTGTGTTTCATGGATATTCCTCCTTGAAGTGAGATTTTATATATAAAGCCGTCATAATCTGAATTGATTTTTTATTATACCATACTTTTATATAATTGTAAACACTTTCACCGCTCAAAATTGTAAATTCTGCCAAAATCCACACCAAATGTGATATTTGTCACATAAAACGCATCAAAAAAGAGGTCTGCCCTCAATGGGCAGACCTCTTTGTACTGTTTTACTTTAATTCATCTTTTCATACGCAGCGATCAGCTTATCCAACGATTTTTGGAACGCCTTTTGCTGCTGCGTCAGCCAAGTGGCAACAGTGCCGGATTGCTGATCCAACAAAGTGCCGAAATACTGCACCTTGCTTCCAAGCTCACCGATCAGATAATTACTGCCGAAATCCAGGGTCTTGCTTTCCCAGATCAGCATCAGCATCTCAGAGTCCTGCACGAAGTGGCATACCTTGGCGGAAATGCGATCCCTGTAAAGACCGTCCGAGATCTGTGCCAATGCTTCGAGAGCATAGCCAGCCAAATCGTAATTGCGCGCACTCTTAGGCACCATAACGGCAGGTGCAGCTGTGGAAACCAATGCTTGGTAATTCTCCTGCTCCTCATCCAACTTGGGATACGGCAATATGCCGTACGACATTCCCGACCCGTACCTTTCCAACGTATAATTCACATCCGTACCGTAGAGCAGCGCACGCCCACTTTCGAACAGCACCTGCGGCTCCTGCTCAATAGCGTCCGTGAAAGAATATGTGGGCAGATACGTGCAGCCGCGATCCAGAACCATTGTGTAAAACTCGTCATATGCCATCATCATACGGTCAAGCGCGGTGTCATTGACTACGGGCAGATTTTGTGCATCCTTGCCGACCAGCATAACGTCTGCACCGCAAGCAAACGCATACGTGCGATCCCCCTCCAGAGCCAAGCCAAAGCGATCATCGCTGTCTTTCATGCCGTTTCCGTTGAGATCCGTGTACGACATATTGACGAAGGTGTGCATCTTTGCCAGCGTCCAGCCGCCGCAGATTACGTAATCATACAGATCCACGCCCATTTCATCTGCCATCTGACTATGAAAGGCAATCATGGCGGTGTGCAGATCGGAGGACGGCAACAAAGCACCCGTTGCCATGGGCACGTAATTGCCTATTGCAAGCCCCTCGTTGACGCTTGCATCCCATGCAGAGCCGGTCAGATCTACGTAGGCAAGCGTGCCCAGATCAACCAGATATCCGTTTTGCGCAAGCTCCGCACCGGAATTGGCGATTTCCGCCATCACGATATCGTAATCCGGAACACCCGCCTGTACAGCCGTTTTGGTCATATTCGCAATTTCTGTAGGACTGACATATTCCGTATTGATACGGATATTAAACGCTTCCTCAACCGCTTGATTGCGCGCATATGAGAGCTCGTGCACGAAGCTTGTCGACACATCGAGCAAACCGATATCTCTGTGAGAGCTTCCCAAAATCGTGATGGTTTCTCCCGGAAAAACGTTCTCGGGCAGATCCACGGCGGGATGCTCCTCTACGAGCACGTCGGTCTCTATCCACGTTTCCTCAATCCACGTTTCCTCAACTGCGGTTTCGGGCACAAAATCATCGCTCGGGATGTAGTCTCCCACTCCCTCACTAAACAGCTCGCCCACAAGCCCGCCAAACTCCATATCACACGCCGCAAACGAGCCGATCAGCAAAAGGCTGACCAATATCAATATCAATCTTTTTTTCATACGATCATCCTCCTTGGAAAAATCGAAATTTCATTTTGCATAGCTCACATACGCCCTTGCCAAAGATCAATTGTTCTCCCGAACGCTTTGATATACCCCTTCAAGATACGTCAAAAACTCTTTTTTGTATGCCTGCAGATAAGTAGCTGTACCCTGGCGCAACGGCTTTACCTCGTGTCCTCCGACTTGCAGCAGGGTAAGATCCAAACAGCAGCGGGCATTTTCCATGACGGTAAAGCATGCGTTTGCAGAGTTTGGATTGGGATTGACCTTATAGATCAGCTCCTCGATCGCGGGCTGCATATGGTTTGCCGCCAGAACGGAAAGCACGTTGAGTGCCATGCCCACCTCACCGTCTCCGCTGCGCGAAACGCTTAAAAAGCTGCCGCGATTACAGCTTGCAACGGCGGGCACGTAGTGACCTACCATATCAGGCACGGGGACTACGCACACGGGAAAGCTTGCACAGGTGTACAGAGCATCCTTACCGTCCAGCCCCACAACGCGACTGAGCGTGGTTGCGTAAAACAGCGCATTTCCGGAAAGGAACACCTCTTGCGGATTTTGAGCTTCGCATGACACGCGTTCCAAATGTGCCCATGAACTGTACAGCAACTCACAAAACGATACTGTATTCTCTCCGTACGTGCCGTTCGTGAAGATCTCAATACCGCTGTTTTCAAGCACAAATGCTTCACTTTTGTAGCGTTCATATACCGTGCCGACGCGATCTTCTTGATTGATGCTGCCATTCCCATTGAGGTCGGATGTCGCCTCGGTACATATACCTATGTATTTCGTGTTTTCCCACGCATCCGAATTCACGATATCGTATATATCCTGATAACCGATCTCGTTCATCAGATCCTCGTTAAACACAAGGCAATTCGCGTCAAGCTGCGCGTAAGGCGTCAGATATCCCGCAAAGGAATATTGCGCACCTTCAAATTGCAGATCTGCATTCATCCGCTCAAACCAGCAGCCGTTATTCATTTCAAAGCCCTCAAGCGAGTTTTGATTATGAAACGCCCCCGACATGGCAACCTCACCTGCGCTTGACAGAGGCAGGTAGCAAAGCATGATCATACCCGAGCCCGCTTGCGTTTCGCTTACGGCAAGCTCAATGATTTCCGCTCCCGTCAGGGTCTGCTTGTGATAGATCTCATATCCGTAAAGCCCGGTAAACTGCTCCGCCATGGCAACAAACGCCTGATCAATCACCTCGGCACCCGTGTCAATGTGAAAGCCGATGCCGTCCGACGCCTCAAACATGATCAACTCCTGCGACAAATTCAAGCTGTCGGGAAAGCCGTACAGCTCCTCGCCGGGTCCCATGGTATAGGTTTCCTCGGGATCAATCGCGGGACTTGGCGGCACAACACCGATCAAAGAATCCAAAATACCGCCCCCGGGCAGATCCGCGTCCGACAGCAACTCGCCCACAAGCCCGCCAAACTCCATATCGCATGCGGCAAGTGCGCAAAGCAAGACAACGCACACCAGCGCGATTGCAATTCTCTTTTTCATGTTCAATCTCCCCATTATCCGTGACTGAATTGATCGATCAGCTTATCCAAGGCTTTGATCAACGCACGCTCAGTTTGCTTGATAGCAGAGTTCACGCCGGTGTGCTTTTGACTCAAACCATTTTGGAAGAGGTTCACCGCCGTGCTGTTCGAAGCATTGAGGCTGAAATACACCGAACCGAAATCCGCGGTTCTGGTTTGCAGGATCAGTTGCAGCATTTCAGCTCCGTCGGCATCCGTCAGCCCGCGAAGCATCGCCTCTTCGATTGCCGCACCGTACAAATCATACGACGCTCTCGCCATAGCCTCCAGCGTATATCCCGTCAGCTTCAGATTGCGCGCAGACTGCGGCACCATCACAACCGACGCGGTATTCAGCACGGGAGAGCGGTAGTCGGTATCCTCCGAGCTGTACTTGGGATACGGCAAAATTCCCATGGATACTCCCGTTCCCATCAGCTCGATCGCGCCTTGCAGCGTCGTGCCGTAAAACAGCACTCTACCCTCTGCAAACGCCTGCGCGGGCATTTCGGCAAGATCGGGCGACGCAATGTAATCCGACATACTGACGTAAAGCGAAGGATTACCGATACACAGGTCATACACCGTAGCATACACCTCGTTGATGCGCTCCACGTTCTGATCGGCATACACGGGCAGATTGTCTGCATCCTTACGAATGATCACAGCCTCGGTAGATGCGGCAAACGCCTGGTCGGTTTCAAAGGTCGTGCCCGCAAAGCCAAGTCTGTCAACTTCTGCAGAGATCACGCCATCACCATTGAGATCCGCAGTAACGTAGCGCGCTGCATCCATCAACGCATATATATTCCAAGAGCCTTTGCGTACAAAGTGAGGCAGATTTTCCAAGCCCGTTGTAAGCGCGGGATTGTAAACGATCAGCGAAGTCTGCAGCAGCGCGTCGGGCGTGACAGCACCGCTTGCCATAGGCAAATTGCCGCCCATTCCGTACGCCTCGTCACAGAAGGGATCCCACCATTCCGCAGACAAACTGATGTAAGGCAGATCATGCATATTCACCAAATATCCGTTCGTGGCAAGATCCGTAGCGGCTCTTGCCATTTGCGCATAGACGATATCAAAATCCCCCTGTCCTGCGTGGACGTCGTTTCGGACAAGATCCGTGAGATTTATCGCATCTTCCGCGAACAACAGCTCAAGCTCGATCCCGTAAACCTGATACATCATCAGATTGCGCTCCAAGGTCGCCTGCGTGACCACGTCCGCATAGTTCACCTCGGGCAAGCCAAGGTCAATCTGCTTGTATCCCAGCACCGTCACACTCTCTCCCGCATACAGGTCGCCGGGCAGATCTTCAATCACAGAACCACCGGTCGCAATCTCCGAGGTCATTTCATCCCACGTCTGCGGGGGCTCGGTGTCGATCGGCCACGTTTCCAATACTTCCGTTTCGGGGAATAGGGTTTCTTCGTTCCATACGGTTTCGGGCTCTACTTGCACAGGCGGAGTCAATATCCCGTTATCAACGTCGACCTCGGGTGCTTCCCCGCTGCCAAGCAGATCGCCCACAAGCCCGCCAAACTCCATATCACACGCCACAAACGAGCCGATCAGCAAAAGGCTGATCAATATCAATGTCAATCTTTTTTTCATACGCTATTCCTCCTTTTCAAAGTCTTCGAGTTCATTTTAGCACATTTTTTCTCATTTGTAAAGGGTTTCCCGATCCCTACATATATATAGACGCCAAAAATGCAAAAAAGTTCCGCGAAAATCGAAAAAATTTTCGCGGAACTCAAAATTTTATTGTTTAATCATCAATAATCGTAGCCGTAAGCCTCGTAGATTTCCTTGAGAAGCTTCTTGGTCTGCTTTTCATCCTTGGTGATGTTCTTGACGATAGAGGGGCTCTTGCTGTTGAGCGAGGTCTGCACGATGGACGCGCAAGCCAGAGACTTGTGGTGGAAGTGAGTATAACCAAAGTCAAATACCTTGTTACGGATGATCACGTCAACCATCTCAGCGGACTCGGGGTCACGCGCGGTCTTGGACTTTGCAACCTTTTCGTACAGAGTCTCGGTTACCATGTAGTAAGAGGAAGAGGACAGAACCTCCATCATATAGCCTGCCATATCCAGGTTTTCATCGGAAACGCTCTTGGGAATGATGGCAACGCAAGCAGAACCGTTTACAAAGCTCAGGTAATCTTCCTGATCCTCGTCATACTTGGGCTGAGGCAGAAGACCGAAATCGTCCTCCATATCCTTCAGACCGATCGCACCGGACAGATAGCTTGCATACATCAGAGCTCTGCCGGACTTGAATACGTTTGCAGGCTCGGAGTATATGGAGTTGTTTGCAATATATTCCTGAACGGTTACGTGGAAAGACTGCTGGGTAACGATCAGCTCATAGATCTTATCGTATACAGTCTGCAGTCTGTCGGTGTTAGCCTCGTATACGGGCAGGTGATCCTCATCAAAGGAGAACATGGTGCAGCCTGCGCCAAAGAAGAAGTTATAGTCACAGTCAAGCGACCAACCTACAAGGCCGTAGAAGTCGTCCTGATAATTCACCTTACCGTCACCGTTAAGGTCCTTGGTCTGATCCTTGGTCAGAAGCAGCATATCGTCAAGGGTCCAAGTGCCCTGTCTTGCATCGTCGTAGGGGAACTCAAGACCGTACTCGTCGAACAAATTCTTGTTGAAAATGATTGCAGCGGTAATGGTGTTGGTGCTGGGCAGCAGGTCTCCGCACACCATCAGCATGCTGTCACCGATCATAAAGCCGTTCTTGCAGTCCTGGTCCCACCAAGGCTGGTCAAAGTTCACATGCTCCAGGTCGTTGAGCTTGTAGAGGTTGTTGCCAAGCGCCAGGTTGGTTGCAGCATCAACCATATGCTGGAAAACGATGTGGTATTCACCGGTGCCTGCGGTAACGTCGGTCTTAACGTCCTGACCGAGAGTGACGTAGTCCTCAACGAGCAGGCCGTTGATCTCAACGCCATAGTAGCTTTCGATCATGTCGTTTCTTCTGTAAACAGCGTCCTCAAGCGGGTCGGTGGAGTTTTCTTCGGGACCGATATTGGTGGCACTATTACTGAGAATGACAAGCTCCTTACCCTTGTAAGCATCCGAAAATGCAAGGTCGGGGCTGACCCAGTGAGACTCTTCCTCGGATACACCCTCGGAGGAATTCTCGTCCTGGTTTGCGTCAACGCAAGAAGCCAGCATAGCGATCATCATAACGCCGCACAAAAGCAGAACTAAAAGCTTTTTGTACATAAGTATGTCCTTCTTTCTTACAAATATTTTTATACGAGTAATATTCTACCACAAATTCCATTGGTTGTCAAGACAAACTTTCAACGGCTATTTTTGTGCACCTTGCACGATAAAAAGGAATCCCTTGTGAACAAGGGATTCCTTGATGGATCGATCAATCGTATCCGTACGCCTTGAGGATCTTTTTGAGCTCGGTTCTGGTCTTGCGCTCGGAGGTAGTGATATCCTTGACGATAGAGGTCTTGTTTGCCTGCAACGCGGTCTGCGCAATGTTAAAGCAGGGGAAATCCTGACCGGAAAAGTGTGCGTAGCCAAAGTCGAACACCTTGTGACGGATGATGATATCCACCATCTCGGCAGACTCGGGGTCACGCGCGTTCTTGGACTTGGCAACCACGTCGTACAGAGTATCGGTCACCATATTGTAGGACGCAGAGGTCAGAGCCTCCAGCATGTATCCCGCGATTGCGAGATTTTCCTCGGAAAGGCTTGCAGGCACGCAAGCTATGCTCGCGCTGCCGTTGACAAAGCCGAGATAATCGGTCTGCTTTTCATCGTACTTGGGATTGGGCAGGATGCCGTAATCGTCCACCATGTCACGCAAAGAGGTAGTCGTGGACAGATAGGTCGGGAAGAACAGTGCTCTGCCGTCGCGGAACACGTCAATGGTTGCCGTGTACATGCTCGGATCCTTTTCATACTGCGCCCAGATCACGTGGAAGGAATTCTGCGTGATGATCAGCTTATAGATCTTATCGTAGATCTCCTGCAATCTGTCGGTATTGGGGTCAAATACGGGCAAGTGATCCTCGTCATAGGAGAACATGGTTGCGCCCGTGCCGAAGTACAGATTAAAATCGGCATCGGCAGCCCATGCAGTCACACCGTAAAAGTCGTCGGTATGAATGATCTTGCCGTCACCGTTGAGGTCCTTGGTCTGATCCTTGGTCAGCTCCAGCATGTCGTCCAGCGTCCACGTGCCCTGTCTTGCATCTTCGTAGGGCAGCTCCCAGCCGTTTTCCTCAAACAAATTCTTGTTGAACAGAACCGACGCCGTAATCAGCATGGCAGAGGGCAGCAGGTCGCCGCACACCATCATCATGTTGTCGCCGATCACAAAGCCCTTCTTACAGTCCTGGTCCCACCATTCCTGATCGAAATCCACGTACTCAAGATCGGTCAGATTATACAGATATCCGCCCGGAGCAAGTCCTTTCGCCGCTTCGATCATGTGCTGATACACGATGTGATATTCACCAGTGCCCGCGGTCACGTCGTTTTTGATGGCGGTAGAGATCATCGTATGGTCGGACTGGTAAGCGCAGTTGAACTCAATGCCCAGCTCGTTTTCCAGCTTGTCGTCACGTCTGTAAACGGCATCCTCCAGGGGGTCGGTGGAGCTTTCCTCGGGAGCGATATCATACTTGTTGTACGCAAGAATGACCACCTCAACGTCCTTGAGATTGATGTCAACCTTGTCGAGCTTGAGGTCGGGGTTCATCCAGTAGCTCTCTTCTTCTACAACGACCGAGCCGTTTTCATCGGTTTCGGTACTGCCCTGCTGCTCGGGTGCTTTCTCTACACAGCCCGCAAGCATAGCAAGCAGCATGCCGCAAAGCAGCAGCCATACAGTCAGCTTTTTCATAAGTCATTCCCTCTTTTCGGTGTAATTTGAAAATCTATCTTACTTATTCTATCATACATCCGCGCGCGTGTCAAGGGATTTGCACATCAAAAAAGGGCGACCGAAGCCGCCCTATCATTTATTCAGTTGTTGTGTCTGTGGTTTGCTCGGGTGCAGACTCCGCTTGCAGCTTTTTTTGCTTGCGTTTTTTGGCATGTTTGACCAGTATGACGATCAGCACCACGATCGACACAGTAGAAATACCGATCACCGCAAGCACGAGCAGCACACGTATGACAATGATACCGATCACCGCAAGCACGAACAGCGCGCCTATAACGATGAAGCCGATTGCCAAGTACGTGTACGCCGTGACCACGCGTTCGGGGTTTTCCACCTCGCACAAGGTAAAAATCAGATCCTCGTCGGGCAAGCCGTCCAAGTGGATCTTGTATCCCGCGTCGGTCTTTGTCCACTCCTTTGGTGCAATGCTGTACTCTCCCTTGCGCTCCTTGACCATAACGTAGGGCGTGTTGATATAGATATCCAGCGTGCCGAACTCGGTCCATGTTGAAGCGGGCGTCAGAAAATACTCATAGGCATAAGTAGGCTGCTCATATCTGCCGTTAATATGGGGATACAGAGGAGCTGTGACCGTATTGGTCAGCCGCTCGCCCGGTGCGAGCGTGATCTCGTACTCATACCATTGCAAAAGATGCCGCGAATAATCCCAGTCGTTCACGACACCGCCATACAAGCCGAGTGCTTTGTCTGACCCCTCCAGCTGCGCCACGGCAGCATTGAACCAATCGTGCGCCGCTACCCCCGATGCGGGATCGTAGCATTGCATGGCAAGCGCGCCAAAGGTAGTGCTGGTCTTGTCTACCACACTCATGCTGCCCTCGATCTCGGTTTCCAAAGAGCCGTTTTCATAGAACTTCCATTCCAGCTCGCCGACATCTTCACCCAATACGTACACCGTGATCTCGGCATCAGACGTGTGCACGGATGCCCAGCCCGCATTTCCGTTCTCATCCGAATGGTAGCCGCCCAGATTTTCCAACATAAAGCGCGTATGTTCAAAAGCACCGTCAAAATACGTTGCCGCACGGGCAGAGCGGTATGTCTGCTTATCCACACTTATGCGGTAGGTATAAATATGCACGGGCAGATCGTAGGTCAAAAAGCTATCCGTGCGGTAATCGTTATGCAGCTTTGCCATTTCCTCCGCGGGATCAAAGTTGTACAGATAGTGATCCCAATAGCTGTGTCGCACGGTGGTCTGTACCGCTGCACCGTTTACCTGCGCGCCGTATTCGGAAGCATTGTCGGGCGTGACGTATTCTCCCTTCTCGGAGTCGTAAATTTCGCCGTAATAGGGAGTGATCCCAAACGGAAAGAGCAGATTTGCCGTAACCGTCATATCACTTGGATTGTAAAAAGTATATTCCGCCGTCACACTTGCATCGTAGGCAAGATAGTCCTCGATACTGCCGTAAAGATTGCTTGGAAACGCCCCTATATCAAAGGTCAGCGTTTCGTGCTCTACCACCAAGGGGCATTCCCCTTCCGTGGTCAACACGCCCGACGTGCTCACGCCCTCCCAATAAGATTGCGCGGAATTGGCAGATGCGGGAAAGACCGCAAGAGCGCACAGCAGCACGCCTATGACGGAAACGAAACATATTTTACGCGTTGGTTTGCTCATCGTGATCCTCCTTCTCGTCAGTTTCGTCAGTCTCATCACTTGCATCTTGCCCGGCAGGCGTCGCTTGGCTATTTTCCTGCTCCTTGAGCTTGGCTTTCTTTTTCTTGCGTCTGCGAATCAACAGCACAATGAGAACGATAACAGCTGCAATCACAACCACAGCAAGCAGCACGGGCAAGGCGTGCAGCAACAGCATTATGATCAGGATCACGACAAAGAAAAACATCATTGCCAAAAAGCCAAAATCAATATTGATCCTGCCCTTGCTCGTGGAAACGACCAGATAGGGTGCATCAATTTCTCCTGTGTACGCATATCCGTCCTCAATCTCGGAAAACTTCATGTACTCGGGATGTGATTCCATCCTTTTGAGTCGCAGATCGGTCAAGACATGCACGCTGAACTGTCCGCACGCGCTCCATTGCTCTGCTGCGGGCAACGCAATCGGGTAGGTGTAGATCGGGGGCGTTTCGTAATCGTGCACAAAGGGATAGAGCGGCGACTTGACCGTCACGGTCGTACGCGCACCGGGTTCAAGCGTCACGCCAAAGATCTGCATTGCCTGCAAGCAGCTGTCGCCCGCCAAGCCGTACTTCGTGAAATTGCAGGTGCCCTCGGTATACTCGTAATAACTATCATTCCGCGTCAGATACGCGAACGTGGCGTTGTAATAATCGATCTCGCTGCAGCCGAGCGCTGCGTCGTAGCCCGTCATGCAATATTCCTCAAAGGTGATCTCCTCTTTCTCTTGCAGCGTCACCTCGATCTCCATCGGCAAGCCCCCGTAGGGATACGGCTCAGTGCTTCCTTTCCATACAAGCGCGTCAATATCCTCGCCTATGACGTAAACGGAAACAACGTCCTCACACGCAGAAATCTGCGTACCATAGCCTAAATAAGTATGAAAGAGGGCGTCGCCCGAGCAGATCATGCGCGTGCCCGTATATGCGGGCAGCGTTGCGCTGACGTAAACGTCCTTATTCTCCGACTTTGGCAAAATCGAATACGTATACTTGTACACGGGCGTATTGCGGTAAAATATACCCTCTTCGATATAATCGTCCGACAAATACTTCACCCCGTACGCATGGGAGCGGATCGCAGCCTCCTGTGCGGTTTTGGATTGCGTGTAGTCGTACGCGTTGTAGCAAAAGACGTGTCTTGTCTGCGTTTCGACCTGCTCACCGCCGATCTCAACCGTGTACTTTTCCGCATCCGCACCCGCGGGCAGCTCGTTTGCATACCACGGCATGGACGCCGCTGCGTTGTGCGTCAGCAGCTCGGTATGTACGGTGTGATCGGTGGGATTATACAGCGTATAGGTGGCTGTCATTTGCCCGCCGTACGCCAAAAGCTGCTCTGCCGTTTTGTATTCCTCTAAAGGCAAGTCGCGGACATCCATGTATATCTCGGTGCTCTCTATGGCAAGCTCGGTCACCCCGTCCATGACGTACAAGCCGCCCGCAACCGATCCGCGATACGGCTCGGCAGGGGTAAATGCAAAAACAGGCATAACGGCAAGGACGCACAGCAGTATGCAAAGGAATACGGAAAATGCGATTCTTGGCGTTCTGTTTTTCATGATTGTGCTCCTTTCTCGGTTTCCTGTTCCGTAGCTTGATCGGTTGAGAAGGCGGGTTTGCCCTTGCGCTTGCCTGACGTTCTGCGCTCATGCAGCAGCACAAGCAGTGCAATCAAGCCGCCTATTGCCGCGAACGGCAACGCGTACAATATTATGGTGATGATGAAGCGTATAAATTCTAAAACACCGGCAAGTGTCAATGATGCGGTATTGAGATTACTTTTATTACTGAGTGTAAAGCGCACTATGGGCGTTTCGGGATCGATCTGCATGACATATCCCTGCTCGATACGCTGGTAATCATCAGTCTTATGGGTGTGATAATAGTTGATATCTCCCATGTAAAGCGGGGTGTGGATATGCAGCTCAATATTCTCTACAGAGGTAAATGTACCCTGCACCACAGGCACGAAGCACCAAGTTCCCAACGTGATCTTACTGCTACCCGACGGCCATTGCCCCGGATATGCAAGCATCTGCACGGTATTTTCCGCAGTTGCACCGGGAGCGAGCTCAATTTCATAATAAAGTAACGGCTGCAGCGACTCAAGTACATTCCAACCATTGGTCGAGGCATCGGTAACCACACAGGATTGCTCGATGCGATTGTGCTGCAGCATATTCAGCACTGCACCGTACCAATCCTTTTGCGTAATGCCCCAGTTCGGATCATAGTGCTGCATGGCAATCTCGCCCAGTGTGGTTTGGGTCTTACCTTGATAGATCATATCATGTTCGCCGCGAATCCTGCCTACCTTCCATTCGCCGATCTCAATCTCTCCCTCTCCAATGACGTACACATTGATCACGTCACCGTAAGAAACGTATCCGCCCATCGGTACGTAAGATGCTCCGCATAAAACATCCTTTTTAACTTCATGCCCCCACATGTGCGGAATAAAGACCAATGGATCGCCCTCTTGGAAGTGCACGTTGCAATCCAGCATTTCCGAGCCGCCGTTTTCCCTCACTTCATTCCCCGGAACGAAGGAATACACCGTCACAAGCGTATCGGCGGGGAGCTGCTCCCCGTCAAGTTTGTCTATCATATCCGCAAGCAGAGCTTGCATGGTGTAATCATTTTCGTAAACAATATGGTCATAACGGTTTTGCGCCTCGGAAAGATACGCATAGCGCACGATGGGCGTGACCGGCTTGCCGTCCAGCGTAATGCTGTATTGCTCCAAAAGGCGTGACGCCACGCTCACGCTCTCCCAATCTGCATATTCGGGCGGCAGCGTGGCGGGCATATACAAGCCCTGTTTGATGGGCTGATCGGTGGGATTTTCAAATACGTAGGTTGCACGCACGCGCGGCTGATATTCCAAAAACGATGCATATTGCGTAGCATCACGGTAGTCCCAATCGGGAGGCAGGCTGTCGATCTGCCACGTCACGTCCAAGGATTTGACGGCAAGCGGACTTTTTCCGCCCGCGGGATAGAGCGAAAAGTGCGGCACCGCGCCGTACGGATCAATGGGAGTCATGCCAAAAACAGGCATAACGGCAAGGACGCACAGCAAAAATGCCATTGCGCCTGCCGTTATGCACAGATTTATTTTTTTGAATTTTTTCATAGCGAGTCCTCCTTTGTTCTGTCGGAATACTTTCGACTTCAGGCTTCATCGAATGAAGTAACCCATAGCAGACATTCAAGCGATAAGGACATACACTGCATAGGCGTCCCCCGAAGGGAAGCTGGCGCCGTAGGCGACTGAAGGGGAACGCGAAAACTTGGGCTTGAATTGTTATATCCGAACGGTTAGCACGCCACTCCCCTTCGGTCGCTGCGCGCCAGCTTCCCCTCGGGGGACGCCTTTTGGGCGCGCAACCATATCGTTTAGTTATCCACTACAAGTTAGTCGATCTTTATATTCCCATCATTCCGGTTCTATCGGGGTTCACCTATATAGACGCAAAAAATCAAAATTCGTTTCGCGTTTTTCAAAAAATATTTGTTAATAAATTGTAAACTTTAAAATCAGTTGCCGTACAGTCTGTCCAGATCGTAGAATTCTCTTGCCTCGCGGGAGAACACGTGCACGATGACGTGACTGTAGTCCAGTACGATCCAAGCGTTGTTGCCTCTGCCTTCAACGGCTTCAGCCTTGATATCTCTTTCCTCCATCTTGAACTCGACCTCGCCTGCAAGTGCCTTGACGTGGGTGGAAGAAGTACCGTTTGCCAGCACAAAATACTCCGCAATGTCGGTCTTGTCCTTAAGCTCCACAATCTTGATATCCTTGGCTCTGGTATCTTCCAAAATCTCGGCAATCGCCTCTGCCAGCTGCAGAGGAGTAGCACCGATCAGAGAGGGCTTCTTTGCTTGGTTTTCGTTGTTCAGAATCTCTTCCATGATGTATTCCTTTCTATTTCTCGTTTACTTTTCAATCTTCAGTTTCAAAATCAGGCTGTTTCGCGCTAAAAACGTATCTGCGCTGACGGGTGCACCGTCCTCGATCAGCCCCGCAATGGTCATGTCAAACGACTGCACCAGCACGCGCAACAGGTGCGCTTCGCGCTGCTCTCGCGTCATGTTTTCGGGCTCTGCTCCCCAAAAAGCGTTACGCAAAGTCACGCAATCGGGAAAGGTGCGCGAGTCGTCAATGTAGTCGGCAAGGTAGATGATCTGTTCACAGAGCGTCATGTCTTCCCTGCCCGTGGTGTGGTAGCGCACTGCCGAGATGACCTCGCCGCTTGCATATTCGTAATACTGCTCGGGAATGAGCAGCGCAGCCGTTTTTGCGTGCAGCGTTTTGGGTGCTGCCAGATCCATGGCTGTGGGCGTGATGCCGTGTTCTTCAAGAAACGCCGCATGACGCTCGGTGCTCCACTCCTTTGTCACGTCGTGGAGCAGTGCCGCCACGCGCAGCATTTGCTCCTTTTCGGGGCAGTACAAGACAGATAATCTTGCCGCCATTTGTTCAACAGCCAGCGTATGACGCGCGCGCTTAGGTGACATATCCGCCGTTACAAGCTCGCGCAGCTGTAAAATCAATGCATTGTTCATTGGTATAACCCGTTTTCCTCTATATATGCGGCAACGCGCGCGGGCACGAGATGCTCGATGCCCTGCCCTGCACGGATCGCGGTGCGGATCTCGGTCGAGCTGACCTCGATGGGGTCGGTCACGATCCTGCGCACCACCTTGCCGTATGTTTGGTTGTATTCCGCTATTTTCTGCACGATCTGCTCATCCAGCGCCTTGTCGCTCTCGCGGCGCACGTACACGGGATAGCACAATTCAAAGATGCGCTCGGGTGCGCGCCAGGAGCCCAGCGTCAGCATCATATCCGTGCCCAGCAGCAAGAACAAGCGTCTGTCCTCGCCCGCAAGCGCCTCCAAGGTATCCACCGTGAAGCTCTTGCCCTCGCGGCGCATTTCCATATCGCTGACGATCACGCCCTCCACGTCCGCAAATGCAAGCTCGCACATGCGCAGTCTTTGTGCCGCCGTGACCTCACCGTCCATTTGCTTGTGCGGCGTTGTCCCCGTGGGAATGACGTAAAGCACGTCCAGCCACATCTGCTCCATGAACGCCTTTGCTGCCGCCACGTGACCCGCGTGCACGGGAGAAAACGTGCCGCCGTAAATTCCTACGCGCAGCATATCAGGGCAACTCGATGCGATTCTTTTTCTTTTCCGAGCGGCGGTACAGAATGATCTTTCTGCCGATCACACCGCACACCTCAGCACCCAGCGCCTCGCCAATCGCGTCCGCAATATCGCGGGGGGTGTATTCGCAGTTATCCAGAACGCCCAGCTTGATCAGCTCTCTTGCGTCAAGCGCGTCCGAAAAGGTCTTGAGCATGTTATCACCCAAGCCGCCCTTGCCGATCTGCATAATGGTAGGCAGGTCGTGCGCCAGGCTGCGCAGGTATGCTCTTTGCTTACTTGTAATCATATCAAACTCCGTTATAATTCTTTACTAAAAAATCAACCAGCAGCTGCATGGCTCTGCCGCGGTGGCTGATGCTGTTTTTTTCGTCTGCCGTCATTTCGGCATAGCTCTTTTCCATGGGGGGATAGTAGAACAAGGGATCATAGCCAAATCCGGTGTTGCCTCTGTACGCGTGCAAAATCTCACCCTCGGTCTTACCAAGGAACACGTGCGCGTTGTTCAGCTCCTCGGGGAACACGCAGGCAATGGCACATACGAATGCACCGCTTCTATCCTGCTTGTCCGCAAGGTTTTGAAGCAGCAGCTGATTGTTCGCCTCGTCGTTGCCGTGCTCGCCTGCATATCTTGCGCTGTAAATGCCGGGCGCACCGCCAAGGGCGTTTACCTCAAGTCCCGAGTCGTCACCCACGCCGATATAGCCGCTCATAGCAGCTGCACGCGCCTTGATGATGGCGTTTTCGGCAAAGGTGGTGCCGTTTTCCTCAATCTCATCGGTCAAGCCCACCTCGTCCAGCGAATAGACCTCCACCTCGGGGATGGACTGCGAGAGGATTCTTTTGAGCTCCGCTATTTTATGCTGATTATGTGATGCAAGTACAATCTTCATATCTCTTGATGATTACTGTTCAAACAGTGCCTTGATAAATTCTGCAGCAACAAATTCCTGCATATCGTCGATCTTTTCGCCCACGCCGATGAACTTAACGGGAATGCCCAACTCGCGCTTGATGGAAAGCACGATGCCGCCCTTTGCGGTACCGTCCAGCTTGTTGAGCGTCAGACCCGTGATGTTGGCAGCCTTGCCGAATTCCTTTGCCTGCATGATGGCGTTCTGACCGGTGGTTGCGTCCAGCACCAAAAGGTTCTCTCTTGCAGCACCCGGCAGCTCGCGGTCGATGACGCGGTTGATCTTTGCCAGCTCGTTCATCAGGTTGGTCTTGTTGTGCAGTCTGCCTGCGGTATCGATGATCAGCACGTCAGCCTGCTTTTTCTTGGCATAGCTGATAGCATCGTACACAACGGCAGCAGGGTCGCTGCCCTCGTTCTGGCGCACCATTTCTACCTTGGCGCGGTCGCACCACACCTGCAGCTGGTCGATTGCCGCTGCGCGGAAGGTGTCCGCCGCTGCGACCACGACCTTCTTGCCCTGTGCGCGCAGTCTGTTGGAGATCTTACCGATCGAGGTAGTCTTGCCCGCACCGTTGACACCGATGACCAAAATTACCGAAGGCGTGGTGGACAGATTCAGCGCACCGCCCTCGCCGATCATATCGGTCAGCATTTCCTGCAGCGCAGCCATGACGTCCTCTTTTTCCTTGATTCTGCCGTCCTTGATGCGCACGCGCAGCTCGTCCATGATCTCCTCGGTCGCGCCAACGCCCACGTCTGCCTCGATCAGCAGCTCCTCCAGCTCGTCCAGCATATCCTCGTCCACGCGCACGAAATTGGAAAGTACGTCGTGTACCTTACCGAACAGCGCGTCCTTGGTCTTTTTCAAGCCCGCCTTTAATTTATCCAAAAATGCCATCCCAGTTGCTCTCCTTTTGCTTTTCAATATCGTTGACGTCCAGCGTCAGCACCTTGGAAATGCCGTGCTCGGGCATGGTGACGCCGTACAGTCTGGTGGCAGCAGCCATGGTACCGCGACGGTGCGTGATCATGATGAACTGCGTGCCGTCGGTATACTTCTTGATGTACTGCGCAAGTCTTTCCACGTTGACCTCGTCCAACGCAGCCTCGATCTCGTCGAGAATACAGAAGGGCGTGGGGTTGACCTTGAGGATAGCAAAGAACAGCGCAACGCCGATAAACGCCTGCTCACCGCCCGAGAGCTGCATCAGGTTCTTGATGATCTTTCCGGGAGGTGCCGCCTTGATCTCAATACCCGATTCCAGAATGTTCTCGGGATCGGACAAGGACAGCTCCGCAGAGCCACCGCCGAACAGCTCGGCAAACACCTTGCCGAAGTTCTCGTTGATCTGATTGAAGGACTCCACGAACACCGCCTTCATCTCGGCTTCCAGCTCGGCAATGATCTTCATGGTCTCTGCCTTGGATTTTTCGAGATCCACGATCTGCTCGTTCATCTCGTCGTATCTCTTTTTGACCTCCTGGTACTTCTCCACAGCACCCAGGTCCACGTGACCGATGGCGCGCAGCTTGTTTCTGCACTCGGTCTGCAGCTGTACCATCTCGCGACGGTTCTCGGGCGTGATTGCAGGATACCCCAATGCAACCGCGTCCGCTCTGGTCATTTCGTAATCGTCCCAAAGCTTGGACGAAAGCTTATCCAGCTCGTCGCGCAGATTGTTCAGCTTGTTCTCACACTTGGTATATTCGCGGAAGATGATCTCCTTCTGATTCATCTTTTCGCGCATGCGCGCAGTCATTTCATTGAGCTTTTTCTCAAAGTCCATGCTGTCGCTTTCAATTTCGGCACGCTTGGCGTTCAGCTCCTGCAGCTTTGCCTGACCTGCCTCGTATTTTAGTCTGTTATCCGCCTGGAATACCGTATAACCCTCGATCATATCCTCCAGCGAAACGATACGCTCGCGCGAGGCGCGGATCTCGTCCGCATACAGCTCCACGCGCGTGCGGCAAACGCCAAGCAAGGTGTGCTCGGTCTCGGTATCCTTTGCCGTTTCGCTGATCTTGATGATCACACCCGTCATGCGGTCGTTGAGATCCGCCACGTGGTCTTCCATATCAAGGCGTTGCTCGTCCTTTTTCTGACGTGCAGCGGTGATCTCGTTCACGACCGTGGCAGCTCTGCGCTCGTCCGCCTGCAGAATGGCAAGATCTTCCTCGTATCTCTCGCTCATGGCAATGATCTGATCGTAGTCCTCGCGCATCTTGGCAAGCAGCGTAGCATTCGCCTCAATCTTTGCATTGATCTGCTCAAGCTGTGCCGCCTCGGTGCTCATCAGCACGCCAAGCAGCTCCTTGCGGTCCTCACAAGACGCCTTGTCCTCTGTGGTATCACGGATATCCTGCTTTTTCATATCTGCATCCTTGAGCAGCTTTGCAAGCTCCTTTTCGCATGCAGCGCAGGTCTCCTCCAGCTTTTTGATCTCGGCTGCTCTGCCGAGCACGCTTGCGCCCTGGCGCACCGAGCCGCCCGTAAACGAACCGCCCATATTGATCTGCTGACCGTCCAGGGTCACAACGCGTACGCGGTAGCGCAGTGCCTTTGCCATAGCGGTCGCATTATCGATGGTATCGAAAATAACGGTTCTGCCGATCAGCGAGGAAACCACGTCACGGAACTTGTCCTCGCAATCGATCAAGGTGTCCGCAACTGCAATATAGCCGCGATAGCCCGACGCATCACGCATTTCGGGCGTAGGTGCGGATGCACGCATAGAGGTCAGGGGGAAGAAGGTCGCTCTGCCCGCCTCGCCCTTTTTGAGCGCGTACATAGCCGCCTTGGCGGTCTCTTCATCGTCCACCACGATATGCTGCAGGTTTGCACCCAGCGCGGTTTCAATCGCTGTGACGTACTTTTCATCTACGCTGACCACCTTGGAAAGCGGACCGTAGATCTTACCCACGGGCACACCGCCCGCAGCGGTGATCTTGCCCTCTGCGTAACGGTTCATGACAAAGCGCACGCTGTTGGCGTATCCTTCAAAGCTCTCTTCCATGTGCTTGAAGGTCTGAATTCTCTGCTGTGCCGAATCGCGGCGCAGTCTGATCTGGTTGATCTGCTCGGAAAGCTCACCGTACGATGCGTTGAGCACAACCAGCTTTTGATTATAGCTCTCGACCTCTGCCGCAGCCTCGTCGATTGCCTTCTGATAATCGGCAACCGTCTTTTGCTTTTCAGCGCTCTGCTTTTGCAGCGCGCGGTCGGCGTTTTCATAGGTCTCCATATCGGCAAGGATATCGCTGTTGCGGTCGCTGCCGCTGTTCTTGGCATTCTCCAAAACGGAGATACGCACGCGAATGTCGGTCGCCTCAGCCTCAGCCTCGCGGATATCCGCAAGCGCGGTGGCAATATCCGCCTCCAGTACTGCGATCTTGGCACGCGTGGTACGGATCTCGTCTGCGATCTGTCCCTGCTCGCGCTCCAAGGCTGCACTCTGCTCGGCAAGCGCAAGAATGCGTGCGGAGTGCTCACCGCAAGCCGCCTGCTCCTGCTCCATATTTTTCTGCGAAAGAGCCATGGAGGAATTTGCCGCCTCGATCAGCTCCTTGGTGTGCGCAATGTTGCTCTCTGTCACGCGGAATTCGCTGTCCAGCGTATGGTTCTCCTGCGTCTGCACGCGGATCTGCGTCAGCAGCTGCTCGGATGCCATCTTGTTGGATTGCGACGCCTCAAACAGACGGTTGTTCTGGGTCTCCATGCCCTGCAACGCGTCTTCTGCGGTCTGCAGATCAAACGCAGAATGCTTGAGCGCGTCCTCTGCTACACCGATCTCGTTACGGAAGCGTTCGGTATCGTACAGCCACAGACTGACGTCAGCACGCTTCTTGGCGTCCATCAGCTCAATGGCGCGCTTTGCCTTGCCCGCCTCTTTTTCCAAAGGACCGACCTGCGCCTGCACCTCGGTAAACACGTCCATAATACGCACCATGTTCTCCTCTGCCTTGGCAAGCTTGCGTTCCGCCTCGTTCTTCTTATGGCGGTACTTGGCAATGCCCGAAGCATCCTCAAACGTGCTGCGTCGCTCGTCGCTCTTACGCGATACCATCTCGGCAATTCTGCCCTGACCGATGATCGAGTAACCGTCACGACCGATACCGGTATTCATGAACAGCTCGTAAATATCGCGCAATCTGACCGCACGGCGGTTGATGAAATATTCACTCTCGCCCTGGCGGAAGTAGCGTCTGGTAACCGTTACCTCGTCGTAAGGGCAATCCAATTTTGCAAAATCTCCGGTGTTATCAAAGGTCACCGATACCTCTGCATAACCCATGGGGCGGCGGCTGTCTGCACCGCCGAAAATAACGTCCTCCATCTTGGAGCCGCGCAGCGTTCTGGACGAGATCTCACCCAGTACCCAACGCATCGCGTCCGCGATATTGGACTTGCCGCTTCCGTTGGGACCTACGATGACGGTAACGCCCGCCTGCTCGTTCACCATGCCGTTGTCAAACACCAGCTTGGTTCTGTCCGGGAAGGACTTAAAGCCTTGTAATTCAATGGATTTTAAGTACAATGCTCTTTCTCCTTTTCTTAGATTTTAGGAGTATCCGTGTCGCTTGCAACCAGTCTGAGCTGTGTGCCGAATTCGGCTTGCAAGCGCAAAAGATTTTGTTTGTGCTGTCCGATGGCTACGGAAAGCTCTCGGGCAGGAATATATACTTGCTGCACGGGAGAGAGTGCCCCGGACAGCAGCTTTCTCAAATTTTGATAGTACAAATGCGAGCGCACCAGCTCACCGAGCGCGGGATGATTGGCTCCTCCCACCGCAAGCGCAGGATCGGAAAGGTTATCCGAGGCGCAAAGACCGATGCGGATGACGCGCACGCCGTGCTCCTCAAAGATGCGCAGGACCTCTGCGCTGCGCTCCACCGCCTCGTCAAGCGAGAGTGGCAGGTAGCGTCCATCCTGCATCATGTCGCACAGCGCGGTATCGGCAAACACCACGGTGGGATAGATGCGCGCTCCCTGCACGCCGATCCGACATAGCCTTTCTGCCGTGTCGATCTCACTTTGCACGGTACTGCCGGGCAACCCGATCATAGTCTGCCCCACGACCTCGTAGCCTGCATCCAGCAGCATGCGGCATGCCCGCTCGGCACACGCGGCGTCGTGACCGCGCCCCGAAGCAGACAGCACAGCGTCGTCCATGCTCTGCACGCCAAGCTCCACCGTGCGCACGCTGTAGTGCGAGAGAATTTCGATGATCTCGTCCGAAATATAATCGGGACGCGTGGACATGCGGATTCCCTGCACGCGCGCCTTCCCCTCTGTGGGATTTTGCACGTACCGCTCTGCCACGTCCAGAAGATAACGCATCAGCGCACGGTCAATGCCCGTAAACGAGCCGCCGAAAAACGCGATCTCTGCGGTATCCGCTTCTGTGGTCGTGGCAAGTGCCCCTGCAATTTGTCCGTCCACCTCGGCAGGGTCAAACTGCCCTGCTCCCGAAATGGTGCGCTGATTGCAGAACACGCAGGCGTTGGGACAACCGAGATGAGGGATAAAAATGGGAATATTCAGGTGTCTGCTCACGGCTGTACACCGAACAGCTCAAGTGCCTGGCGCGCAGCGTTTTGCTCTGCGCGACGCTTGGACTGTCCTTGGCCGCGGCCTATGACGTTGGAATTGAGTCTTGCCTCAACCGTAAAGGTCTTTTGGTGATCGGGACCGCTCTCTCCAACCGTAACGTACTCGAGGAAATCACCCTCGGTCTGCTGCACGAACTGCTGCAAGAGCGTCTTGTAATCGCTGCTGCCCTGCGCACCCGCGTGGGAGATCTCCTCGCGGATCAAGGGCAAAAGCAGCTCACCGACGCAGTCAAAGCCCTGCTCGCCCGCATCGAGATAGATAGCTGCAAGCAACGCTTCAAACGCATCCGCCAAAATGGATCTGCGTTCTCTGCCGCGGTTCTTTTCTTCACCGACACCCAAAAGCAGGTAATCGCCAAGGTGAATGCGATCGGCAAACGAGGAAAGCGCACGCTCACAGACCAGCTCCGCGCGCAGCCTCGTCAGCTCGCCCTCGGCAAGATCGGGATAAGCGGTATATAAGTAACGGCTGACCACCACAGAGAGCACCGAGTCGCCCAAAAATTCCAGTCGCTCGTTGCAAAGCAGATGGTGATGCTTGTCTCCTTGCTCATTGGAGTACGAGGAGTGCGTCAGCGCCTTTTGCAGATAAGAATGGTTTTCAAAGCGATATCCGATCGTTTCTTGCAAAAGTGCCGTCGGCTTTGGATATCTGCTCTCAAAATTGCTCATAAGCATCCTTTCTCTGCCCGCAGGATCAAGCCTTGATCTCGGGCAGCATTTCCCGGATAATTTCAACAGCGGTCTGGGCGATCACGGCATTTCTTGCCGCCTTACCGCCCTTGACCTTTTTTGCAGGCATTTCAATAATGCCGAAGTTTGCATTCATGGGCACAAACGAGCCAACGCTGCCGTTTTGCACGTACTGTGCCATCGCACCGATCATGGTCTTGCGCGGGAAAATCAGCGCGTCCATGCCTCTTGCGCGGCGCGCAGCGTTGATACCTGCCACCAAGCCCGAGCCTGCGGATTCAATATAGCCCTCCACACCGGTCATCTGTCCTGCAAAAAACACGTTGGGACGGGACAGCATGGAATAGTCAGCTGCAAGCAAACCGGGAGAATTGAGGTAGGTATTGCGGTGCATGACACCGTAGCGCAAAAATTCCGCGTTTTCCAGTCCGGGGATCATACCGAACACACGGCGCTGCTCGGGGAAGGTCAGGTGGGTCTGGAAGCCCACGAGGTTATACATGGTTCCCTCTTTGTTTTCCTTGCGCAGCTGCACGACCGCGTAATACTCCTTACCCACGCGCGGGTCGATCAGACCCACGGGCTTTAAGGGACCGTAGCGCAGCGTTTCGTAGCCGCGGCGTGCCATGACCTCCACGGGCATGCAGCCCTCAAACACGGTCAGATCCTTCTGCTCCTCGCGGTCAAATTCCTTGAGCGCAGCCTCCTCTGCCGTAATCAATGCCTCGTAAAAGGCGTCGTACTGCTCCTTGGTCATGGGGCAGTTGATATAGTCTGCATCCCCCTTATCGTAGCGGGATGCGAAAAACGCAACGTCCATATTGATGCTGTCGGCATCCACGATGGGGGCGGCAGCATCAAAGAAGTGCAGGCCCGCACAGCCGAGGTCATCGCGGATATAATTTGCCATGGGCGCACTGGTCAAAGGTCCCGTGGCAATGACCGTCACACCGTCGTCGGGCAGGCGGTCACACTCGCACTCGATCACCTCGATATTGGGATGATTGCGCACCCGATCTGTAATATACTGGGAAAACAGCACTCTGTCCACCGCCAGTGCCGAGCCTGCGGGCACGCGCGTTGCGTCAGCCGCCTGCATGATCAGCGAGCCCATCTCGCGCATTTCGCTCTTGAGCAAGCCGATGGCGTTGGAGGGTGCGTCGGAGCGCAGCGAGTTGGAGCACACCAGCTCACCGAAGGTGGGCGCGTGGTGCGCGGGCGTGTACTTAACGGGCTTCATCTCGTAGAGCTTGACCTTGACGCCTCGCTCTGCCGCCGCAAAAGCAGCCTCACAGCCCGCAAGTCCCGCTCCGAGAACGGAAATATAGTCAGCCATTATGCTTCTCCCTCACCGGACATTTCGGTCTCGGTCGCTTGTCTTTGGTATCCGCACGCCTTGTCGTGGCAAACGATGAGCGCCTTGCCCTTCTTTCTGAACAGCATGCCGCCGCAATCGGGGCACTTCTCGCCTACGGGCATATCCCAGGAGGAGAAATCACACTCGGGGTACTTTTCACAGCTGTAGAATACGGTCTTGTTCTTGCCGTACTTCATGACGACCTTGCTTGCACACTTGGGGCAAGGTACGCCTATATCCTTGGTTCTGGGCTTGGTAAAGGCACAGGTGGGATAGTTTGCACAAGCGTAGAAGCTGCCGTAGCGACCGGTACGCAGAACCATGTCACCGCCGCACTTTTCGCACTTGAAATCGGCAACGACGACCTTCTTTTCGGTCTGTGCCTCGCCCTCTGCCTCGGGCTTGGGTGCATTTAAGGGCTTGGTATTCTTACAGGTGGGATAGTTGGGGCATGCAGCAAACTTGCCAAAGCGACCGTTCTTGACGATCATGGTCGCACCGCACTTGTCGCAGACCATATCGGTCTTTTCCACGGGCAGCTCGTAAGAAGCCTGCGCCAGCGCCTTTTCCGCGCCCTCCAGCTGTCCTGCAAAGTCGCTCCAGAACTTTTCCAGCACGCTGTTCATCTGCACGCTGCCCTTTTCGATCGAGTCAAGGTCGCTTTCCATGCGTGCGGTAAAGCGGTAGTCCACAATGCTTGTAAAGTTCTCCTCCATGAGCTTGGTCGTCACCTCACCGTACGCGGTGGGATAGAGCGACTTGCCCTCACGGGAGACGTAATTTTTGGAAATATTGGTGATGATGGTAGTATAGGTGGAGGGTCTGCCGATGCCCTTTTCCTCCAGATTCTTGATCAGCGTTGCCTCGGTGTATCTTGCGGGCGGCTCAGTAAAGTGGCATGCGGGATCGATCGAATCGGGCTGCCATACCTGACCCTGCTTCATATCGGGCAGGCGGATATCACTCATCTGGTCGGGGTCGTTTTCATCCGCCTTGTCGTCGGTGGATTCCTCATACAGCACCATATAGCCGGGGAAGGTCACGGTATAACCGCCGGTACGGAACAGATACCCCTCTGCGTTAAAGTCCACGCTCAGGGTGGCCAGCTCTGCGGACTGCATCTGGCTTGCGACAAATCTCTCCCAGATCAGCTTATACAATCTGTACTGATCGGTCGTCAGATACTTGCGGATCTTTGCAGGCTCCAGATCGGTCTTGGTGGGACGAATGGCTTCGTGCGCATCCTGCGCGCCTGCCTTTGCCTTATAGGTTCTGGGCGTTACCGGGCAGTACTGCTCGCCGTACTTGCCTGCGATAAATGCCAGTGCCGCTGCCTGCGCCTCGTCGGAAATACGCAAAGAGTCGGTACGCATATAGGTGATCAGACCCTGTACGCCGCCGTTCTCGGCACCGACGTTGATACCCTCGTAAAGCTCCTGCGCCACGCGCATGATGCGCTGAGACTGGAAGCCCAGCTTGCGCGATGCCTCCTGCTGCATGGTAGAGGTGGTAAAGGGAGGTGCGGGCGACTTATGTCTGGTGGCACGCTTGACGTCTGCTACGGTAAAGGGCTTGCCCTGCACCGCTGCCACAACTGCCTCTGCCTGCTCGCGGCAGGTCAGCTTGACCTTGCCGTTGCCGTCACCCCAGAAGCGAGCCAGCACGTGCGCACCGCTCTCGGTGTGCAGCTGCGCTGCAATGGTCCAATACTCCTCGGGCACGAATGCGCGGATCTCGTTTTCTCTTTCCACGATCATCTTGGTGGCAACGCTCTGCACGCGGCCGGCGGAAAGACCGGGCTTGACGTTCTTCCAGAGCAGGGGGCTGATCTTATAGCCCACGATTCTGTCCACGATACGGCGCGCTCTCTGCGAGTCGACCAGGTCCATGTCAATGGTTCTGGGCTGCTTGATCGCGGTCTTGACCGCGGTCTTGGTGATCTCGTTAAAGGTGACGCGCTGGGTCTTTTCCACGGGAATGCCCAACACGGCAGCCAGATGCCAGGAAATTGCTTCGCCTTCGCGGTCAGGGTCGGTTGCAAGGAACACCTTGGTGGCATGCTTTGCCTCCTTGCGGATCTCCTTGATCAGATCTCCCTTGCCGCGCACGTTGATGTAATGTGCGTCAAAGCCGTTCTCAATATCCACGGCAAGCGTGCTCTTGGGCAGGTCGCGCACGTGTCCCTTGGAGGCGATGACCTTATAGTTAGAGCCAAGATAGCCCTTGATGGTTGTTGCTTTGGAGGGTGACTCCACGATTACCAGATTTGCCATAGTTGTATCTTTTTTCCTTTCAGTGTAAGGTGAATTATTTTCGAGTGTAAAGTCCGCCGGGCAGTGAGGAGATCAATCCCTTGATCTCAAACATGGTCAGCGCCATCATGACCTCGTGTGCGGGATAACCGCAGCGCACCAGCCAATCTGCACTGATTGCCTTATCCAGCGGGATCTGCGCGAACATGTCGCGCTGTCTTTCGGAAAACGTTGCCAGCACCTCGGCAGAGTGATCGACGTGCGGCTCTTTTGCGGGCTGTTCCTTTGCAGCGTCCGCCTTTTGGGGCTCTGCCCGCTCCGGCTTTTCAGCCTTGGGAGCAGACGGCTTTTGCATTTGTTTTTGCTCGGCACGCACCTCGCTGACGCTCTTGACGGGCACAGATGCGGCGGGGAGTCCGACGCCGTAGCGCGCAAACGCTGCGGGATCGGGATCGGAACGCTCCTGCGCGCGCATCAAACGGGCAGCGTCCACGCTGTCGCGGTACAGGAAAGCGTAGTTTTGTAAAATATCACGTGTGTTCAGTACGACCGCAGCACCGTCACGGATCAGCGCATTGGTACCCGAGGTGTTCTGATCGCCCACGTTTCCGGGAACGGCATAAATATCCTTTCCCTGCGCGATCGCCTCTCTTGCGGTGATCAGCGCACCGCTGCCAAGGTCGGCTTCCACGACCAGCGTACCCGAGCCAAGACCACTGATAATACGGTTTCGGATGGGGAAATGGTAGCCTCTGGGCGGTGTTGCAGGCGGAAACTCGGTCAACACGACGCCATGCTCGGCAATCGCATGCATCAGTCTTTCGTGCTGCTTGGGATACACCACGTCGATTCCGCAGCCAAGCACCGCAACCGTGCAACCCTTTGCCGCAAGCGCGCCCACAGCGCATGCCGCGTCAATACCGAGCGCCATGCCGCTGACGATCACAGTTCCCGTGCTTGCCAGCTCATAGGAAATTCTGTACGCCATCTCCTTGCCGTATTCACTCATGCTGCGCGTACCCACCATACTGATAAACAGGCGTTTTTCAAAGTCGGGCAGCTTGCCCTTGTAATACAGCACGCAGGGCGGTGCCTTGATGGCGCGCAAGGAGGAGGGGTACGCAGGATCGGTGTAGGACAAAATGCCCACGCCGTGCTTCTGACAGTACTCCACGATGCCGTATGCATCGTCAAGTCGCTTATCGCACAGTCTGCCCTTCAAGCTCTCGCTGACGTCCAGATCCTCAATATCCGATTCCTGCGCGCGGAAAAGCGCGTATGCGGAGCCGAACTTATTGATCAGCGTAACAAATTCCGTATTGGCAACGCCGGTACACAGCGACAGCCATACCGAAAACAAGGTCTCGTTCCCTTTCATATAAGCAGCTCCTTTCATACGTTTGGTTTAATCGTTTCTGCACATCTCCCACATCAGCACGGCTGCTGCGACAGATGCGTTGAGCGACTCGGCGTCGCCCGCCATGGGGATATACACGCTTGCATCACAAGCGTTCAGAACACGCTCCGAGAGTCCGTGCCCTTCGTTGCCGATCACAGCACTGTCAGCTTTACCGAATGCAAAGCTGCCAAGCTGGCGCGCACTTTCGTCAAGAGCGGCGGCATACACGTGCCTGCCCTGCGCACGCATGATCTCAATTGCTGCGGCAAGATCGTCCACGCGCAAGATCTTTTGCGAAAACAGCGTGCCCATCGCGCCGCGCAGCACCTTAGGATTATACAGATCCGCACAATCACCGCTCAGAATCAGCCAATCGATCCCGAAAGCAAACGCAGTACGCACCACAGTGCCCACGTTGCCGGGGTCGCGCAGCGATTCACACAGCAAAACGCGTCCGCCATCGGGCGAAAGGATGCCTGCAAGATCCTCATTGCTACTATCTATTGTAGCGATTTTATGAATTTTGTCAATATATTTTGCCACGCAAATAATTCCCTCAGGCGCATTTTCGTCAGAAATTTTGACAAAAAGATCGTGACAGAGATATAAAATACGGCAATTTGCGTCATCCAGAGTCAGCGCATACAAGCTCTTTGTCTTGGCATTTACGCTGCTTACAAGCGTCTCGTCCACCAAAATAAAAGCGAGCTCCACGCCTCTTTGCACCGCCTCACAAAACAGCTTGACGCCGTCAAAGCGGAACATTTTTTCGCTCTGGCGATGCTTTTTTTCGCCCAGCTTGCACGCAAGGCTGACGTAGCCATTCTGCCTGGACGTGATGATCATGGGGGTAGATTCCATGGAATGATCCTCCGATAAAAGGACATAATTTAAGGGAAAACGGGCTGTCACACACGCGTGCAAACAGCCCATTATGGCGTGGTTTTCCCTTGTTTTACAAGGTTTTTACCTAAGCCATAAAACGCAACTGGGGATGCCCGCACACACGTGTGTAAGCATCCCCAATATTCAATTAAAGAGCAGCCTTAGCCTGCTCGCACAGAGCGGTGAATGCAGCGGGATCGCTGATTGCGATCTCAGACAGCATCTTTCTGTTCAGGGTTACGTTAGCCTTCTTCAGACCGTTCATGAAAGTAGAGTAGTTCATGCCGTTTGCCTTGCAAGCTGCGGAAATTCTGGTGATCCACAGACGACGGAAGTCTCTCTTCTTCATCTTTCTGCCGGCAAATGCATAGTTACCGCTCTTCATGACGGCCTGCTTAGCCATCTTGAAGTGCTTGGACTTGGAACCCCAGTAGCCCTTTGCAGCCTTCAGAACTTTATTTCTTCTCTTACGCGCCATCATAGCGCCCTTAACTCTTGCCATTTTCTTATCCTCCTTCTGCTAATTTCTTCCGATTACTTCTGAATCAGTTCTCTGATGTTTGCAGCGACCTTTGCGCTTGCAATGGTTGCACCGGTGCGCAGATGTCTCTTTCTCTTCTGATCCTTAATGCCCAGCTTGTGGCGGTGGTGGCTGTGGTTCATCTTAACCTTGCCGGTTCCGGTAACGGAAAATCTCTTAGCCGAAGCCTTATGTGTCTTAACCTTTCCCATTTTAACTTTTCTCCTTTTCAATTTTGATTGGTGTGCACAAGGCACTATCATTTCTCCCTCGGGGCGCAATGGAAAAGGCGCACCTTCGGGGTAATAAAATGAACGAAATTACTTTTTCTTAACGGGCGAAATGACTACGCTGAGCAGCTTACCGTTGAGAACGGGCTTCTTATCGGTCGTACCCAGATCAGCACAGTCGGCAATAAACTTGTCGATCATGTCCTTACCCAGCTGCTGATGGCTCATCTCACGTCCGTGGAAGACTAAAACGACCTTGACCTTGTTGCCCTGCTCGAGGAACTTACGGCCTCTCTTCATCTTGGTCTCGTAGTCGTGGGTGTCAATGCGGCAGGAAAGCTGAATTTCCTTGGTTTCAATGACCTGCTGCTTTTTCTTTGCTTCCTTTTCGCGCTTATCCTTTTCAAAGCGATACTTACCGTAGTCCATGATCTTGCACACGGGAGGGGTTGCATCGGGAGACATCATCACAAGATCCAGAGACTTGTCGTAAGCCATCTGAAGTGCCTGATCGGAGCTCATGATACCCAGCATTGCACCGTCCGTGCCGATGACGCGGATCTGCTCGCAGTTGATCTCTTCATTAATAAGCGTGTCTTTTTGATTGGTAGCGATAGGACTGCACCTCCGAAAAATAAAAATCGTACCGAAGCAATCTGCCCCCGTACGCCCACTGCACCGACTTTGCGGCACAAGAAAAGAGAATATCAACCGAGCGCGCTCATGGCGGCAGGGTGGAAACCGAGGGGTTTCGCTTCATTTACCGTGCTATTTTACCACACATGCTTTGGTTTGTCAATAGGTTTTGCAAAAATATTTTTCATTTTCCGCATCCTGCCTCGCCCTCCCATTTCAGCTGTTCAAGCCACCCCTTTCTTTTTGGCAAGTTTGACCAAAAATCACCGTTCCCCGTTGACGCAAACGCATTTTTATGATATACTACAAACAGCTATACCCGATAAAGGAGCTCCCCCCCAATGAAAAAACGTTTTGCGTTTGCAAAAATTCTCCCGCTTTTGCTGGCGGTCTTTATGATGGCAGCCTGCATGCCGCCCCTGATCCTGCCTGCTTATGCAGCAGACGTTTCCGTCATGAACGGAACGGGCGCACGCAACGCCATGCGCGTTGAGACCACGTTTGCTTACCGCGCCAAGGTCAACGCCGAGTTCACCGGCTTTTCCTTTGCCATGCCCACGTGGACAGAAACAAACGCAGCTTGCACGCTGGCACTGTTCAAATGGACCGGTGATCCCGAAAAATCCATGGAAGCCCAGCCCATCGCATCCGTACGCATCGATCCCATGAAAGACAACGCCACAAACAAGCTTACCTTCGCTGCACAACCCGCAGGTGAATACCTGTTTGCCGTGATCGAGCCCCGCGGCTCGGTTGGCGTCTGGACCTATACCGACGTCAAGGACGGCAAGGGCTTTACCTATATTGACGGCAGCGAGCTGCCGCACGAGCCCGAGCTCAAGATCGCCTTCGTGGGTTCTGTCGCAGATCCCTTCGGTAAATGCGATCCGATCAGCGCAGACATCGACGGCAAGCACACAGCCCCCAAGGAATACGTCATTCCCGAGGACAGTGCCATTTACACCCACGAGGTCATGCCCGACACCTGGGTATTTACCGACGGTCTGGGTCGCGTTTCGCTGACCAACGCCGAGGTCGGTGACCCGCGCGAGGACAAGACCGTATCCATCTTCTTCTGGACATGGCACCTTGGCAGACTCCGCGCCATCAACGTCAACGACACCGTAGAGCAATATCCCGAAGCAGCGCGTGATTACAACCATCCCGTATGGACGCCCGCAAACTTCCAGGGCTCTTGGAATGAATCCATCTACGGCTACTATGAAAGCACCGATACCTGGGTCATCCGCCGCCAGGGTGAGCTGCTTGCCAACGCAGGCATTGACGCAGTACTGACCGATAACACCAACGGCACCGCTACGCACAAATCCGGCTACAAGGCATTGTTCAAGACCTGGTCGGACGCGATGGACGACGGCGTGCTGACGCCCAAGGTATCCTTCATGCTGCCCTTCGCAGGCGGCGCGGACACCAATACGCAGGTGCGCGATCTGTACCTCGATTTCTTCCGTGAGGGCGAATACCACAAGCTTTGGTTCTACTGGAACGGCAAGCCCGTGCTCATGGCGCGCCAGAACGCCATCAACACCGGTGACAACGCAGGCAAAGAGATCGTCAAGTTCTTTACCTGGCGCAGCGGTCAGCCCGGATATAAGATCGGCAAAACCGAAACCGGCAACTGGGGCTGGCTCTCCACCTACCCGCAGGCAGTCTATTACGCCTCCGCCAAGGACCGATCCAATAAAATTGCCGAGCAGGTCACCGTAGGCATCGCACAAAACCATAACTACGCGCTGGACATGATCTCGGCTATGAGCGGTAACAACGTCATGGGACGCTCCTATACGCACGACTACCCCGATCGCTACGACAAGGAAGGCAAGGAAGCCTCCAAATGGGGCTACAACTTCGCAGAGCAGTGGGGTTACGCACTTGAAATAGACCCCAAGATGATCTTTATCACGGGCTGGAACGAATGGGCAATGGCACGCATCAACGGTTGGCCCGAGGGCTATGACTCCGCCGTTCCCAACGCATTCTGCGACCAGTTCAACGACGAATTCTCCCGTGACATCGAGCCCACCAAGGGCGACCTCAAGGACCACTACTATTACCAGATGGTCAATTTCATCCGTCAGTACAAGGGCGTGCGTCCCATTCCCGCCCCCAACGGCATGGCAACTATCGATATCACCAAGGATAACGCACAGTGGAGCTCGGTTGAGCCCTACTACGCAGCCTACGTCGGCAACACCGGCGACCGCAATGGCGAGGGCTGGGGCGAGCTGACTTATCATGAATACTCCGGCAGAAATGACATCATGGGCGCAAAGATCGCACGTGACGACGAATACTTATACTTCTACGTAGAGTGCGCAGAGGATATCACCCCCTACACCGATCCTCTTTGGATGGTACTGTATCTGGACACCGATCAGCAGAATCAAGGCTGGGAAACCTTTGATTACGTACTAAACAAGACCTCTCCCTCCGCTACCAAGGCAGTGCTGGAAAAGTTCACGGGCAACGGCTACGAAACCGAGACCGTAGGCGAGGTGGACTACACCGTAAACGGCAACTACATGCAAGTCAAGGTGCCCAAGAGCATGCTTGCGCTGTCCGGTCACGACTTCACCGTCAACTTTGCATGGACCGACAACGTACATGACGAGGCGGATCAGGGCGCAGCAGACGAGACCGATTACGTATACACCGCCTTTTCGGGTGACATTATGGACTTCTATATTTCGGGTGACGTTGCACCCTCGGGCAGATTCAAGTACAGCTACGTCTCGACCGCCGCAAATGCAACCGGTACAGAGCCCGAAGAGACCCAACCCGGCGAGGAAGTAACGTCCGACGCACAGCCCGAAACTGCTCCCGAATCCGAGCAGACCACCGAGCAGACCGAGCAAAAGAGCGGTTGCAAATCTGTTGCAGCTCCCTTCATCGTGCTGGCTCTGATGGCATGCGCATCCGTCGCAATCACCAAAAAGAAGGACTGATCTCCATTCCCTATAGGGGCTTGTCTTCGGGCAAGCCCCTTTTCTTGCGGGCAAAACCGAACACCCGTTTGGTACGACATGCATGTCTATCGGGAAAATAGCCAAAATATTCTGCGAAAATATCGGCGATTTTCTCACCGGTAGTTGTTTTCACGAAATATCTCGTCAAAAATCGTCAACTTTGCCAATTTACAAAACGCCCAGGATGCGGTATAATAATCGTGCACGGCGGAAGCAGTCGTTCCGTCGGAAAAGTGCAGCTCAAGTCGGACTTTGCGGAACGTCAATCTCATGACGTAAAGCGTGCAAAGACGCCAAACGTTGCATCAGCTTCGTTCGCACCGAGGATATACGCGAGCGAACACGGAAGCGGGATCGGTTTATACCGATTCCGTTTTTTTGTGCTTTTTTCGCGCGATTCCGCGCTTTTTTGGGGCTGTTTTTGAAAAAAACTATATAATAATTGTAAATAAACCTTGAAAGGTATAGCATTTTTTTACCTCTTGTGCTATAATGCTAAGTTGATATAGTATTATCCCGCCCTCAGGGCGTCTTGTATATATCGCAATACCCTACCCCGGAAAGGAAGTTTTACACATGTCAGGATATATTGAAAAAGCCGAAAGCATGACTATGCCCGTGATCGCTTTGCGCGGCATCGTTGCGTTTCCCGGCACAACCATTAACTTTGACGTTGCCGAGGACAGCTTTGGCTCGGCACAGGCGGCAAAGCTTGCTGCACAGGGCTCTTTGCCCGTGCTTTTGGTCACCTTGCGCGACCCCGGTGAGCCCGACGGCGGTGAGCCCTCGCTTTCCAAACTGTACCGCGTTGGCACAATTGCCAAAATCAGACAGCTCGTCAAATCCGGCGACGGACAAAACCGCGCCATTGCCGTCGGTATGACGCGCGGCATGCTGAGTGCTCTGCACCCCACCGAGGACGGCACCTACGCCGAGGTCATGTGCAAGTCCTACGTGCTCAAGGATAACGGCGGCATTCGTGCCGAGGCATACATGCGCAGGGCTCTTGCCGCTATGGAGCGCGTGGTGCATCACCTGCCCGCATCGGGCGAGGAGATCATGCACTCCGCACGCGCACTCAAAGATCCCGGTGTACTGGCGGATATGATCGCTGCCAACGTGCTTATCCGTCCCGAGGATAAGCAGACCGTGCTGGAATGCTTTGATCCCATGATCCGTATTGAAACCGTTTGCATGATGCTGGATCACGAGGCGGAGATCTTAGAATGCGACGCCATGATCCACGGCCGCGTGCGCGAGCGCATTGCACGCCACCAAAAGGAATACTACATGCGCGAGCAGATCCGCACCCTGCAGGAGGAGCTTGGCGAGGGTGACAACGAGATCTGGGAAAACAAAAAGCGCATTGCGCAGGCACATCTGCCCGAAGAGGTAGAGAAAAAGCTGCTCAAGGAGAACGACCGCCTTTCGCGCACGCCGTTCGGCTCTGCTGAGGCGGGCGTCATTGAAAATTACTTGGACGTTTGCTTAAATCTCCCTTGGAACAAGACCACCAAGGATCGCGTCAGCGTTTCCGCCGCCAAAAAGGTACTGGATGCAGACCACGACGGCATGGAAAAGGTCAAGGAGCGCATTCTGGAGTTCCTTGCTGTCAAGCAGCTCTCCCCCGATCTCAAAAATCAGATCATTTGCTTGGTCGGCCCTCCCGGCGTGGGCAAGACCTCGATCGGTGCCTCCATTGCCCGTGCGCTCAAGCGCAAGTACGTGCGCGTGTCTTTAGGCGGCGTGCGTGACGAGGCAGATATCCGCGGTCACCGCAAGACCTACATAGGCTCCATGCCCGGCAGAATCATCGATGCCGTTTCCCGTGCGGGCGTGCGCAATCCGCTCATTTTGCTCGACGAGATCGACAAGCTGTCCATCAGCGCACACGGTGATCCCTCCTCCGCGCTGCTTGAGGTACTGGACCCCGAGCAGAACAAATACTTCCGCGATCACTTCGTGGAGCTGCCCTTCGACCTTTCCGACTGTCTGTTCATTGCGACCGCCAACACGCTTGAAACCGTGCCGCGTCCTCTGATCGACCGTATGGAAATTATTGAGCTCAAAACTTACACCAAGAGTGAAAAGCGCAGCATTGCCAAGAATCACCTGATCCCCAAGCAGCTTGAGAGACACGGTCTTTCCAAGCGCACGGTCAAGATCACCGATGCCGCCGTGGACGAGCTGATCGAATACTACACCCGCGAGGCGGGCGTGCGTAATTTGGAGCGCACCTTTGCCGAGCTTTGCCGCAAGGCAGCCAAGAAGATGGTGGAGACCGAATGCAAGAAGATCGTCATTGATGCCTCTGACATTCAGGACTATCTGGGTCCGCGCAAGCGTTTGCCCGACGCCATTTCCGCTATGGACGAGGTAGGCGAGGTCAACGGCCTTGCCTGGACCGAAGTGGGCGGTGACGTTTTGCGCGTAGAGGTTGCCGTGACCGACGGCACGGGCAAGATCGAGCTGACGGGCTCGCTTGGTGACGTCATGAAGGAAAGCGCAAAGGCTGCGCTGACCTACACCCGTTCGGTTGCCGATAAATGGGGCATTCCCACCGATTTCTACACCAAAAAGGACATCCACGTGCACGTGCCCGAGGGTGCTGTGCCCAAGGACGGCCCCAGCGCGGGCGTGACCATGGCAACCGCCATGATCAGCGCGCTTGCAAATATTCCCGTACGCCGCGACGTTGCCATGACGGGCGAGATCACGCTGCGCGGCAGAGTGCTTGCCATTGGCGGACTCAAAGAAAAATCTCTTGCAGCATACGCTGCGGGTGCGACCACCGTATGCATTCCCGCCGACAATATGCGCGATATGCACGAGCTTGATCCCGAGGTCAAGGAGCACGTGCGCTTTGTGCCCTGCTCTCGTATTGAAGACGTGCTCGCAGTTGCACTCGTGCAGCCCGAAGCCGTCAAGGCTGCTCCCGTTTCCCATGATATTCCCGATTACATTCCCGTAGCCACCGGCACAAGCCGCGTTCCCGCTACGTCGTTTACAGAGGTAAAATAATGGCTTTTATGACACAGAACGCACAGCTGCAGATCAGCGCGGGACTTGCCAAGCAATTCCCCACCAATCCCATTCCGCAGGTTGCCTTTTCGGGTCGCTCCAACGTGGGCAAGAGCTCTTTGCTCAACACCCTGCTTGGCAGAAAATCGCTTGCGCGCGTTTCCTCCGCACCCGGTAAGACCATCACGGTCAACTTCTACAACGTAGATAAAAAGTTGTTTCTTGTCGACCTGCCCGGCTACGGCTTTGCAGCCCGCAACCCTGCAGATAAAGAAAAATGGAGCTTGCTGACTGACGGCTACTTTACCAACAATCCCAACGTGGATCTTTTGTGCCTTGTACTGCAGTTGGTCGATTCCCGCGTAGGGCTGACGCGCGATGACGAAATGATGGTGGATTTTCTCAACCAGAGCGGTATCCCCTACGCCGTCATTGCCACCAAGGTGGATAAGCTCAACAAGACCGAACGCGAAAAGAATCTGGCAGCCATTGCAAGCCATCCGCTGATCAAGCTCGGCACGCCCGTGATCCCCTTCTCCTCGCTCAAGGGCGAGGGCAAAAACGAGGTCTGGAAGGTGATCTGCACACACGCAGACCTGCCCACGCCCAACTGACGTTGGGGTGAAATATTTCGCTGCGCGAAATGTGAAATGTTTGCCTTTGGCAAACGTGAAATCCGCACTGCGTGCGGGTGAAATATTGCGCCCCCGGCGCAATGTTGTGGAAGAAATTTGCCTTGGAGCAAATTTCATTTGATTGAATTTTTCGTTATTTCGAGGTATTACCATGCTTCTCTATCCCCATTTTGATATCAACGATCAAGGACACCTGACCGTGGGCGGTCTTGACACCGTCGCGCTTGCAAAGCAGTACGGCACGCCCGTCAATCTGCTTGACGAGAACGTCGTGCGCGCGCAGATGCGCCTGTATTTGCGTTGCGCAAAGCAATACTTTGGCGAGAGCGCGCTGCCGCTGTTTGCATCCAAGGCACTTTGCTGTGCGGAAATTTACCGCATTGCAGCCGAGGAGGGCATGGGTATTGACTGCGTTTCCCCCGGTGAACTTTATATTGCGGATCGCGTGGGCTTCCCCGCCTCCCGCATTTATTTCCACGGCAACAACAAGACCGATGCGGATATTGCGCAGGCGCTTGATATGGGCGTGGGCACTTTCGTGGTGGACAACGTCGAGGAGCTGGAGGCTTTGAACGCGCAATCTCTTGCGCGCGGCATGCGTGCGCGCATCCTTTTGCGCATCACGCCGGGTATCGATCCCCACACGCACAAGGCAATCTCCACGGGCGGCGTGGACTCCAAGTTCGGCTCTCCCATCATGACGGGACAAGCCGAGGCGATCGTTTTGCGTGCGCTTGCCTGCGAAGGCATTGACCTGCAGGGATTTCATTGCCACATCGGCTCGCAGATCTTTGATGCAGAGCCCTTTATCGAGGCTGCACAGATCATGGTTGCTTTCATGGCGGACATGACGCACAAGCACGATATCCACCTGCATGAGCTCAATCTCGGCGGCGGACTTGGCGTGCGCTACACCGCAGAGCAGCCCACGCTTGACGTGGAGGGCACGATCAGAACCATTGCAGAGAGTGTCAAGGTGCTTTGCGCGCAGAACGGCATTGAAATGCCCCGCGTGATCCTTGAGCCCGGCAGAAGCATCGTGGCTGCCGCAGGTGCTACGCTCTATACCGTGGGCTCTGTCAAAAAGATCCCCGGCTTTAAGAATTACGTATCGGTGGACGGCGGCATGCCCGACAACCCCAGATATGCACTGTATGGGTCCCCCTACACCGCGCTGATCGCAAACAAGGCAGACAGATGCGCAGATCTGTGCGCGACCGTCGCCGGCAGATGCTGCGAATCGGGTGATCTGCTTGGCGAAAACATGATGCTGCAGACGCCTGTACGCGGTGACATTCTCGCCATGCTGGTCACGGGTGCATATCAGCACTCCATGGCGTCCAACTACAACAAGATCCCCCGTCCTGCGCTGGTTATGATCAAGGACGGTGTCTCGCGCGTGGTCGTGCGCCGCGAAACGTTTGAGGATCTGCTGGCTTATGACGTGACCGATCCTGTTTATTCGAGGTGATAGTATGCTGCTCAATTTATTACAATCGGGACTGAGTGCAGGCTTTGACAGCATGGATTTCAAGCTGTCATTGGTCTATATTCTGCTTTCTTTACCCATTATCATGTTCGCGCTGTCCGCGCATGAGACCGCACACGGTCTTGTGGCGTATTGGATGGGCGACCCCACCGCTAAAAATCTCGGCAGATTGACGCTCAACCCCTTAAAGCACTTAAACCCTATCGGCTTTCTTTCCATGCTGATCGTGGGCTTTGGTTGGGCAAATCCCGTACCCATCAACACGCGCAACTTCAAAAATCCGCGCGTTGGCATGGCGATCTCGGGTATTGCGGGTCCTGTCTCCAATTTTTTGATTGCATCCGTCAGCCTGTTGCTCAGCATGCTTTTGCAGTTTATCCTGATTTTATCAGGCGTGCAGCAGCCGCACATTCTCATCGAGGTACTGGACATGTTCTTATTCATGAGCACCTACCTCAACCTTGCGCTGGCTGTGTTCAATCTCATCCCCGTCCCTCCCTTTGACGGCTCTCGCTTTGCCTACGTGCTTCTGCCTACCAAGTGGTATTTCAAGGTCATGGAATACGAAAGAATCACGGGCATTGTGCTGATCGTCATTCTTGTGCTGCTCTCCCGCATTGGTATCTCTCCCGTCAGCATCGTCGTCGAATTCTTGATGAATCTGATGGGAACACTCTTCGCGCTCCCCTTGAACCTCATTTTAAACGCGATTATTTAACGGCGGTATATTATGGCTGAATTAAAGTATAAAATTGAATCCTTCGACTTTGACGGTCCTTTGGATCTCTTGCTGACCCTGATACAGAAAAACAAGGTCAGCATCGAGGATATTCCCATCGCGCTGATCTGCGACCAGTATCTTGCGTACATTTCGCAGGCGCAGAAGCTGGATCTGGAGGTCGCATCCGAATTTTTGGTCATGGCAAGCGAGCTGATTCTGATCAAGACCAAGATGCTGCTCCCTCGTGACGAAAAATCCGAGGAAAAGGATCCCCGTGCCGAGCTGGCTGACGCGCTGCTCAAATACCAGCAAGCCAAAGAGGGCGCGGCAAAGCTCAAGGTGAGATATGAAAAATACGTGGGACGTATGGTCAAGGATACCGACGAAATTTCGATCGACAAGACCTTTGTGGACGACCAGCAGGTCACCTCTCTTTGCGCTGCGGTGCGCCGCATCATTGCCTACAACGAGGCAAACGACGGCAAGGAAAAGGTAGTCTTCTCCCCCATGATCTCCAAGCCCATCGTGCCCGTTGAGGCAAAAATCGTGGGCATTTTACACCGCATGAAAAAGAAGGAATGGACGCAAATGGAGGAGCTGCTCTCCGACTCGGTTTCTCACGCCGACATGATTGCCATTTTCTTGGGCGTGCTGGAGCTTCTCAAGGTGCGCGACATTCTGCTTGACGACGAGGACGCCAACGAGCACTCGCTCTATACCTCGGGCGCAAAGCTGCGCATCAATCCCATTCCCGCAGATCAAAGACACCCCCAAAAACAAGACAGTGAGGTAGCAGAAGTATGACAGAACAGCAAATGCCCACCATTTCCGATATCGGTGAAGCCATTGAAGCGATTCTTTTCGCTGCGGGCTATCCCGTCAAATACGAAAAGCTTGCAGAGGTGCTCGGGCTTTCCGCGTCCGACGTCCGCCTGTTTTGCGAGCACATGGCAGAGGAATACCCAAAAGCCGGCAGAGGCATTCTGATGCTTTGCCTGCCCGAGACCTGCCAGCTGACCACCAAGGAGCAATACATGCCCTATATCCGCGAAGCCCTTGGCATCAAGAGAGGCGGTAACCTCTCGGCTTCCTCGCTGGAGGTGCTTGCCATCGTGGCTTACAACCAGCCCGTCACCCGCGCTTACGTGGATGCGGTGCGCGGTGTGGACTCTTCTTATGCCGTCGGCTCTCTGCTGGACAAGAACTTGATCGAGGCTTGCGGCAGAATGGACGCTCCCGGCCGCCCCATGCTGTACGTCACCACCGATAAATTTTTGCGCGTATTCGGTCTGAACTCGCTTTCCGAGCTGCCCGAAACCGAGGCACTCAGCATTGCTGCTGCACAAGCCGAGCAGGTGGAAATGGAGATCGAAGCCCCTGCCGAGGAGGCTGTGCCCGAGGGCGAATACACCGAGGTCGCAGAGGACGACGAGCGCGCGGAGATCTGATCATCCAACGCAAATTCACGGAAAGGAGGCTGCCATGCCACTCGCACTTAAAATCGTGCTGATCGTGATCGCGGCTGTGATCGTGCTTGCACTTGCGCTTGTGCTTGCTCTGCTCGCCCTGCGCATCAAGCTCAAAATCGGCTATCGTGACACGTTATTTTTCAAGCTGTACATGGGCGGTATTCGGGTAGTCACCATTCCCAAGCCACCCAAAAAGCTGCGCAGACTGCGCACCTATACCAAGAAAAAAGCCATGCGCGCTGCAAAGAAGCACGCAAGGCACGCCGAGGATTATCTCGAAATGGTGCGTCAGCACGCGCTTTACCGCGCGCTGATGCAAAAATACGCGCAAAGCAAGGCGCAAAAGAAAAAGCCCGCGCCCTCGGGGGATGCAAAGCCCAAGGAAAAAAAGCCCGAAAGCAAATTGGACGTGGAAGTGCTTTTGCGCATGATCAGCGAGCTGATCGAAGCCTTTTTCGATGGCACGCGCAAGGGCCTGCACGTACACGTATGCCGCTTGCACGTAGACGTGGTCGGCAAGGACGCCGCGCAGACCGCGCTGATATGCGGCTCTTTGTGGGCAGCAGTCACCGAATTGCTTGCCGTCATTGACGCACACGCCGTGCTGCGCGTGCGCAAGACGGACGTGGACATCCGCCCCGATTACACGGGCGACAAAACCCGCACGGATTTTTCTTTAGTCGTATCCTTCAGCGTATTCCGTACGCTGCACACGCTGCTCTCTCTCATTCCCGTTGTCCTCAGGCATAAGGACACCCTGATGAAAAAGGCAGCCGTCCCAACACCTGCAAAACAATGATATTTCATATATGAAAGGAACTCTACGTATGTCTGAAAACAACAAGATCCAAGAAATCATCAAGGAATCTCTTGAAAACATCCGCTCTATCATTGACGCAAACACCGTTATCGGTACGCCCATGGAGACCTCCAACGGCGTCACCATCATTCCCGTGTCCAAAATCGCTATGGGCTTTGCTTCGGGCGGCTTGGACTTTGACGGCAAGAAGGAAGCTTCCGCCAAGAATTTCGGCGGTGGCGGCGGCACGGGTCTTTCGGTACAGCCCGTCGGCTTTTTGGTGATCTCCCATGAGGGACGCGTTGAGATGATCAACGTCGGTCAGAAGACTCCCAAGGACACCATCGAGCAGGTGGCTGACCTTCTGGAGCGCACCCCCGATATCGTGTACCGTCTGAAGGTCATCTTCGACAAGTTCAACGAAATGAAGAAGGACGGCGAGGCTCAGCCTGCGCTGGAGACCGAGAACAAGGACGAATAAGACATACTTCCCCGTAAGGCTTCGTATACTGTAGCATTACCAAGCTTTCTATATGGGGGTACTATGCAGAAAAATCCGATCAAAAGCATACTTTGCGCACTGTTGTGCATTGCTTTCTGTGTGCTTGGGTGCACATTGCCAACGCATGCGCTGGGCACAGAGATCACCGTGCCTGCAACCGTTTGCGCAGGAGCAGCGATACTGATAGAGGCAGAAAGCGGACGCGTGCTGTATGAGCAGCATGCGCACACCCGCATGCCCATGGCGTCCACGACCAAGATCATGACCGCGCTGGTTGTGCTGGAGCATTGCGATCTGAGCGAGACCGTGTGCGTGGATGCACGTGCCGTGGGTGTGGAGGGCTCGTCGGTCTACCTGTACGAGGGAGAACGCTTGAGCGTTGAGCAGCTGCTCTTTGCGCTTATGCTGTCCTCTGCCAACGACGCTGCCGCCGCGCTTGCCTATCATACCGCGGGCAGCATCGAGGGCTTTGCCGCACTGATGAATCAAAAGGCGAAATCGCTGGGACTGCAAAATACACAGTTTGCGAATCCCCACGGACTGGATGCCAAGGGGCACTATACCTCGGCATACGATCTTGCCTGCATTGCATCGCACGCGCTGGAAAACGAGGTTTTTTTGCGCATCGTATCTACCCCCAAAAAAGTGATCCCCTTGCGTGAGCAGCAAGGGGCGCGCGTGCTGCGCAATCATAACAAGCTGCTCTCTTCCCTGGACGGCTGCATCGGCGTCAAAACCGGCTTTACCAAGAAAAGCGGTCGGTGCTTGGTCAGTGCCGCAGAGCGCGATGGCGTGCGGCTTGTGTGCGTCACGCTGGACTGCCCCGACGACTGGCGCGTACATACAGAGCTGCATGAGGGCGGCTTTGCCGCTTACGAGCGCGTCACGTTGGCAACAGCAAACGGCTTTGCCGCAGCTCTGCCCGCTGTGGGCGGTGCGCAATCAGAGCTCTATTTGCAGACAAATGCCGACATATCGCTCACCCTGCCGCGGCAGCGCACAGAGATCACCTGCACGATCGTCGCACCGCATTTTGTCTACGCCCCGATCGCACCGGGCGAGCAGATCGGCGAGATGATCTGGACAATGGACGGGGAGATCATTGCACGCGCACCGCTCTGCGCCACGTACGGCGTGGAAAAAAAGCAAATCAAGCGCAAGCCGTTTTCAAGGCTGCGCACACTACTCGATATGATCAAAGGACTGTTATGGAAGAACAAATAAGACTTGCAAAATACTTTACCGACTGCGGTGTACTCTCACGCCGCGCGGCTGAAGAAGAAATCAAAAAGGGCCGCGTCAAGGTCAACGGCATCATTGCCGAATTGGGGCAAAAGATCACCCCCGGTAAGGACGTGGTGGAATACGCGGGCAAAAAAATCACGCCTCCCAAGCAAGCGGGCAAGGTTTACCTGATGCTCAACAAGCCGCGCGGATTTGTGACCACCATGTCGGACGAAAAGGGGCGTCCTACGGTTGCCGGGCTGACGCGCAGCGCAGGCACGCGCGTCTATCCCGTGGGCAGACTGGACATGGATTCCTCCGGGCTTTTGCTCATGACCAACGACGGCGAGCTTGCCAATCGCCTGACGCATCCGCGCCACGATATCCCCAAGATCTATCACGTGTTGGTTGCGGGTCACCCTACCACCGCGCAGATGACGGGTCTGGGAGCACCTGCCGAGCTGGACGGATACTTGACCCAACCCATTCGCGTGCGCAAGCTTGCCGAGGGCGAGCACGAGACGCTGCTCGAAATGACGCTCTACGAAGGGCGCAATCGCCAGATCCGCCGTATTTGTGAGCTGCAGAACTTACGCGTCAAGCAGCTGGTGCGCGTTGCCATCGGGGAATTGGAGCTGGGGGACGTGCCCGAAGGCAAGTACGTGCGCCTGAGTGCCGCTCAGGTTGCCTATTTGAAAGGAGAAAGAGATCATGTTTGAGGTCAAACCCATTCAGGACAAGCCCACGCAAAAAAAGGTTTGCAGCCTTTGCGGTGTGGAATTTTTCCCCGAGGATTTTTGCTACAGTGTTTGGGACGAAGGCAAATTTTCGGGCGTTTGTCAATTTAATATTTACGAGGATCACGGTGAGGTACATTCGCTGATCTCCCTGCCCGATGCGGATGCTTTTCAAGCCATGTTCACCGCAGGCAGAGCCGCGCTCAACTTTATTGACCTTTGCGACGTGCATCTTGCTTACTATACAGGAGAGGTGCAGGACGAGGGCTTGATCAAAGCCATCGGTTTTCGCCAAAACGAGCAAGGCAAGTGGGAAATGGATCTGACCGGATTTTTCACCAAGCCCTGCTCCTGCAAGGGCGAATAAACGCATTTCCTTAAAAAAACTGTTGACAAATAATCGCATTGCATGTAAAATATACGTGTAAACCCATATTACTTACAAGGAGAAAAGTTATGAAAAAAGTATTGTCTTTGATGCTTTGCGTGCTGATGCTGGCTTCCTGCCTGGCTCTTTGCGCTTATGCAAATGAAGAAACCACTGAAGCAACCACCGAAGAAGCTACCACAGAGGGCGCTGCTCCCGTTGAGCGTACCAACGACAGAATGCTGTTCGACCTTGATCTGATCTCCAAGCCCAATCCCGTCGGCGGCAACAACGGTCTGGCAAAGAACAGCGGCGTTTCCAAAAAGGGTGAGTGGGAAGGCTTCAGAATTGAAATCAAGTATCCCGAAGACCCCAACTTCACCATCAATTATTCGAACTACTTCAAAAAGTATGATCTGACCCCTCTGAACGGCGAGGAGGTTTCCTTCATCGTGCTCAAATTCGTAGTTCCCGAGGATGGCTACTATGATGACTTTGAGATCTACCACTGCGCAGGCGAAGTCACCGCTCCCACCGAGGATGCTAAGGCAACCAGCGAATACTGTGACGAGGCAAACGGCTTTACCTACTTCATCTTCAACCTTGAGGGTGCATGGGAAGGCAAAATCACCCAGCTCAGAATCGACCCTATCGGCATGGACGAGGGTGATGTGATCTACCTGATGGAGATTGCTATGTTCAAGACCGAAGAGGATGCTTACAACTGGTGCGCCTTTGAGGAAGAGGAAGAGACCGAAGCTCCCTCCACCGAAGAAGTAGCTACTACCGAGGCTGAAACCGAGGAAGAGACCGAGGAAGGCACCAAGAAGCCCGCAGCTGCAAAGCCCGAGGAAAAGAAGGGTTGCGGCAGCATTGTAAGCGTTGGCGCAGTTGTTGCAATCATTGCACTTGGCGTTGTTTGCATCAAGAAGAAGGATTGATCTTTCGATATTAAAAGAAAAAACTCCGACAGATGGGGCTGCGTAAATAGCGTAATATTAGCAGGAATTTGTTCGATTTTGAGCAGATTCCTGCTTTTTTATGCAATGTAGCAAATTTTGTTGCCGCATTTGTGTCATAAACCCATTCTATTCGCGCTCTCCCCCCTGCGCTTGGCGCAAGGCAGCGCTGACATTCCCCCCTCCCGGAGGGGGGCTTTGATGGTAGCATCTCGCTTTTCTAAACCGAAAC
>JAZNCE010000129.1:0-4535 GCA_045587385.1 Eubacteriales bacterium
TCTACCGCCCTCAGCCGACGTTACCTCTTGCTTACCACCAGAAATGCCTCCGCCAGTACCACCTTCGTCATCTTCAAGATTTGAAAGCGTTCCGCCGCCTTCGGTCTCAGGAGTTTTGTCTTCCGACTCTTCATCGCCCCCGCCACCGGATGCGCCGTTCTCTTCCTCTTCTTTTGACTTCCCAGCTGCTTTTTGAGTTGCTTGACGTTTTGCTGCGGTCGCAGATTTCTCCGTTCCGCCCGATGCCTCTGCAACAGCGTGACTCGAACCCGAGCCTGTAGCAGAGCCACCAATAATGGCTCCGAGGATTTCAGACAGCGTTTCTGCAACGCCTCCTGTTGCTCCCGATGCCACCGCATCATCATATCTTTGCTTGCAATAGTCGCAATACTCTTTGATTTGCGGCCAGCATCTTATGATAATAGCGTTTGTAGCAATAAGACGTTCCTTACCGGAACGGTTGAGCAAAGCTTCGTCAATGTCCCCTATCAAATCGAAAACAGTCTGGATACGCTCGTCCGACAGCGGTTCTTCACCATATTTGATTTCACCGAACTTTGCATAGGAGAGCATCAATTGCATGATGCTCTCAAAGATATGCGCTTCTCCATCGTTCTCTTTTTCGATAAGATCTGTTACAGTCGGCATTTCGGAAAAATGCTTCTCACGAAGATCCTCAAGTGCATGTCCGAGTTTACCCGGGAAGTTGTTCAGCACACGGTTTTCCACGTATCCGTCCTCGATGATATTATTTATCTGTGAGATAAGATACTGAATTACATGCAAGCTCTTTTCATCAGCTTGAATATACTCCCAGAATTCCCTCTCATTCACCTTATCCGTAAGCGAAGCAAGTACGGGCGGTATTGGATACCACTTGCCGTTTGCAAGCCTGTCTAAATAGGTTTGGAAGGTCAGGAAGTCGGTATAAAGCACATGTCCAACCTCGTGTGCAAACAAACCTAGAATCATATTATATCGGTTCTCTCTGCCCTTTTCGGACGTAACCATCGGATTACCGCTGTTGATGTGAATAATCTGATTGTCCGTGTAAGCGACCGTTGGATCCTTTGGCTTCCATTTCAGCTGCACTCTAATGCGTCGGTTGTACTTGTATCGCCGCGTTTGTGCCGCGGCGATATCTTCAAGCGAACCTGCAAGAATCCGGGAGCTAAAAAGCTGACGATCCGTGATCTTACTTCTTTTTTCGTTAAGCAACTGCTTAACCTGTTTGTGATTCACCCTTGCCATACAGGGTAAAACCTCCTTTCTTTATACTGCTTTTTTACGTCTCTTCGGTGCGAACACAGGTTCAAGAACTGCGCTGATGAGCGCCTCTCGGTCATCCTCCTCTGCGGATGCTTTGCTGATAACAGTCTGCAACGCGGAGCTATAGACGTCTCCTGTAACCTGAAAGCTAACAATCCAGTCAATTAAGCTTCGCATACCAACGGAACCGTCCGTAATGCTGTTCTTTCTGCAATAGTCAGCCATATCGTTGACTACGCGCACCATATCGGATACCATAAGCTCGTCAGTCTCGCCGGTTACGCTCATAGCTCGCTGTACCATTACCTCGGGCTCAGGCAGCTCCACGTCTCTCACCAGACTCATTCTGTCAATAACAGACTGGTTCATACCGCGACAGCCCTCGTAGCTTACGTTGGTTGTTACAACGATAACCGCATCGGGATGACGCTGAATAATCTCTCCGGTGGGAAGAGTGATAGAGCCCTCCTGCTCAAGAAGTGAGTTCAGTCCTACAAGAACACCAGGCTGAACGATCGTAGTCGGCTCCTGAATTTCAAGAACATATCCGTGCTTGAGCGCCTTCATAAAGTCGGTTTCCTCATAACGGAAGGTTTGTCCCTTCTCGCTCTTGTTTTCATCCGATCTAGAAAGCTCACAGATCTTTTCAGTTACCTTCTGCATCACGACAGCCATACATTCCTGAGAAGTAGCATCTTCCTTATCAATTCCGGTAAGGAGCTTATAGGTTCCCGCAGGATCATAATCCATATCATCGAGATCGGGAAGGTTCATAAGCGCCTTGACGTTCTCATAATTGATGCCGCCCATCGCCTTGATTTGTGCCTTTTCCGCGTCGAGTACAGGATCTCCTGTTGAACCACCATCCGTGTCGGGAAAAATCTGACCAATAAAGTCAAAAATCTCAGTTCCCGCTGAGCAAGTGTACTTCATATACGGAAGGTTTAGGCCTGCAGCGATTGCTTTGGCTCCCATTGTCTTACCGGTTCCGGCAGGACCTCTCAAAAGAAAGTTTCTCATCTGAGTCGGTCTTCCGGTTGTTGCCTGTGCATGCTTGCAAATATCGACAACCTCCTGCGGAATAATGTAATAGGACGGAAGCTTCGGAATTAACGCCTGCTCGAATGCACTGAACGTTCTCTTGGAAAACTCGTATTTCCCGGCAAAGTCCTTATGCTCAACGAGAGTTGTTGCCTTTCCGATAACAGTCGTTCCACCGATTTTTGCGAAGATGGTGAATTCTCCTTCCACAACCACCTGCGGTGTAAAGGTTCCGGAGTCAATATGTGCCTGTGATACACGCGTCATATTACCCGCCTTATCGATGGATGCCTTTACGTGCTCGGGGATATTTTCATCTTTAATTCTGCGATATGCGTTATCACAAAGATAAGCCATACACTCTTTAGCAGCATTGAGGTCGGAAAACCCGTTCTTATAATGCTCGTAATATTCCTCGAATTTCTCGTTGAACTCTGCGTCCTCCATCAAAGTAGGAAACATTGCCATAATGATCGCTGCACCGTCCCTTCCGGAGCTGTTGCAGGTATAGCTCGCAATTGTTTCCATAGACTTGTCATAAACACTGGCAAGAATCGTTCCGTTATTCTTGTCGTATACCGTAAGATGAAAGAGAGACGGTCCCTCGGAAGATTTGTATTCTGCAACCGATTTACTGTCAAAGATACCGACAGCTCCTTCTCCACTTCCGTCTCTACATCTGCAAATAGCATGCAACGCTTTGATAACAGGAGAAGAAAGTGTGGATACTGTTCCGTCTCCATATTTGGATGAAACATTCACCTTCTTGGATGTAAGCGCATCGAAGGGCGCGGGGAGCTCGCGATTAAACGCGAACAGGTTTTGTACGTAAGCACTCATTGTTGTAAATTCCTTTCTGCAAATTATTGCTGTAAATTTATTTTGATTCCGTCTTCGATCACTTCTACATCTTCAAGACCTGCGCGTTTAAGCTCGGTGCAGATGTTTTCCCAACTCTCGGGTGTGGGAAGTTCCTCTGACATCAGAATCAGTTCTTTTTTGCCCTGACCTATCGCTTCGTTGCAACGGTCATTCAACTCGATAACATGAGCTTCCGCCCATTCAAATGCAAGTAGCTCGTAATTTACCGGAACCGGATCGTTTTCCTCCTCTGCATCATCTGCATCGGAATCGTCAACATTGTCCTCAGGCTTTGAGGGTATCTCCGCAGTTACGTAGTCTATTCCATCCACTTGCAAATTTCGGATTTTGACTTTGGCGCGGCGATATCCACCTGCACCACTCAGGATAACAAATACATCCTCTCCGTTCTCGATCAGTTTTCTGGCATTCGGTTTTTCCCAAACCCATTTTGCTGTGGGATACTCAGATGAAATCAGATCGGAAATACGAGTGAGTATGACGGAAAATGCAAGATCACGCACATTCTTCTCGGTTGCTTCACTTTTTGGCTTCTCCTTGACCTCTTCCGCCTGTTGTTCCGTCGTCCCTTTTGCCTTTAAAAACAAAAGCCTGATTGCTCCGAGCAGAATGCAGAAGATTACGAGAACCAATAACGGCCAGAGCCGAAACATAAAGGTGAAAAATGCGAGAACTCCTAAAATCACAAGAGCTTCGTGTGTCATTTTTCTTACAAAATCTTTGTTCATATTAAATCCTTTCTCTCACATACGGTGAGCCTTGTTTTGTTCGACCGGGCGGAATAAGAATACAGATCTGATTTTTCTCTTCCTCTCCAAACGGTCTTCTGATTACAGTTTTCGGCTCCTCTGTGCCGATGAGTGTGCGTGAGCTTTCCTCGTTTGCAAGCGTATTGAATCGCTCACTATCAAAGAATAGCCGTATGGAATACTGACGGCTGCTATCAACCGAATCGCTGATCATTTCAAGTTCTTTCCTTGATAACAAACCATTGCATTTGAAATTCAACACTCCAATAAGCTTCTCGCGCTTTTTCTTTTGATTCAGCATAGTAAACGACTCGTTTCTCATAAATACCTCCTAAAATGCAAAAAGGCGTACACAAATCTCAAATGAAACTTGTGTACGCCTTAATTTGCGTCTGTGACAATACTACACCTATCAGAAATTCCCATCGAAGAAGGATCCGCCTCCAAAGTTAGAGTATCCCTCAAAGTTAGGAGAGGCCTCGGGCGTAGTGTTCGTGTCCGCCGCAGGAGTTGCGGGAGTCGCCGAACCGTTCTGCTGATTCTGACCTTCCTTCTTGCCACCGCCGCCGGATGCATAGTCGATATCCTCAAGGA
>JAZNCE010000130.1:0-29123 GCA_045587385.1 Eubacteriales bacterium
GCAGATATTTGCCGCTCAAAACCGTGTGAGTTCGGCTCTCTTCGGCTATACTCAAACTAACAAAAAGTATCCGTTGTCGAACAAAAGTCGGAGGCCAAGCGGTCTTAGGAAGACAACTGGGGCTATCAACTCCTTGGCACACAGAACGACATGGCTACGATCCGACTTGCAGATATTTGCCGCTCAAAACCGTGTGAGTTCGGCTCTCTTCGGCTATACTCAAACTAACAAAAAGTATCCGTTGTCGAACAAGTTGACAATTCAAAAAAGCGCAGAACCACTCCCCAAGCCCCCCTCCGGGAGGGGGGACAATACGCGCTGCCCTGTGCCAAGCGCAGGGGGGAGAGCGCGAATAGAAAGGGTTTATGACGAAAATGCGGTAACGGAATTTACGACGATACTTTAGCGTTATATAAAAAAGCAGGAATCTGCTCAAAATTGAACAAATTCCTGCTATTTTTACCGCTAATCTCGCAGCTTCATGCGAGAGCGTTTTTTATACTTACTTAACCAAGTGTCTCTTGATCTTTCTGGAGGTGGTCTTTTCGAATTCGGTGGAGCGGAACTCGATGATGCGGATCTGCTTGTATGCAACCAGCTTTTTGTTCAGATCCTTGATCTGGTTCGAAATGGTGGACTGGATCTGATCGATCGAGGTGTTCTTGTCAAACTTGTCGAAGTTGGGGTAGATTACGGCGGTCAGCTTCACGCCCTCGTCGGAATCTCTGCCAATGACAACGACCTCTGCAATGGTGTCGATGTTCTCCAGGTACTCCTCCATTTCCTCGGGGAATACGTTCTTACCGTTCTCCAGAACGATAACGGACTTCTTTCTGCCGGTGATGAAGATGTACTTGTCCTCGTCCATGTAACCAAGGTCACCGGTGCGGAACCAACCGTCTCTGGTGAATGCCTTTGCGGTCTCTTCCTCGTTCTTGTAGTAGCCCAGCATGACGTTGTCGCCCTTGACCTGGATCTCGCCGATGGTTCTGCCCAGATCGTCAATGTGGTCGGGATCGATGCGCACGCGGCAGCACTCTACAGCAGGGCCTACAGAGCCAAGCTTGGGAGCGTAGTAGGGATTGACGGCAACCAGAGGAGAGCACTCGGTAATACCGTAGCCCTCGCAGATCTGAATACCGAAGGCGTCAAAGTCTGCAACGACCGAGGTGTTAAGCGGTGCACCGCCCGAAATGATCTTGACAAGTCTGCCGCCGAACGCGCCGGTGACGTCCTTGAACAGACCGGTACCCATATTGATACCCATCTTTCTTGCAGCGCCGGAAACCTTGATCGCGCCCTTGAGCACCTTGTCCTTGCCCTTCTTGCGTGCGGTCTCCCAAATTCTCTTGTCCATGGTATTGACAAACAGAGGAACGAGGGGCAGACCCGTGGGCTTGAACTGCTCGAAGTTACGCATGACGTGCTTAAGAGAGTCGTTGATGCAGACCTCCATACCGTAGATCAGCGCGGCAATATCAATGCACAGCTCGTAGGTGTGGTGGATAGGCAGAACGGATACGATGGTATCCTCCTTGCAGAAGTCCACGCTGGAGCAAGCGGCGTTTGCTGCGGAAACGACGTTCTGCTCGCACAGCATAACGCACTTGGAAGAGCCCGTAGTACCCGAGGTGAACAGCATGACAGCCATGCGACGCAGGTCCTTGGGGGACTTGAGCGAGTAGTGGTCTTCTTGAATGTGCTTCTGACCAAGCGCTACGATGTCGTCAAATTCCTTGACCTTTTCGTTGTGCAGGTAAGAGAGCTTTTCGGTGCTGACGGGAATGAAATACTTGACGGTGGGGTGGGTTTCAACCGTTTCCTTGAACTTTTCGTTCATGCAGGAGGTGTAAACGACTGCGTCCGCCTCTGCAAAGGCCATAAAGCCTTCCAGCTCGGGAACTGCAACCTCCTTATCCATGGGGATGGCAACGCCACCGCATGCAATGGTTGCCAGGTAAGTCGCGATCCACTGCGGGCAGGATTCACCGATGACGGCAATTCTCTTACCGGAAAGACCCATTGCGTCAAAGCCTGCTGCAAGCTCTACGATCAGATCGGAGAACTCACGGTAGGACATGGAAAGCAGCTGCTTGCCTCTGTAGTAGCGGAAAGCAACCTTTGCACCGTGGGATTTGAAAATATGCGTCAGGTCACGCACATCCTTGGCGGGCGTGTAGATACGGGGTGTCTTTTTACGTACTAACATAATACATCCTTTCTGCGGCGAGCGGCTCGCCTGTTTATCATAAATATATTCGAGTTACAAGTGAAACATTTCCATATATAGTCTATTATACAGAATTTTGGCGCGTTTGTCAAGTGATTTTTTGCTTGACAGACCGAACTTCCCGTGATATAATCAAGAAAAAATATGGAAATTGAGGAAAACTTTATGGCAAAGATCAAATGGCGCGGCGGTGCGCTGCTCGCTCCCGCCCCTCCCGCACTCGTGACCTGCGGAGATATGGAGCATTCCAACGCGCTGACCGTGGCGTGGACGGGCATTATCAATACCGTGCCGCCCAAGACCTATATTTCAGTGCGCCCGGGACGTCACTCTTATAAAATGATCAAGGAGAGCGGAGAGTTCGTCATCAATCTGACCAGCGCCGACATGATCAAGGCAGTGGACGGCTGCGGCATGCTGACGGGTGCAAAGGTAGATAAGTTTGCAAAATTCGGTCTTGTCAAGGAGCAGGCAAGCGAGGTGGCGTGTCCCTTGGTAGGGCAAAGCCCTTTGAGCCTGGAATGCCGCGTGACCGACGTTATCGAGCTTGGCTCGCACCACATGTTCCTTGCCGACGTGGTGGCGGTGGACGTACAGGAGAGCTTGATCGATCAGAACGGTAAGCTCAGACTTGACAAAGCCAACCTTGCCGCGTTTGCGCACGGCGAATATTTTGCCCTGGGCAAAAAGATCGGGGATTTCGGCTTTTCGGTCAGAAGAAAGAAAAAGCCCGTGCATAAAGCACAGCACAAGTAAATACGGAAAGAGCCGCGCGGTGCGCGTCTCTTTGTTGTCTTTAACGGTCCTTTTTCTTGCCAAGCAGGATTGCTGCGAGCGATAAAAGTACAAAGGAACAGGGAAGTGCGATTGATTTGCATCCGCCCTCGGTTTGCGTGGTCGGCTCTTCGGTCTGTGCCTCGGTGGTTTCGGGTAGCGGTTCACCCGTGGAGACGAGCAGAGAAAATACGGTCATGTTGTGGTCGGAGGGGTGGGGCACGTTTTCAATGGGTTCGCCTGCGACCTGCTTGTAGGATTCCACCCAGATCTTGTCCTTGGAAATAAAGCAATGATCGATGGGCAGGCGGGTCTGGAAGTCTGCGGAGTATTCGCCCCATTTGTTGAAAGTACCGTGCAGATCGGTTACGTAGGTGCGCAAGCGTGCGTCGGCAAGATTGCCCGCAGAGAGGATCTCGTAGGACTCGTGCGTCTGATTGGCATTCCAGTCACCCAGCATGATGATGGGGCGTTCGCCTGCAATGGCGTGCGCTCTTTCGTAGATGAGCTGTGCGGAAAGCGTGCGGATCTCATTGTTCTTGGCGTCAAGATGTGCACCCATGAACAGAAATTCCACGCCGCTTGCCTTGTCACGGAGCACGGCATAGTTGATGCAGCGCGCCATGTCGCCGCTCAAGCCGCCGCCCCACTTGTAAGAGCCCTTTTTGTCGGGCGTGGAGGAGCACCAGAATTTACTGGAGTCCAACACCTCAAAGCGGTCGGTCTTCCAAAGGATCAGTGAGGTCAGATCCCACTTTTGCTTGTTCTGCGTGCCGTGGAAATCTCTGCCCGCGCTTGAAAAACCGTAGGCGGTGTAACCGTTTTTCTCACAAAAGGCTTGAATGTACTCTTGCCATGCAAAATTGACCTCGCACAGCACGATCAGGTCGGGAGCTTCTGTCTCAATCAGCGCAAACGCCTCATCCTGTCTGTCTGCGATAAAGGGGATGTCCTCGTAATCGTTCGGAATGCCGGATGCGCAGATGTTGTATTCCACCGCCTTGATCGGAATGGTGAGTGTGTTCGGCACAAGCGCAGGGTTATCGGGAATCTGATTGTCATACACCGTGCCGGGCTTGCAAAGTGCTGCGCCCATGCACGTGCCGTCCGCGCCAAACACCACGGCGCGGTTGTTGCGGTTATAATACAGCGCGTCGTAGGAAAAGGAATTGATGTATCCGCCGCAGAAAAGCTCCACGGTTGCTTGGGTGGATTCCTTGTCAAGTCCAAATTCCTTGTTGGTGGCAATATAGAAGTGATCCTTGTCAAGCGTATCTGCAATGCCGTGCAGATCGGTAAAGGCTTCCCAAACAGCTGCGGCAGACTCTGCCGTGTTGTCAAGCCCCAGCACCGTCCAGTTCTTTTGATTATAAAGCACGATGACGGCAATCTCACCGGGCGCAAGCGTTGGGTTACTGCCTGCGCAGAGCACAGCACCCGATTCGGTTCCGGCGTTGTCGTCCGAGCGGTAGCAAAGCGAGAGGTCGGTAAGCGATACGGTTTTGCCGGTGGGATTGTAGATCTCTACGTAGGAGAACACGTCAGCGCTTTCCTCAATCTGCTCGTCTCCCTCTTTCCAGGAGGGGTTATAACAGATCTCGGTGATCAGCAGCCCCTGCCCCTCGGGGGGAGGGGTTTCGGCAAATGCGGTCAGAGGGGCAAGCAGCGTGACTGCGCAAAGCAGTACCGCTGTGAGCATATGTTTTTTCATGGCTGTCTCCTTATCATTCGGTCAGCTTGGGGCAAGATTCGCCTGCCTTGTAAGCAGCAATGTATTGCTTCATCCATTGATAGTATTGGTCACCGTGGCCGCCCTCCATGGGCTCGATGTCGCGGCTGTATTCCTGGTTGTAGTTATCCACGAATGCGGTCTGTCCGTCCACGATAAAGCGTTGTGCCGTCCATTCGTTCCACCAGGTGATGGTGACCACCTTGGGATGCACGCGGAAGGCTTCCTTCCATTGATCGTAGAAGAATTTACCGCCGTTTCTGCCGTGTGCGGTGGGCATGGACATGTAGGTTTCCTGGGAAGCAACCGCAACCGAGATCTGTTCTGCCACACCGTTATTTTCAAAGGCTGTGCCTCTGTTTCGGATATTCAAAAATCTCCAGCACTTCTCGCTTGTCAAGCCCCACATGTAGCGCACGGTAAAGAGGTCGGGGCAGGGGAAGGAGTCGGTGTTCTGGGTATAGATCATAAAGGGTTTGCCTTCCCAGTATACAAAGCAGTCGGCATAGGGGTTGTTTTCGGTGTAAAAGCGGTCGTAAAGTGCTTTGATCATAGGACCCTCGGATGCGCCGCACCAAGCCACGATGTAAGGGGTGCGATAGCCCTCGGCGCGCAGCTCCAAGGATGCCTTGCAAAGCGTTTCCAGGGGATCAAACATCCATACCTTGCCCATGGCTGTATTGGAAATATAGCCGTCGTTTGCGTTGGTGTAGTCGAGGATAATAAAGTCCACGTCAGCCTCGCCCAAAAGGATCAGGTTGTTCTTTGCCGCCTCTATATCCGTCGAGCGGTAGTAGCCCTGCGCGGGCTTTGCCCAGTAGTGGAAGGCGTGTACAGAGCCCCAATCGCGCTTGCCCGCAAGCACCTCGGTGATGTTGTTGAAATCGGTGACGGGTTCTGTGCCCGTACCGAGAATGCCGTCAAACCACACCGAGTAGCAAATGCTGACAAGGTCGGTCTTGTCGGTCATGTCAAGTCCGGGGGTAACGCCCTCGTCCGGAACGGCTTTGATAGTGGTTTCCACGCGGTAGTCCTCCTTTTGACATGCGTAAATTTTGAGGTTGTCGATCACGCTGGCACCCATGTGCGTAAAGAATACGAAATAGTCGCCTGCGTAGTGGCTCATGGTGTTTGCCACTTGGGCTACCTGATTGCCTTGCGCATCAAAAACGGTCAGCACTTCGTCGTTCATGCCGGTTTTGAGCAGCAGCTGACGCTCGCCGCCGTCAAAAATACCGTAAATGTAGGTGTCGTAATTCTCGGTGCACACGATATCCACGTGCTGCATGTCGGCAAATCCACGGAGGATCTTGACCGACGTAAAGCCTGCGGGCCAGCCGCCCGCGTCGCCGCCTATGACGGTGATGACGTCGTTGCCCGAGAAGGAGAACCAAAGTCCGTCACCGGGGGAGTCGGGGATCTTGCCCGAGTAGTTGGAAACGTAGCAGCCGATAAAGGTGGAGATCCAGGTGTGCGTGCCCGTGCTGTCGGCATGCGGCGTAAAGCTCTTGATGTCCAAAGAAAGCTGTACCTGGAGGTTTTCCTTGACCGACGCGGGCGTGGTGGGGCTCCAGGTCGACCAGCCTTTACCATAGTCCTTGCCGTCGTGGATAAAGTGCAGCTGCCCGTCCATGATGGTGGCAAGGTTTTGGTCACGGTACGCGATCTTGCCGTCTGCGGTCTTGTCACCGTCATCAAAGTTTGCGTCCAGCAGCGTGGCAACGCCCTTTTGCCCGGCGTCCGCAACCGTGCCCAGCAGCGAAGAATCAAAGCCGTCAACGGCAATTTTGACCTCTTCTTTTACGTAGGTCATACCGGGGTAATAGTCGATCTCGCCCTGCACGGGAGCATCGGTTTGTGTCTCGGTATCCTGCGTGTCTTCGGTTGTTGGGGGGGCTTGCGTTTCTTGGGAAGACTCTCCCGTTTGCGTCGATTCATCGGTCGCGGGAGGTGCGGGCGGCGTTGTGCACGATGCAAAAGGCAGCAGCATGCAAAGTGCCAAAACGAGAAGAAGGGGGGTGCGCAGATTTCGTTTCATAAGGCGTTCATCCTTTCCTATAGCCGAAGAGAGCCGAACTCACACGGTTTTGAGCGGCAAATATCTGCACCTGCTGCAGATAAAATACTCGCAATATCTTATATTGCTTCGCATTTTCTCTTTGCATCTGCGAAATATTTGCTCGCGCAAAACTGCGCAGCACCCTCCGGCGTTGTATTTTTTGATGGATTTTGTCAAAGCGAGGCGAAGCAAGATACGCATCTTGCAAGACGAGATTTGGCGAAAGACGCGAAAAATACTCGCCGCAAGGCGTATGAGTTCGGCTCTCTTCGGCTATATTGTACCGCATTTTCGCGTTTTTTGCAAGAGGAGAAAACAAAATACTTTACAATTTTGCGTGCGTGTGGTACAATGGATGCAAGAAAGGGGGAATGAGAATGAAGAAAACGATGATGCTGTGCCTTGCGCTGCTTTGCGCGCTGTCGCTTTGCGCGTGCCGCCCTGCCTCGCAGTCTGGCGAGGAGTTGACTACGGATGCTGCCGTATGGACGGGAAGTGCACCGAATTTTGCGGTGCTGGATAAAGAGGGGAACGCCGTGCAGCTTTCGGATTTTGCGGGCAAGCCGGTCGTGCTCAATTTTTGGGCGACCTGGTGCGGCTATTGCAAGGTGGAAATGCCGGATTTTGATCAGGCGTACAAGGAATACCCCGACGTGGTATTTATGATGATCGACGCGACCGACGGCATGTACGAGACACGTGAAAAGGCGGATGCGTACGTCAAGGAGCAGGGATTTTCCTTCCCGGTCTATTATGACGTTTCAAGCCTTGCGCAGAATGCGTATGTGATCAGCGGCTACCCCACCACCGTGTTTATCAACGCACAAGGGGACGTGGTTGCCAAGGAGGTCGGCATGATCAGCTACGAGACGCTGATCGCAGGGATCAAACTGATCACGGAATAAAAGAGAGCACCGCGAAAGCGGTGCTCATTTTTTATCAGTTGTTGCGCTCGATGCCGAACAGTGCTGCCAGCGCGTTCAGCGTCAGCGTATCCACGTCGGGATTTGCAGCGCTATACGCGTCAATGGCTGCCAAGAAGTCTGCGCGGTCCTGCGACTCGGGCTTGATCTTGCCGCTAAACTCATAGGGGTCAAATACCGTGATCTGTTCACCGTCGGTCAGCACGTCCACGAGTGCGTGACGGACTGCCTTGGAATCAAGCAGAATGTTCACGGTCTCGGTAGCGGTGGGCAGCTTGCCGTCGCCTGCACCGGGTGCAGAGCTGAAGAGGTTCTTGTCGTTGGACTCCTTGGCTGCAAGTACAATGTTCAGGATCTGATTGAGTGCCTTGGCTTCAATTTCGGAATTGCTCTTGTCGGAATCTGCAATGTAACCGAACAGGGACTTGATCAGATCGGAGGAGATTTCGGAATACTTTTCGGGGATCTTATTGTCCACCAGACGCTCGGGCGTGACGTAAACCTCGATCATGCCTGCGGTCTGGGAATTGAGATTGCGGATCAGATCCACCATCTCTTGCTCGGAGATGGTGCCGTCGGCTGCGAGCTTTTCCATAATGTTGACGCTGGTTGCAACCGTGTTCATGGTCTGGGTGTAATTGACCTCGCCCTCGGTTGCCTTTTGCGCGATCTCGGTTGCCGTCTTCATGTCCAGATTTGCGGCATCACGTACCGTTTCGGACTGCATGACCGAGGTAAACAGCTCTGCGGTCTTGTCCTTGCCAAAGATGTTGGTCTCTGCAAGCGAGTCAAGAATCGTACCCACGGAGGAAGCGAGTGTGGAGATATCCAGTTCCTCGGAACCGTCCAGCACGTCAAGCAGGTTGACGGCGGTGTCAAAAATAGCGGAAATGGCGTTTGCATCCAAGCCAAGCGTCTCGGGGGTGATGGTCTGGGCAATTTCCTTGGCGTCTACCAGCAGGGATTCCAGCGTGACGACCGAGGTGATCTTGCGCAGCTCGTCGGTGGACTGCAGGCTGGAGGCTTGCTCGGTGGTAGAGGAGGAAACGGGCGCGGTCAGCTCAACGGAGGTGATCAGCGCAAGCGTTTCGGGGTCATCTGCCAGCAGATCGGTAAACGCCTCCCCCACAAGCTCGGCAGCGTGTTTTGTGAGTGCGGTATCGTCGGGATCCAGCTCGGAGAGCTTGACGCAAAGCGCTGCAACGGTCACGGCTGCGGTCTGCATGCGCTCCGCCTCGGTCATGCCCTCGTATACCGTGCCTGCAAAGGGATCGTTTTCGTTGCTTGCAAGCAGATCAAAGCGGGGCTTGCCGCGCATGGTGGAGTTTTCTTCAATTGCGCCCTCTGCATACAGAATAAAGAAGGCTTGCACGTCATCGGGCGTGATCTCGCGATCGGGGTTGGCGTCCACCAGGTCTTCAATGATGGCAGCGGAGTAGAAATCCAGCACCTGCTCGTCGATCTCCACGCCTGCTTGGTCAAACGCGGTCTCAAGCTCGGCGGAAAGGCTTTGCACGCGCTCCTGCTCGGGCAGATCGCGCACGTCGTTAAGGGTGTCGGCTACGTCGTTCATAAAGGAATCGTATACCTGCTCGGCGTCAGCGGGAATGCTGAGCACTTGACCGATGGCACGTACGCCTATGTTCATGATCTCGGGGATCATACGCTTCATGCTCTGGTTATTGCCAAGCGTGGTCACCATCTCCGAGACCACGTTGCCGCCCATGGTTTCAAGCAGCGCGTCGGTGTTGGAAAGGTTGGCGAATACGCCGTTGCGCGCCAGTACCGAAACAAGCTCTGCCACGGTCTTGACGTCTGCCTGCAAAAGCAGGGTCTCCTTGGCGTCGTCGTGCAGGATCTCAAGCAGGGCAGTCAGCGCGGGCTCGAGGATCTCACCATCCTCGCCAAGAGAGGGTCTTTCAATATTGACAAAGGACTCACCCTTGAGCCATGCATCGGTGGCAGCGTAAATGACGTCGCCTGCAATGGGGGCAAGCAGCTTGGAGTCTGCAAAGGAGTCACCGATCGAGCTGATGATGGCTGCCTGCTCCAGGCCGTAGTTGGGCAGCTCGGTCTTGGAGAGCTCCACGGCTTGCTGTGCCAGCTTGATCAGAGAGGAAAGCTCCTCGGAGACCTTGACGTTGACGCCTGCGACCTGCATGCTCATAATCGAGTCGGAAAGCGCGCGACCTCCCAGCGTGCGGTAAACGTTCAGTACGGGGGAAGCGTCCAGCTCGACTACAATATCCTCTGCCATAACGATGGTAGGATCGTCTGCGGGCAGAACGTCCTGCGCGATCAGCTCTTGCAGCGTGGGCTGCGCAATGCTGAGGTAGCAGGAGATAGGGAGCAGCAGCATGATTGCGATGATCACACCCTGTACGGCACCAAGTCCGGCTGCGCCGAGGCGAGAGAGAGCGGACTTGCGGGGACGCTCGTCCTCGCCTTCGTCCTCATCCTGCTTGGCGCGCTTTCTGCGGATGATACCCTTGATCAGGGAGACGATTGAGAAAATGACTCCGGATGCCAGTGCCAGAACGATGAACAAGATCAGGCAAAGCATAGGGATCAGCATTGCAACACTCAGCTGCAGCACCAGCTCTACTAAGGTAGGGGAGATGGCAGCGTATTCCAACGCCTGCTCGGCAATCCGTACGGCATCTGCACCGAATTGCGAGCCGATCCAATCCATGCGACCTTGCACGAAGGTCATAACGGTATCGGCGGTGGGCAAAAACAGCTTGGTAAGCCAGCCCAATGCCAGCGTGATCGCTGCACAAACAAAGACAATGATCAAGTGCGCTCTGGTTTTGGAAAGACCAAACAGAGCAGCGATGCCGGCGCAGAGCAAAACGATCAGCGCAACGACACCGAGAAGAATCATGGCGTACATAATAATCCTCCAAAATGGTGATATAATATTAGATAGAATATGCATTGCACCCATTATAGTACAATTTTTTGCGTCTGTCAAGTCATATCACTCAACCCTTGACCAAATTCAGGCAAAAATCTTGAAAAAAATCAAAAAAACAGAAATTTTCTTTAAAAAAAGTATTGACAAATCAAAACTGCTGTGATATAATAACTGGGCGTTGTGAAAAGACGCACAATATGGCGGGATAGCTCAGTTGGCTAGAGCAACCGGTTCATACCCGGTAGGTCATGGGTTCAAGTCCAATTCCCGCTACCAGGCCCGTTGGTCAAGCGGTTAAGACACCGCCCTTTCACGGCGGTAACATGGGTTCGATTCCCGTACGGGTCACCAAACGTAACAAATCCGAACTATTTCGTAAATCGAAATTGGTTCGGATTTGTTTTTTACTATTGATTTATCATATTGATGCTGTTTCGGAGCGAGGTCACGCGACCTCCCTCTTTTCCTTTTTCTCGGCTTCTTTTTGCGCTTTCCATTCGGCAAACTCTCTTTGCCCTTGTTCCGATTCAAAGTAAGCCACGATATCCGGAAGAAGACAGCGAGCTATCTCCATGCGGATATGGTCCGGTATTTGCGGTATATGGCTCTCTCCGCGCGTATCACGGAAGACGAATTCAATGCGCAGGATGAGACGTTTGAACCAACCAGCGTTCAAATAATCTTCGCGCAAAAACCACGTAGCGAGGATTTCTTGTTCTTTTCGTTGCCTTTCTGCTTCTATTTCGCGCTGCTTACGCCGAACTTCTTCCCAATCCTCGATGTCCTCACCCTCACGAAGAACGGTGCGGTTATCGTGGATCAGAGCGTTCACTCGCGTCCAAAACTTTTTCCAAGTCATATCATCATCCTTTCTCACATCGACATTCCCATGCCTTGATCCTCACTATCGTCAACGTCATCGGTTGGCGTCTGCTTTTGTTTTGTAAACTCAACCACAGCTCCTATACCGAAACCTACGACTGCACCGACAGCCTCACCTGCGTGTCTTGCTTCTCGCTTACGCTTTTCTTCCTCGGATTCCTCGCCGTCATCCTCAATAATATTGGCTACATTTGCAATCCCACGTGCACCCATAAGAGTAAGACCAACAGCATGGGAACTGCCGTGAGAGCGAGACGGAGCCACCATATTGCCTCGTCCCGACGAATTCTTCTGTCGATAACTTCGGAAGCTTTCGCGCTCGCTCTCCCAACCTGTTCGGCCGCTTCCGTCGTCACCTTGCGCAGAGCCTTCTCCGTTGCCTCTTTCTGCTCCTCTGCCGCCCTCATCATCTTCTCGGTGTACTTGCTCGCCTCGCTCGCTACAACCGCTTTCTGCGCTGACAGCTGGGCTGACAGAGCCTCCATTCTGCGTATCGTTTCGCTCAGACGCATCCATTCCTCCGCGCTGATCTGCACCATCGGAATCTCCTGCTCCACCTTGGGCTCCGGTGCTGTTTCTTCCATCGCTTCTTGAAGTGCCGGAGGAATATTCCGCGCCTTGAGCTTGTCCATATAACTCTGACCTGATCCTGAATTCATGTTCCATATTCTCCTTTAGATATTTTTCATCGTTTAGTTTGATATCACGCACCTTGCGCTCTTTGCCGTCTTGTGTCGGGCAGATGTACGTGATATATTTTCGTTCGGGTGTCCACACCATATCGTAGCCGAGCTTCTTCATCTCACGCTGAAACTCGTCCTTGTTCTTTGCCCTCGTCATGCAAAAATCAATTGCAACTCGCAGAGCCATCTTCCAGCTGTTGCCGTTCATAGCGGCTCGATATTCCTTGGGGCCGAGGCGTTGAGATTTCACGTTGGGGTTATATTTTTGGAGAACATTGAGCCCATGTACCTGACAAATCTCATCGCTTTTCTGACGAAGGTCGCCGAGAAAATATTTATTATAATGCAATTTCAAACCGCTTTCGAGGTTGTAAGCGCATACAACAATATGATTGTGGAGATGGTCTTTATCTATATGAGTGGCGACAATTGCCTCGTGATTTTTGAACTTGCCAAAGGTTTTTACAAGCTCCATGCCGATATCGTTTGCCTCTTGCGGTGAGATGGCTTCGCCAATCTTGAAGGACTGAACGAAATGATAGAACCTCACGCCGTCAGGTTCGTGACCATATATTTTTTGCGTGGCAAGAAAGGATTCGTTCGCCAGCTCCGGGACACAGTTATATCCCGAAATGTATGCGAGCTGTTCGTCCTCATCGAGAGTTTTTGACGGCTGCATACAGTAATCCAGCACGCCCTTCTGTGCGCTCGGCGTCTGATTCTTTTCGGGAATACTTTCAATTACCGCCATCGTTTTCACCTCCGAGTGCGAGAAGCATCTGACGATAGAGAGACAATAATTCCGAAAGATCTACCGCAGAGATCCTGCCTTGATGACAGAGCTTTGTGAGTTGGTTGAGGTTGTTTCCCTGATAGCGAAGCTCCTGATTCAGCTCTCGCAGATCTGAGTTTACGATGACCTTGCCGTGCATACACATATCCAAAATGAAGGCTCGCATCGATGGAGCAACGGCTTCTTTCATTCGTTCAACCATGGCAGCTTTTTCTTCCGGGGTTACGTGAAGAGATATCGATTCTGACTGTAATCTACCCAATGAAATTCTCCTTTCAACGAAAAGTGGGTTCGGGCTTCTGCCCGATTCTGTCCCAGCGTGAGCGCAGGGACGGTGCGAGGAGGGCGCCGCCATTTGGCGGTGGACGTCCACGCGCTATGCTTGCCCCAGACGCAAGCGTCGGGAAAACAGAAAAAATAGTGACATTGCCGTGTGCGGCAAAATATCCGTGACTCCAACATTGGTTTGAAACGCTATTTTGCCGATAGCCTTTTCTTTGATTCCTGCATCACTGCTTTTGAACCGTGTGACAGCGTGACAGATGACAGTTGATGTATTCATTTCTTCGCATTGAGCTCGTTCATCTTCGCCCTTGCCGTTGCCTTGCGTTCCTCGGAGTACGGTGCCACCAACCGATAGGTGAAGCATTTCTTTTGAATGCGGAAGGAGAGTCCACCGAAGCCATCATCATCGGTCTGCTCACATAGCTCCGGGTACTCTTTTGAAAAGGCAAGTAGCCTGTTCTTGAGGCTTGTGTTATAGGTGCTGACCGTTGTCCACTCTCCGGCCTCATCAAAATATATCTCGGTCGTTTTATGTGTTTTCTTAATGCCTGTAATCATATTTTTTCAAAAACCTCCTGTTTTTCCGTCCTGTGAGAAGCACCCCCATTTTGGCTTAAAAAAGCCTCGGTCTGCATCGGCGTTATTTGCGATTTTCCCAACGGCGTAGCTCTCATCGGGCATGGCATCGTTTGCCACTCTCAAAATCGCTGAAAACCCATATTCCGTCGGTGTACACCGTAATTGACTCAACTCGAAAACGCATCCCCAAAAGTGAGGTAACAACGGCACTTTGAGCATCTGTTTTCTTTGTTTCCATGCATATCAATTTTTGATATTTGTAGCGAAATGATTGAGGAAATAATTTCGGTAGCCGCTACCGAAATTCATTCACCGCCTAATTCTCTTAAATCATACAATGCCCTGCGAAATTCCATCCGTAAGAATTCATTTTCTTCATCGGCACAATATTTTTTCAACGCTGTCCGCAATTTGCGAATTGCAACAGTGATCTCCTTCACTCCAACGCCAGCCTTAAGAGCGTCAATAGCAAAATTCGCAACGATGACACAATCCTCAAGTGCGGCGTTATCCTGAATTCGCAAGCGACCGAGCTGCTCAAGGATACCGGTCTTACAAGCCTTAAAACAAAAATTTGCGTCATCCACCTCATACAATATATTACTCTCCGGGATCTCGTCGGCAGCATCCAACAATACACCTCTGCCCTCAAACATATATTTATAATTCAATTCCTGTCTGCGGTTATTGTAATTGCCCTCTGTGATGTGCGTGTCTACCTTCGGGCGTCCTCGCTTACGCTTTTCCAAAACCTCACCTCTTTCTATTTTCGGTAGCGGCTACCGAAATTCCAAAATTATATGGTTATATACCGATTACTACAATTTCCTTTGGTATTCGTTATTATAACACAACGATATTGTATTGTCAAGAGCTTTATATAATATTTTTGGAGTTTCTATTGACAAATACAAGTTTGTATGGTAAAATGGATGCGTAATTCACTTGGAGGTATATCCGTATGAGCTTTATTGGAGAACAGATAAAGAAGTACCGTAATATAAAAGGCATGACTCAGCAGGACATCGCTGACGCACTTGGCGAGAGCTCGGGCAGAGTTATCTATAACTGGGAGAAAGGCATCGGCCGTCCCGATTGCGATAAATTGGCAAGGCTTTGCGACCTGCTCGGTGTGTCTGCGGATGAGCTGATTGGTTGCAAGTCCATGGCGCAACGACCTACCGCTACTGAGTGGACAACGCTACAAAAATACCGCGCCCTTGACGAGCACGGTAAAGAGGTTGTTGATTATATGATTGACAGCGAATACAAGCGTGTAACTGCACTTGTTAAAAAGCCAAAGCCACGTATGTATAAGATCGATTGGTTCACGCTCCCTGCATCTGCCGGTACAGGCAATATCCTTGACAGCGATCTGGCAGAGGAATTGTTCGTTCCCGAAAGTGCAGAAGCGGAACAGGCTGACTTTGCGATCTCGGTTGGCGGTGACAGTATGGAGCCTACATACCACGACGGTGACAAGGTATTCGTCGAGAAGTGCGACGCCATCGAAGTTGGCGAGGTCGGAATCTTCGTTGTCAACGGTGACGTATACATCAAGGAGCTTGGAAACAAGTGCTTGATCTCACATAATGAAAAATATAAACCCATTCGCATCGGTGAGAGCGATAGTGTTTACTGCTGCGGTAAGGTTATTGGAATAGTCGAGTAATAAAAATTCACAAAAAACAGGTCTGCGCTAAAATTTGGCACAGACCTGTTTTTGTTAGATATTTTTAGTTGTAAAAACAGAAATGCAATACCCGTTTTCTGTCCAAGTTTTTACGGTAGCGGTTGCGTTTGTTTCCGTAAACAATCCTATCCCAACAAGTTTACCGTATGCTTCTTTCTTTGTCCAAAGCTCAAAGAATCTCTGCAAAACAGCATTGTTTATGTGGTGGTTATAATCTTCTGTGTTTGGAATACATCCAAAGATATACCTTGTTTCTTCTTCGTAAAAAATCCGTTTTGCTGTGTTTAGCTCGACATGACGGATTTTTTCAATGTCAACTCCGACCGGCTTATCATCTACAACGCAGACTACCATATCTGCCGAGTGGCTGATATTAAACTCTACGTTCAAGTCTTTCGCGTAAGGTTTGCCGTGTTCTGTTATTTCAAAAACAATGCTTTCTTCTGGCACACCGCACCACTCGGATATTGCTTGACGAGCGAGCATTTCGCCCACAACCGTTCGCTTTTTATCATCTTCAAAACGAAAGCGATCAACTCTGCGTTTCTTTTCTTCGCTCATCAGCGAGTAGTAGTGTATGTAGCTCCCGTCGCTTAAATCTCGAATGTTGTATTGATAAAATTTCATTGCTTATCAAGAAAAGCGATAACATCGCCGACAGTTTTGAAGGTTTTAATCATTCTGTCGGGGATCTCAATATCAAGCTCGTCCTCTACAATAGATGCAAGCTGAACGAGGTCGAATGAGCTCAATCCCAAATCAGCAATAAGAACTGTGTTTTCAGTCACCTCGATACTGTTATCGTCCATATATTCTCTGATGATGGCTGTAAGCTTGTCAAGCATTTTGCTGTCCTCCTAAATTTCTCTTGATTTTCTTAGTGGTCGTTTTCGGGAACTCGGTATCTCTTATAACGACTTTACCGATATTTCTTATCTGCGGCAAACCTTGGTTTACTTTTTGAATATCTTCGTTAATTTTATCTTTCGCATCGGCAATCTCCTCGTCGAGATATACCTCTGCGACGATTACGTTATCCTTACCGTAGCAAACAACTTCTTTCACATAAGGAATCGTATATATCTGCTCCTCGATAGATTCGGCGGGGATGTTTTCACCATTGGCGAGAATAATGAGATTTTTAATACGTCCGGTAATATGTAGCGCACCGTAGTTGTCAATATAGCCGACATCTCCCGTCTTGAACCAACCATCCGAAAAGACCTTTTTCGTTTCTTCCTCGTTATGATAGTAGCCAAGCATCACGTTCTCGCCCTTGACCAAAATCTCACCATCATCGGCTATTTTAACCTCGTTACAACACAAGGGCAAACCAACGCTACCAATTACGTTAAACTTATTACGGTTAACTGCGACAATAGGCGAGCACTCAGTAATTCCGTATCCGTTCATAAGGGTTATTCCAAATGCATCAAGTCCTGTCACTAACTCGGGATTGAGCGGAGCACCGCCGCAAATAATGACCTCAAGATTACCACCAAAAGCGTCAAGCACGGATTTGAACAGCTTATGTCTCAAATCAATACCGCATTTTCTTAAAGCATTACTGATTTTAATGAGAGTTCGTAACAGTTTATCTTTACCTTGTTTCTTTGCAGTACTCCATATGCCTTTATATAAGGTTTCAACGATGAGAGGAACGGCAAAGGTATTTTGCGGTTTTATTTTTTTGAGGTCATCAACAACTCTCTTCAAGCTCCTGTTGATATACAAGGGATGCCCGTAATACATAACCGAATACAGACCCGCGACCAAACCAAACGTGTGGTGTAATGGCAGAAGCAAAATAGAAGTTCCGTCAATCTTGGCATTGCAGCTTGCGGCATAAAGATCTGACATCAAATTATTGTGTGTCAGCATAACGCCCTTGCTTTTTCCTGTTGTACCCGAGGTGTATACGATAGAGGCAAGATCCTCCCTATTAACTTCTTTGTTTATGTAGTCGGTGTATCCGTCTGCAATCAGCTTTTTGCCTTGTTCAATATATTCGGGAATATCACGCATATTGATATACGTACGGTTCGGTAATTTTTCTTGCAATTCCTCAGCAATATCCGCATATATGTCAGAATATACAAGCACTTGGCTCTCACTATCTGTTAGCAACTCTGCAATACTATCTGTATCAAGCTCTTTATCAATAGGAACAATGACGTTTCCACCGCAGGTTACAGCAAAGTGTGTCAATATCCACTCATAACTGTTCTCTCCCAAAACAGCTATATGGTTTCCGTCAAATCCCTTGCTTAAAAGATATGTGCCAAATGCCTCAACTTGCGTTTTGAAATCTGCAAAACTGATTGATATCTCTTGTTTTCTTATTTGGTAAATAAATGCGAATTTTTCGTTATATTTATTCACACAAAAATCAAGTAATTTCTTTGTTGTATGAATGCGTATGTGATAATATAATCTATACTTTTTCATAATCTTCGTTTTATTCTATATTAAACACAATACAAAAATCACTATTTCAAAAAGGATCAAACAAATAAACATAATTATAGGTATTGTATATGATAATTGTTTTCTTCGTGTGATTTTCTCTTTTTTATAAATGCTATTACGTTGATATTCTTTTGGGAGATGCTCTATTAATTCTCTATATGACTCTCCAATCTTGCTCAATCTTCTGGCATATCCTATACTAACATATAAAAATATTAAAGTTAGTACAAATCCAACAATTGGGAATAAAACGGCGGGCAAGGGGCCAACCAAAGCAACGTCCCATATATTTGCAAACGGTAATAAAACAATAACAAATATTGCGAAGAAAAATGTAAAAATCTGTTTCCACATTATTGAATCTCTGTGTGTCCATTCAGAAAAATACAAATTCATCAATGACAATAGTTGATCTGTTGTTTCTATCTTAAATTTCTTCATAACACTCCTTAAAATATACACCCAATCTTCCTAAAGTAGTCCATATACTTTCTCAAATACTCAATTCCAATATCCGCCCACTCAAAGCCAAGCGATTTTAAGTATTGCACCGTGAAATCGTTTTCGATGCGGATATTGCTATCGTAATTGAGCTTGTCATCCTCGTCCATATCATTGATAAATGTTTCAAAGATATGCTCCGTTCCTGTCTGCTTTGCGGTTTCGCGCAATGCCGCGGTAAATACGGAACCATCTACAATATCCACATGATAGCCAAGCTCGTTAAAAATCTGGAACAGTTTATCAAAATACACGACCTTAATGCTGTTGATATGGAATACCGTATACTTGGGATTGAAATGACGTGCAATTGTCATAACAGCATTTGCCGCCTCGTCAATTGGCGTGAATTCAGCATACAGATCCATCAAGTAATCTGGGAAAATACCAAGTTCCAGCACGCCCTTGACTCTCTGTAAAAAGGCGTTGCTTTCATGATTCTTTTGGAACACTCCGTCAGACAAGCGGTTGGTTAGGTTGCCCATACGCATAATGTTTGCTTGCAAACCATCAAGAACGGCATCAAGCACGGCTTTCTCCGCTTCAAACTTACTGCGTGCGTAAACGTTATCAAGCGGCTGACCGATATACAGACTGCTCTCATAGAAATGTTTTTCTGTGTCGCTCACGTAACCGTCAAACTGGTCGCCAAAGCTGTTGCCCGAAACGCTCAAAGTAGAGGTGTGTATCAACTTGGCATTTGCCTCTTTGCAGAAAGCAATCAAACGCTTGGTCGTTTCTACGTTTGCCTCATAGAAATACTTGTATGAGCCGTAATGCTTCACGCTCGCGGCAGAGTTAATAACAGTATCCACCTTGTCAAAAAGGCTCGTGTATTCTTCATCCGACAAGCCAAACTTGTCCTTTTGAAGATCGGAACAAATTACCTCAATGCGCTCGTTGTTTGCATACTTGTCGCCAAAGTAGAAACTCAGCAAATCCTGCAAACGCTTGGTGCTGTCCTCTTTGTCCTTTCCGCGAACAAGACAATATGCAATGCCGCTATCGTTATCAAGATAATCCGCAAGCAAATGAATGCCCAAGAATCCGGTAGCGCCTGCAATAAGCACGTTTCCAACCTCAACGGTTTTCGATGCGGAAAGCGGTTGCGTTTTGTTGCTTTCCAAAAGACTATTATCCTCAGTAAAATCAGCATCCGAGAAAAGAATATCCTGCTTATCATCACTCTCAACAAAAGCACATAGCTCCTGCACCGTGGGATAATCGAACACGTTTTGAAGATTGAAATAGATTCCCTCATTGTGTGCCTTGGAAACAAACTCTATTGCCTTGAGCGAGTCGCCACCGAGGTCAAAGAAATCGTCTGTGATACCGACGGGAGAAGTACCAAGCACCAATTCGATTAGCTTGCAAATTGCCTTCTGCATTTGCGTTTCGGGAGCAACGTATTCGGTGTCATTCGTTATATTTTCAAGATTGACCTCGGGCAATGCCTTGCGGTTAACCTTACCACTTGAGGTCAAAGGCATTTCTTTAAGATGCGTAAAAATATGCGGCAACATATATTTTGGCAGCTTTTTACCGATATGGTCACGAATTTCCTTTGCATCGATCTCTGCACCCGTATAGAAAGCACAGATAAGCTGTCTGGCCTCGTTATTTTTACGCACAACGACAACAGCCTGTGAGATTCCGTCAATGCCGCAAATGGCATTTTCAATCTCTCCAAGCTCAATGCGAAGTCCGCGAATCTTCACTTGAAAATCAGTTCTACCTATGTAGCCAATATTTCCATCTTCTCGCCAATAAGTAAGATCTCCGGTTTTGTACAGCTTTCCGTTGCCGAAAGGATTGTCAACAAATCGAGTTTCGGTCAAATCCGGACGATTCACATAACCAAGACCGACACCATCGCCCGCAATGCAAAGCTCACCCATAAAGCCAATTGGCGTAGGATTCATATACTTATCGACGATATAAATTTGCGTGTTAGCGATAGGATGTCCTATTGTAATATCGTTTGTTCTTGAAACATCTACAAGCGTAGAATAAATCAATGTTTCCGTAGGACCATAAACGGTATATATGTTGACATCGTGGTTCAATTGTCTAATGGTATCAAGCAATTCAGGCTTCAGCACCTCGCCACCAACCACATAACAATTGATGTGCTTAAAGAATTCTCCGTTTGCACTATTGTTGATATAGTTGGTAATTTTAGTCGGTGTCGCCCAAAACAAACAGTTTTCGTGCTGTGCCATCATCTGCTCGAAGCTGTTTTGATTAAACTGCTGTTCTTCACTTGCCAACACGCAGGTTACACCGCTTACAAGCGCAAAGATGGTATCCATTTCAAACACGTCAAAGGTTACGGTATTGATAGCTATAATATTTTCGATACCATTAAGCAAATGCAGATTGGAATAGATGAAATTCACCATATTCATATGCTTGATAGCCGCGCCTTTGGGTAATCCCGTTGAGCCCGATGTATGTAAAACGCAAAAACGTTCATCGGCGGAATTATAAATTGCAGGGTCTTCTGTATTGCTGTTGCGTAGCAACTCTTTAAGCATTGTATCATCAACACAGAATTTTGCTCCGCTGTCCTTAACCATATAGTCCACTCTGTCTTGCGGATAATTGGGATCAATCGGCATATAGGAAGAACCTGTTTTAAGAATACCGAGCATTAGATCTATAAGATCGCTTTTTCGTGTTACTTGGAAAGCGACAATGTCGTTCTTTTGGATGCCCTTTTCAATCAATGCGTTGGCAATTTTATTAGCTTGCGCATTAAGTTCCGCATAGGTGAGAGTTTTATCGCAAGCAATGACCGCTACTTTGTCGGGCGTTTTTGCAACTTGTTCCTCAAACAACTCGTGGACACACTTATCCTTGGGATAATCCATAGCGGTGTTGTTGAAGTCATAAAGAAGCTTTTTTCTTTCATATGCGGACAAGATATTAAGTTCATAAAGCTTTTTGGTATCATTATCGATAGCATCAAAGAGCAGATTGCAGATATGCTGATGCAATCTGTCAATTTCACACTCAGTAAATTTCTCGGTCAGATAGTCGTAATGAATGCGGAAGATGCCTTCATTATCGCGGTCATCAATATGTATCTGCAAGCTCTCGCTCTGCTCGCCGCAATGATACCACGTGGTTTCAATATCTTCGCCCGCAATGGTAGCATTTTGGTAGCTAATCATTACGTCATAAAGTTTTTCGGTAAAGTTGTACTCTTTACGGATTGATGCCAACACGTCACCGTAATTATATTTTTGATGTCTGAATACCGAGAATGCGGTTTCCTCGATTGCAGAGAGATTCTCAGCAAAGGACTTTACATTATCAAGCTCGATAAGCATAGCTACGGTATTGATAAACATACCCATTGTGTTCTTTTCTTTCGCTCCGCTGCGGTTCAGCACCGCCGTGCCAATATAAAACTTCTCGGCATTCATCTTGATGCGGTTCATATATGTAGAAAGTGCCGCCGTAAAGAGCATAAAGACAGAGGTGTTGTTTGCTTCTGCATAAGCATTGAGATCGTTGGTCTGCTCCGCGTCAATAACAAAGGTCTTGCGATTGGCAGAAAGCGAGCTTGTCTGCTTTTCGTTGAGATAGGTCACTTCATCGCATTTTTTGAACTGCTCAAGAAAGAAATCTCTATCCTTCGCGTAACGCTTGCCCTCTACGTATGCCTTTTCGCTTTCAACATATTCGGTATAGGAATAGGCTTGTACATCCTCGTCGTTCATAAGCGCATTGAACTGCGTTCCCATAAGAGCCAAAGTCCAAGCATCACCGACAATATGGTGAATCTTAATGAGCAGACCATACTGCCCAGGCAAGAGAACAATATTGATCTCACAGAGATTTCCGTAGAGGTCAACCGCTACCTTAGCATAGCTTTCGGCATAACGATCCAACTCTGCCTTGTTATCAAAGCAGAGCACGGGTATATCCTGCTCGGTGTATTCGCATACATTCTGCGAAACCTCGCCGTCACACTCGCCAACGCGAATGCGCAGAGCATCATTGAGCCGATAAATTTCATTCACGGCTCGCTTTATTTCGGAGATATCCTTCTCGCCGCAGACAAGCATACTTCCGCATATCACGGAAATCGCTCCGCCCGAGAATTTCTCCATATCGTAAATTAACTTTTGTGGTTTTGTGAGATTCATTGATTGTCCTTTTCTATGTTGAATGAAGTCAAGGCATTTTACTTAAAAATATCCAAGATACATTATACCACGTTTTTATGTAAAATTCAACAGTTAATGCATTTATTAATCTGCATAAATGTTTGATTTTGGTGTTAGTTTTTAATACTCTTCACAGAAGAGCATGGTTGCGTGTGTTTCGTCATTGATTACGTAGATCTTTGCCGTGACGGTTACGTCCGGCAGTAACAGATATTCCTTGTTGTGGTCCGAGCTTTCCTGTGTATGTGCAATCCTCAGCTTACCATCCTCGACAGATAATTGGGTCACCTGTAAATATTCGGGCAAAAATGTCAGTGCGTCAATGCACTGAAATAAAAATAGTTGAACGGCGAGCGAAATCTCTCGACTTACCGCCGCCGTAGCGTTGCGATGGGAACATGGTTGCCTCCTTTTTGTTTTGGTTTCATAGATATGATGTATAAATGAAATTTAGGATATATCAAACAAATTTTTATTAATTAAATATAGATTGAAATATTTTTACTTTTTTCTACATATATCATCACATAAGACTTGAATATGCTTTTGATTTGTGATATAATTAAACAAAAACTTACAGGGGTGAAAATATGGAAGTTGCAAGTTTAGTTATAAGTGCTTTATCACTCGTTGTTAATATACTGATGCTTGTCAAGGTGAATGACATTTCAAAAAATCAGATTGACAATAAGGGAGATAGTAATAAAAGCGCTAATCAAATGGTAAAAGGAAAAAATAATACAACGACGATTAATCAATAAAGAGGGACTATTCTATGAAAAAATCAGCAAATCAGCTTTTGATCGGTTTTGGTAACAAATCAATAGTATATCAATGTGATAATAAAAATGCTTCTTTACCCATTAGTGATATTTTGAATAGATTGGATGAACTTTTCAAGGAAGAGGATCAGCAAATCAATGCACAAATTCCTAATGGTGTAAAAACAGTAAAAATAGATGTTACCTGTCCTTTTAGTTCTGAGAAAATATTGTCCTCTTTAATTAAAATAGGTATGCCGATAGAATTGTCGGTAAAGACACTAGAGAAGGTCATAGTAGAAATAACGCTATTTATAGAAAAAAATAAGACTCTTTCTACTTCGGATATTAGAAAAATTGTATCTGAAATCATAAGAAAAATCGAAGCTGAAAATGATTTTGAATCGGAAGAATGGAGCTATAGATATACTAGAAAATATGGTCATGATAGTAGACGGGTTGAAATATATAATTATCCGGTTCTAGGGAAAAAAGAAGTTTCTTATGCAACCATTTCGGAAGTTATAAAAACATCTTTTGAAAAAGTGATACCCAAAGAGGCTGTTGCAGCTATACCAAGAGCTCATATGGATTACATGTCAGAATATATTATAGAGTTTATTAATAGTTGTGACTTGTATTATATAGATTACAATACTTTACAAGCAATGATTATTGAATTGTCTCGTCAGCCTCCGCATCCGTGGTTAATAACAAAAAGTACCAGAGATTTGTTGATGAAATATGATATTGACGCTATTCGTTCTAATGTGAAAAAATTGAACTCCAATGAAACGGTATTTGAAGGCGAAACCTATTGTTATTCTGAGATTATTCACCATAGTTCTTCATTGATATTACAAAAATACGAGTGGTTTTTGGGTACAGAAGATTTTTCTTCTTTTCACATATTAAGGGGAATATTGAGACAATATAATTCTATTGATTTCATACAAGCCTTCCAAACAACTAGTTCTATTCAACAATTAGAATGTGATCTAGCTCTAGCAGGATATTCAATTCAAATGTTTCTTGACTTGACAACAGAAGTGTTTGGTATTATTCAAGTCAAAAGCCATCCATGTGTAGAAATTCGTAAAAAACTGATACAATATGCAGATATTGCTATTGATCTGGCAACAAAAAAATCAGCAAATGAACTATCAGCATTGATTTCTAGCGAATGGTCAAAAAAGTCCGCTGAAGATGTTTTGAAGATCGCTTATAGGGTTATGAAAACAATTTTTCGTGGCAGTAACTGTAAAAATTTGCCCATCCAAGACAACATGTTTAGATTTGTATATGGCGAATCGTTGCAAATAAATCAAAGGACTTTGAAGAAACAATACATTTGTTTATACGTTGATGATAATTTTGATACAAATGAGTTGCTAATCTTGAATTCGAGAAAATTTACTGAATATGTTGATGTAATATTAGTTTTCTCAAATGATCCCAACATGAGTGATTTTTTGAAAAAAGCTAATTATTTAACTAATGATGAATACTGGTTTGTTCATTTATCTAAAATGGATTGCTTGAATTTTATTGAAAATAAGAATCCATCAAAATATTTTTATGATCTATTAACTCAGAGTATTGTTTGAAACTGCTTTTGCCACAAGTTTGCCACAAAACGATATCAAATGATATAAAAAAAGCAAGATGTTCAACACTAAATGTGTCCGTAAAACTACGTATCAACTTATTCGGACACTATTCAATGGTGTTTGGTAGGCACATCAAAGCTTCAAGAGATAATATTGCTCCTGTCTTTGTTGTAAACTTGACATACAGCGCTCCATCTCTGCAAACTAAAAAACCCTTGAGACATTATGTTCTCAAGGGTTTTCGCTTATCAAATCCAAAATATATAAATTCATTTAACAGATCCTAAATTAGATGTGTTTGTTGAAAAATATCTAAAAAAGTGATATAATTATTGTATTGGAAGGAGGCTGATTTGTTTGAATAAGTGTATCTATACCGGCAAGGAAACGCCCGAAGCGTCTTTCGATTCTGCAGAACACATTTTCCCCAAGTGTATAGGTGGTCAAAATTGTTTGCCAAGAGGGTATGTTTCGGATGAAACTAATAATATTTTTTCAAAATATGAGCGGCAATTCGCACGTGAAAATCCTGTTGTTTTGATTAACAGAATGTTTTATCCCAAAGTTGGACGGAAACATCACAAGAACCGCGAAAAAATTGCGGCATTTAAGCATGACGATAATGTTATATTAGGATATATTAGTGAGGCAAAGCCGATATGTCTTAACCAAATTTCTTTTTTTGAATTGAGTGACGAAACATTAGAAAACTCTTTGTCGTGTAAAATTACGCTTTCACCAACCAACGATGTAAGTAACAAGGAACGATACGAAAGCTTTCTTGAAGTATTAAAAAATTATAATGGGTGTCCTTCGCCTATAAAAAGCGACGTTATTCCCGATAATACTATTCTTTTAGGATATAAGGACAAATGCTGGCATTTGGGAATCTCCAAAAATCAAAACCCCGAATTGATTAAAACAATGGTTTTAAAAGCTGTACAAAAGCTTATTGCAAATTTAGAAAAGTTTAATGAGCAGTACAAGGAGAGCGAATTAACATCCAACCAAGTAGCTGCGAGCTTTGAGATAATGTTTAATTATGAGGATGTATTTAGGGTTTATGCCAAAATTGCTTTCAATGCGCTTGCAAGTCTAAAAGGGCAAGAGTATGTTTTGAAGCCTGAATTTGATGATATCAGGAAGGCAATATTAGAAGGCGAAGATATATTGTCCTATGTCACTATTGCCGACGGAAAGAACGCGCAAAAAGAAATCACTGATAGATTCAGTGAGAGAGTAAATATTGGTGATAGGTGTCATTCAGTGGTTTTCTGCACTCTTAATAATTGTCTGTATGGTTTTGTTTCACTATATGGGGGTGATCAACCCATTGTAGTAAAAATGGGAACGATATCTGCAAATATAGTAGATATGTATTTGTGCGATTGGCAGAACAAAAAAGATTATAAGCTTATTGACTATGTGACAAGCGTATGCGCCTTTAATCATGAGGATGTAATAGATACGTCTGACCTACAGTTTTAAAAACCCTTCAGAATCTAAAAAATTTTGGCTAAAGTGATTGTTAATAATACTTGCGGCGAGGTGATACCTCGCCGCAAGTATTATTAAGTTGTAGTTTCAATTGCAATCTGCATCCCGAGCTTGAAGGCATATTCGAACAGTGCTTCATCAGAGAGGCTCGCATACTCGCTCCAGCAATCGTGGAACTTCTCGAATATTTCTTTTTGCTCATCCGTCATTATTTTGAGAAGGTCATCGTGATGCCTTGCCATGTATTCCATAAGCTCTTTCATTTCCGGGGAGCTGTTTCTACTATCCTCTTGCGGATTGATATTTCCATGCCATAGCTCTTTTATCATACTTTTCATAGGTAGCACCTCCTGTTAGCACACAACAATACCACAGAAGAGAGAGAAAGTCCAGACCTTTTTCGAAAATAAATCCAACTTTTGCTCCGAGCCTTTTCTTTAGTCTACTGCGGTGCAAATTTTGACATTTAATACAAGGAAGTTGTGCTGTCCGAAATTTCTATATAATATTTTTGGAGTTTTCGTTGGCAAATCCAGATTTGTATGGTATAATGTTCACACTTAAGGCAGGAAGGAGGCAAATCGATGAGAGGCGTTATTTATGCGCGGTATTCCTCGGATAATCAACGTGAGGAATCCATTGAAGGTCAGATTCGTGAGAACACGGCGTATGCCAAGAAGAATGGAATCGATATTGTCGGAACGTATATCGACAGGGCTTATTCTGCTAAAACAGATAACCGTCCCGAGTTTCAGCGGATGATCAAGGACAGTGCGAAGAAGAACTTCGATGTTGTTATCGTGTGGAAGCTCGACCGATTCTCTCGTAACCGTTACGATTCGGCGAGATACAAGGCGATGCTGCGTAAGAACGATGTCAAGGTTGTTTCCGCTACCGAATCCATCTCCGAGGGAGCGGAAGGTATTGTTCTTGAGTCGGTGCTTGAAGGCATGGCTGAATACTATTCCGCTGATCTGGCTGAGAAGGTTTCGCGAGGCATGACCGAAAATGCGCTCAAAGCTCGCTTCAACGGCGGTCAAATTCCGCTTGGTTTCACGATTGATGATGAACACCATTATCAGATTGACCCCGAGAAAGCTCCGCTTGTAATTGAAATGTTCCGTAGATACGCAGGTGGCGAATCCATCACCGATATTGTAGAAGATCTGAATGCACGTGGTATCCGCACCTCGCAAGGCAACCGTTTTAACAAAAACTCTCTCGCTCGTATTTTTGCTAATCGAAGATATATTGGTGAGTACGCCTACAAGGACATCGTGATTCCCGATGCGATACCTGCTATTGTTTCCAAAGACATTTTTGAAAGGGTTGCTATTCGTACGAAACAAAACAAGCACGCAACGGGCAAGGCGAAAGCTCCCGAGAGATATCTGTTGACTACCAAGTTGTTCTGCGGAACGTGCCAATCGATGTTCGTTGGTGATAGCGCGAACAAACCTAACGGTGTGATTTACCGTTATTACAAATGTGCCAGTGCCAAGCGACACGAATGTGACCGCAAGGCAATTCGTAAGGATTGGATTGAGGATAAGGTTATTGAGGAAATATCAGCTTGGCTGAACAACGACAAGCTCGTCAGCAAGATGGCAGAGGATGTGATGGCTCTTTTGGATGAGGACAACGAAATGGTTCTCGCTCTTGAGGCTCAGCTGAAGGAGGTTCGGGATTCTATCGACAACATTATGAAGGCTATCGAAAAGGGTGTTGTTACTCGTTCCACCAAATCCCGTTTGGAAGAACTTGAGGCAGAGGAAGAAAAAATCACCTTGAGCATCAAGCTTGAGGAAACCAAGAGACCAAAAATCACGAAGGAGTTTATTATCTTCACCCTCAACAAGTTCCGAAACCTCGATTTGAGGTTCGAGAAAAACAAGGAACGTTTGATTGACGGACTCGTCAAGGCAATATTCGTTTATGATGATTATATCAAGCTGATTCTTACCTTTGATGACAAAGCAATCAACATTCCCACATCCGATGAAATTGAAAACATGGCTAATAGTTCGGACATCCAATCGAACGTTTCACCAAAAAAGAGGATGGAGTAGCTTGCGCTCCCCCTTCTTCTTTTTTCCCGACCCGACGCGAACCCATTTCGTGCGCAAAGCGCACGATTGGGTTCGCATTTGCCGCTCGGAGATCGGAGAGCGTCTTGCGCAGCAAGACATTCTCCAGGCGGAGAGCGTGCAAATATTCGCGCCTCGCGCGAAATTCCCGTGTGTTCGGGTGCTTTCGTGCGCAAAGCGCACGACCCCGGTTCGCATATCCCGCCCGAAGATTGGAAAGCGACTCGCGCAGCGAGGCATTTTCCAGGCGCAGGGCGAGGATATTCTCGCCAAAGGCGAAATTCCCGTAATTTGATTTAGTTATTTATTGCTTCACCAGAAAAAGAACAGGCACCTCGAATGAGGTGCCTGTTCTTTTTCTGTCGCCCCATACGAGGAATCTCACCCGGCGAGTCGAGCCGCAGGCTCGCCTCGTTGGGTTCGCATTTGCCGCTCGGAGATCGGAGAGCGGCTTGCGCAGCAAGACATTCTCC
>JAZNCE010000131.1:0-13244 GCA_045587385.1 Eubacteriales bacterium
TGGCTTTCGAAGCAACTGATCGATCTTGTTAATACCGATATTGCTGTACTCCGCAGCCTCTTTGATAGTTAGCGCCGCTTTCAAGTGAATAGGCACTTGGATATTGTTCTTCTCTATAATCTGCCTCCTTTCTTATAATTGATTAGGTGATGTTTGTGGTGGAGTATTTTGCTTGTCTGTCTCAAACTCATTCTGTATTGATAGAAAACTGTGCGCTTCACCTCCTTTCAAGTTTTCTATTGCCACACTCAGATCGAGCTTAAAATCTGAGTGTGGAGAAAGGCGGGTTTATTTGCCTTTCAACTGTAACCACACTTAAAACTCTCGATTTTTATACCTTTTTTCAAAAAAGTTGATTTTTTTCAATCTTTTCTGATTTTTCAAAGAAGCTTTTAAGTGTCTTTACTAATACAGTGGGAATCTTGACGCAAAATCTCATCACTTTTCCGAAAATTTTTGAAAATTATTTTTTGTTTCAAAAATTGCATAATAAAAAGCCGTTATCGAAAGCGTTACAAAAACGCCCTGATAGCGGCTCTATCTATGCCTGCGTCAAAATGAAAAGTGTAAGCTAAAATCGGAACTCCACGCCCCGATCAAAGCTTACACTTTTTGACGATACTATTATAACATATTTACTTTAACTTGTCATCGGCTAATCTCTGCCTTTTTTCCGCCTTTTTTGTGACATAGCGAAAATTATGTTGTTTACTCTTGTGTTTTGCTAAAATCCGCAACAATTTTTTCAATTACATTGAATATTTTTATAAATTCATTGAATGAAATATCGCAAAAACCTTCCTCGTTATTTTCTATGCATTGAACGAATGCAGCTTTAGAAATACTATAATCGCCAGTTCCATCCGTCTTAGTTACAAAACTGCGAGTTTCGTGTTCGATAACTTTTATCGTATTGTGGACATTTGAGGCACCTTTGTAAAATAGTTCCTCGTCTCTTTTGAACACCCCGGTATTATAAAACTCATTACCTAAAAACAACCGTTTTCCGTCCTTTTCGGTCTTAATTTCAGCATCTGTAAAATAATGTTCAATAGAAATTTGATCAATTTCGTTTCTGTTATGAGGAATAGGAATAGCAAAACAGTAAATCTTATCCGCAATTTTCACAAATTCGTGTGAACGAATATCTGTTTTTTGCCCATTTTGAGTTATCTCTAGTTTAACATCTCTATCAAACATACCGATGATTGGCTGAGAAGGAGGAAAATTATCACGAAGTTCACATAGAAATTTCAAAAGAGCTTCCCAATTTGATGTTTTATCGCAAGCAACCTGATTAATGTCCCAATTAGCATACTCGGTTAAATTGAGTTTTTGTATTGCTAATTTTAGTAATGCAGAATCTGTTTTACCTTCAGTTAAAATTATTGGTGCTTTTGAATTTCGTAGAGTATCCTTTAAAGTCTCAATATCATGAGATTTTCTTTCGTTTTCTTCCTGCAATTTTTTCACTTGGTCAATAAAATTTTGATATAATTTTATGTAACCTAATTCTTCGTCTAAATGGCTAATATCTTCTAACAAAACCGTTTTGTTTTGCTCATAGCCAACATTGATGACGGTTTTGTTTTCCGACGGATTATTATAAAAAGCTGGCGAATGGCTAGTAATAAAAATTTGACTTGTTTTGCTATATTGTTTATCAAATTCATCAGCAACTTGAATGCAGCGTCTATATTCATATGAGTTTTCTGGTTCCTCAAAACCCCATATGTATATATCTTTAGAGTGAGTGGCAACATAATCTAATATTTTAGGAATATAGTGAGTTCTTATACCATCTCCACGTTTATCAATAGAAACCGTACCACCGTGTGTAGAAGTATTAATTTGCAACAATCCGTTTGCATAGTTCAATGTGTTAGGCAGTTCAACAAAATTATCAACGCCCGTCGCATTTTTAAAATCGCTTTGAAGATCTCCAACAATTTTTTGAACCGCTTGATTTGCCTTTGTTATAGGAGCATCTAATACATTCTTGTTTTGGACATCAAACAGACTTTGTTGCAACCAATTTACAGTTCCGTTGAAAACTCTGGAATCTTTGATGGCGGGTACATACACAAATTTTATCTTGTTCAAAAAAGCACTCAAAAACATACTTGTCGTTTTTTCTGAATATTTGATATCATTTTTTTGAGCATATTTTTTCATGCGATCATAAACATTAGTTGTTTGCTTATAATCTGACGAATGCATATCCCACCTTCGTGTAACCGAAAAGCTCGGCGGTAAAGAATTTTGCATTCTGTCACCACGCAAAAAATTTACAGTTATAGATATAAACTGTTGACCTCGAATAGTATCTTTTCGTACTTCTTCTTTTCGTAGAAGAGAGTAATCGTTCTCGAATTTGAAATTCGTCATATAATCTGATTGCTGACAGAAAAACAAATTGAGAGCTTTAAGTATATTTGATTTACCAACATCATTTTTTCCTGTAATAACTGTTATATCTTTACAGGGAGAAATGGTCATTGTGTAGACAGATCTAAAATATCGAATGGTTACGCTCTCAATAACTTTCATGTTGTACCCCTTTAGCTTTATCTAAATACTGATTACATTTCAATATTGTATTTTTAAACTATCTCTATTTTTTTACCAACGCCATCATAGCGTGCAAAAGAATTTTCGTCTGGTAATATCTCGAAGTTCTTTTGTTTTGAATTGCTATGTTGTTCACTTAATTCCACCTCCGGTAGATGTTTTGCTAACTCTTCGAGTGCTGTCTTCATTCCGGAAATATTTATGGTGTCATTAGATTTCTCTTGCTCTACATTGCTACAAGCTCCAACACAACCTCCATCTAAAATTACAACATCATCAGAAAATAATTTTTCAATATCTTCTTTTGTTACTTCCTTAACACCTTCTCTTGTATTTTTAACTTTCTCATACCAATTATCTCTATGTTGGATTAATTCTTTTGCCGTGTAATGCTTTCCTTTAGGGTGGCGCGGATCGGCTTTTCCCATATCCGCATGACAATCAAAGCATAAAGGTATACAATTATCAAAAGTATCTTCTCCACCATCTGCTTTTTGTTTTATATGATGAAGTTCTATTTTTACTCCACAAAACTTATGACATATACAACAGCATCTCTCGCACGCTGCCAAAGCTGCTACTTCAACTGATTCAGGAAAGCTCATATGTTTATCCTTTCTTTTTTAATGTGTCACTATTTTATCAATCTATCGTAAGCGATCAAACTGCTGCATTTGATAGAAAATACCTTCCAATAACTTTACAGGAATACTATTGCCAGCCATACGGATGAGCTTGTCCCTCGGAAACAGCTTGCTGTTCTTGTGAATTTCCGGATTATTCTTGATTACGTTATCAAAATCCTCATCCGTGAAGCCCATAAACAGAAAACATTCGCGGGGTGTGAGATATCTGAAGGTTCCTCGTCCTTTTATGCCACTTTCAAAATACAGATTTCCGGAATTTGGATTGCGATCCTGTTTTGTAGTTATGGTTCTAATAACTTCATATTGTGAGTTAATAACATTTCCTTTTAATACGAGCTGTGGATTTTCTTTCCAAATTTCGCGACGAGAAACAGTATCATTGGGTGTACATTCTTCAGCCTCTTGCCGATATGTAGTATTTGAATAATCAATTCTCAAAAGATCCTTAATCTCGATTTTTTGATAATGCTCGGATTCTCTATAAGCCTTGACAACATCCAATGACTCTTTTCCCTCGAAATATTTTTTGGCTTTTTCAAGCATTTTAGGGTCATCACCAACGAATACGCTAATCATTAAAAGTCTGGGACGATTCTGCGGCAATCCAAAATCACTTGCATTCAGCTGAAAATGATAATTGTAATATCCTAACTTTACTAAATCGTCTTTCCATATTTGAAAATTCTTTTTGTGCCGTTCAGCAAGTAGCGTGGGGACATTTTCCATCAAAAGATATTTCGGCATATCTCTTCCGGCATCTTTCATTTCCTGAAGAATGCGTCCTACTTGCCAAAGAAGACTGGAACGACTCCCAGAGTCTTTATCAATCCCCTTGTTGTATCCGTGGAAAGCTCCAACATTTGATAAATCTTGACAAGGGAAAGAATAAGTTAATATATCAATGCCTTCAGGCATTTGTGCTCCTGTAAGTGAGCTTATGTCGACGAAATTATTACTGCGTTGTATGGCCGCATATACACGGCGAAGAGCATCTTCGGAATAAGACCTTAATGTTTTGAATTCCATTTTTTCTTTTCCGCTATTACTTAACGTGTATTTTTTCAACGCCTTTAATATATCGTCTTTTTTCATTACGGCAATATCATCAGGAAGTTCTGGGGAATTATGAATGGCATCGTATGCAATAAATGCATGCAAATCCCATTCGCACGTGCCAAGTGTTGTAACATTATATCCGATGTTTTTCAACGCTTTTGCCTGGCTACCAATTCCGCTGAACAATTCAACGATATTGATATTTGGTTTTATCTTGTTCATGTTATACCTTCTGCTTCCAATTTGTCTTTTACTGCCATAATCTTTCTCGCAGTCATCATATTTACCAGCGTGCCGTTACGACAAGCTTTAATCGCTGTATCAAGCAAGGTTTTATCCTGATAACTCAGAAAACCACGTTTAGTTCCTTCAGCATACAACCGAGCCCACAGTTCTTCTCCGAGTCTTACAATTTCAACCTGATAGTCAAGCTTTTGAGTTTCACGCTCTTCTTTTTTTGCGGCAGCTTCTTCGCTTTGAACCATTGACAGCGGAATAAGCTCATCAATAAATGCAGCTGACAATTCGTGCCTGATATTATCTCTGTAAGCTATCCACGTTGCTTCTTTTTTACAGTATTCAGTAACGATCATTCCATGGCTATCACAAATAAAATCATTGGTCTTCTTTGTAACGATTTCTATTTCGCGCATAAATGCAGTGGAGAGCCCCTGTTTCTGCCAAATTTTATTCCAATCCAAAGAATATCCTATTGGGATACAGGATAGTATCTTGGCTATAGTGTACGGGACGATATTTAACTTGTATCCACCAGATTTATACCAGAATCCAGTAGGTTTCTTTGCGCTATCTTTATTTACTTCCAGATATTCATCAACAGTACGGAATATCAAAGTGGCGCATATACATTTTTTGAAATAGAATTCATTGAATACAGCTTTGTTGGACTTATATTCGTTTCCAATCTCCACACCGAACTCTTTCATAACCCAGTTTTTACCCTTGGATACAATATGAGGCTTGCAACTGAGTGTTGTAAGATACATCGCAAGTTGTTCCTTAGTAATAACCTGTTTTTTCGGAAATTTCAAACCAAAGCGTCGTGCGTCATCCCCACGAAGTTTAACCTGCTCCTGCTGGTATTTCTTCCGCGACCTCTCATAATACCATCCCGTAGGAACAGCATATTTCACAGGAGGAGCAAGATGCTTCTTGGACATTTTCTCCATCCAAATATGGAAAGGATCGTTTGAGAACAAATCAGCAGCGGTAACTTTATTCTGGCTGTTTGCATACTTTGCGATTGCCTGTACCATTTGGTCATAAAAGCGCACACCGTCATCATTTTCGGTTTCACGGTCTTCAATAACGGTAAGCTTCATCGGTACATATATTCCGTTGAGCTCTATATTGGTTTTCTTTAAGACTGCCTCGGCAAGCGATGCTGTAGTTTGTCCTCCGTTGATAATTTGAAGATCAACTATCCGCGTAATCATCAGCTCGCCATCAATCATCTCAACTGTTACATCCGCAGCAGTTGTTGCAATACCATTGTTATATGTAAAAAACTTGGTCGGATCATTGTTTATGGTCTTTTTAATCCCACTATTTACACTTTTTGAACCGTTGGTGCCTAAAAACGCACGCACATTTCCTTCAAGAACCTTGCTTCCGTGTTCAATATAGATTTCTGCCAGCAATTTTCCTGGAATAATTGCTATATATGCTTCATATCCAAGATTTTCACCGATATTTCCCTTAATACAGGGGATACCTTTGTATCCGATTTCCAAAAAATCTTCTTGGAAATCAATAACAATCGGTTCATTGCTATTTGACATCTCCATTTCATAAAAGCGCTCTGGATACCATAGGTTTATCTCCAAAGGCTTTCCATTAAAGTCGGCCTTCTTGATCTTCTTGGTTGTCTTTGTTGTTTTTTTGCTACCACGGGTTTTACGTATAGTAGTTTGCAAAAGGTTGGCATCAAGCACCTTTGTGTCAAGTTCTTTATTTGTGACAACAAACAATTTGATTTTTAAAGCCTGCTGGGGATCATCTGCTGTTGTATTAATTCGATTACGGATTAGACGAGCAATTTTTATTACATCATCCGAATCATCAAAATATTCTTCAATGTTACCGTTACATATCTCATCCAGAAAATAATACATTCTCCAATACAACTCGTCCACACGACTCATAGTGAGATTCTGCGGCTCAAAAGAATCCTGGAAATCGCTGATAAACAACGTAAGGCTATGATCGGTTTCGTCAAAGCAGTACCCATCGGCACGCATAATACGTCCACCACGACCCTTTTTGTCTCCCATACCGATTCTAACAGGGTTTTCTACCTCATCAAATGAAGAAAGAATTTCAAGGGTTCTATCAATAAATTCGTCTTCCGTATCTGTTCCGCTTATAGCAGAATCATTACGAAGCATTTCAAGAAAATCCCGTTTATATTCTTGATAATCCATATAGTCTTCTCCAATCAGTCTTTTATTTCAAATGAGGCAATATCTACCAAAGATATCTCATACATTGCCTTTCTAATAGCTCCGGGGAGCAATTTTGAAGTGAGTTTGGGAAAATCACTGTTGACAATGTATCTTTTGAAATTACTGATTTCATAAACGAAATCGTCATAGTAGTTATTATACTCATAACCTTGCAAAGCAATCTTACTCATAAAAGTGTCTTTATCGTCGTTGGAAGTGAACATATTGCGAGTTTCCAAAATGAGTTTGTTGAGCGTAATCCCGTTATATGCGGTACTCATTTTTTCAAGAGAATGAACTACCAATTCTCCGTCATTATCGCTTTCGAGTTGTTCAAGCGAGGATATACGTACAGATTGAGCACCACGACTAACCGCTTTTGCCTCAAACCACATATTTTCATAGGAAAAGTCTTTATGAGTAAGTTCCTGTCCGCTCCAACTAAGAAGAGCATTGGAGAGTCCTATACGTTCTGCAAGATTACCGCGAAGAAAAAGGATTTCGCCAATAAGTCCCATAATTTCAGGTTCTGTCAAAAAAATGTTTTTAGAAGATACAAACATTTTCTTCCACTGAAAAAACCTATTGATAATTGCTTGATATCCTGCGGATTCTTCTTTTAGGTCTTTTGTCTGTTCAATCAAATCCTCGCAAAACTTGTAAAACAACCCGCTGATTTCTTCGTCAATCAAAGAAAACCGTATTGTATTATATTTTTCCTTCTTGTATTGGTTAACTTCAATTGCAGATGTTCCCGTAACTTTTCGTGGAGTAAATGGATATCGTAACTCTATTGCTTTACGACCTTTTTCATCCAATCCTAAATGCAATTCGAGAATATGTACATTATCAATTCTTGAAAAATATTCGGGGCGGTTGAATTCAGTAAATTTTTGTTTTACGTCTATCATTCTTCTTCTCCTATGTCCATTTCAGAATGCTCAAACCAGTTATATACCTTATTTGCTTTGAACTTGGTTGCCTGGAAATGTGCAGCATTGTCATTACGCGGAAGTCCCAGCATAAATCCTACTACAGGGACATCCCCTAAAGCATTTTTCAGTTTATTAATGGTTTCATGCTGCCCGGAATCATCTCTGTCAATATCTATCTCAAGGAAATATACCAACAACAGAGGTTTCCTGTCTTTGATAAATTTGAACCAGGTATCAGACGGATAATTTTTATCCTTTGTAAATTCTTCGTTCCTTGAAAGCTTATAATATCTGCGATACTCTAATCTTGCAGATTCTACAATATCCAAAGCAGTCCGTCCATTGAAATCAACAACGCCCGCAATACCATCGTTTGGACCACCAAGCTTTCCTCGACGACCAATATTCAATCTATCCGTGTCTTGATCTATCTTACAAGTTCTGTGGACTCGGTATATTTCTTTGCCCATTATCTTCTGGGGAACTACGTTTTCTCCGGTGCTGCTACCATCCATGAATGCAATGTCAAAAAGATCAATGGAAGGATCCACACAATTCCCAAGAAAATCAGCAATCTGTTTCACATCAAAACTGGAACTGAATTTGGATATTTGAAGTTTCTTCATCAAATCGATAACATATGCCTTGGGAACATCCTGGACGATATATCTGCCTTTTGCAACAGAATCGGTCTGGCGCTCAAATATATGACCTTCTCCGATACATTTTTCAACAAGACTACTTACAAGTGCAAAATTATTCTTGTGAGCATTGGCATTATAGCAAAGGTATGGAGTTTCAACAATACCGCCAAAGTAGCTTGACCATTCATATTCATCGGTAGAGTTTCGCATTTTGTTGTATGCGGTAATCTGTAAATCAGCCGAATTGTTTCTGACACGGATACCAAAATCACGAGGCTTTTGACCGTTTTCACGCATAATGCTCATATCGTCTTTAAGCTTCTCGGTAGCTTCTGCAATTTCCGCATACCACTCAGCTGAAGCTTTGTGCGTCCATATACGGAACAAATCATCGTAATTTTTACGATATCCAAACCAACGTCCCATCTGCATAAGAACATCATACGTACATGTATTCCTATAGAAATAACTGATAGCAAGGCCTTCAAGTGTCAATCCTCTTGACAGTGCAAGTCCACCTATAGCAATCACGCGAAGAGAATCGTTTTTCGGATATTCAAGCTTTTCAGATGATTTTGAACTGTTTACCACTTTGATCTGTATATTCTCGATGGCCGCAAACATAGCGTTTGCAATCTTTTCCCATGAAAACTCAACGAAAGAATAGTATTTCTCCCAAACAGAATACAGCCTCTTTAATACCGGATCCTTCATACACTCTGCGGTATCGCTGAGATTATATTTTATGGACCTGTATGCTCTCTTGTGAATATCGTCTATTACTTCTTTTATATATTTCTGTACAGCCACAAAACGTGAAATGTTGACAAGCATAGAACGATGTTCACTATGATCTCCGCGCAAATCACGGATAGCATTGACAATATAAAATGCATAAATAGCATCGGTTAAACTGTCTGGAAGTTCTCCAGTCCATTCTTTTGTATGCTTGAAATAAAACGGATATCCGTCTAATTCCTCTCTACCAGCATCGGTGATATATGTAAGTTGTGAATGATATTTCCCGTCTTTAGCAAATATCTGATTTGCTCCAATATAATTACTTGGGGTAGGCAGTGCCACAATAAAATCCTCGGGAAATAAATCCTGTGTTTCCATCTTCTCCGTAGTTTCCGGATCTATAAACACATTTGCGAATGGAGTTGCCGTAAATCCGACATAATTTGACTTTGTAAACACGCTGGCAAGCTCACGGATGAGCTTGTTGATTTTAGTAGGATCTTCTTTGTTGGCACTGGTATTGATAGATGCATTGTCGGCTTCATCATCAATCATCAGCATTGGCAAATCAATTTTCTTAGTTATGGGATCTGCATTCAGCGTAATCAACCATTTTGTAAGTTTTTGAAGAGTCGTAGTATTCTTTTTGATAACAAATACCACCGCTTGGTTGTTGCCTTTCAATGATACAGCAATCTTATCGTTGTCACCAGTAAAGTCTTTGGCACGTGAAGTCATGGACATTGCAAAAATATCCTGATTGTCAAGCCCGACACCTACTCGCTTTCCGCCTGTTGAATTGGCCGACATATCAATGCCAATAAAGCCTTCTTCCACACGCTCTTGTGTCTGCTTTCTTAAAGATTCAATCGTTCCGGTAAGAAGAATAAAAACCTTGTATCCCGCATCGGCTGCTTTACACATGAAACCAATATATGTAGATGTTTTACCGGACTGCACGTCACCTATAATCAATCCTCGTTTCAACTTCGGTTCAGAATAGCTTGCTGTTGGATCAAGAATATAATTCATGAGCTTTTGATCTAACGTTTCTTCTCCCAAGGTACTTACTACACTGGGGCTGAAATGCTTGACATCAATCAAATAATTCTTATATCTTGTCCAGAATTTACTATCAATCTCAGACTTTCGATCATCATACCAATTATCCTGTTCATAATCGGCAAGAATACTTTGGCCAGGAGTTGTTTTTATCTGGTATTTCCAAGACACTTCACGACGAATCTCCGCAAGCTCTTCATCGTCAATCTGCAATTTCACAAAATCAATAGCTCTTTGGATATATGTTTCCATAGAATTCTCGTCCAGCAGACTTTCATAGTGATCTATGCCGATTAAAATATCAATAGCTCTAACGAGATTATTTATTTTTTCTCTGTCTATACTCATATCATTCCTCCATAAGCGTTTGTTTCAATTGAGGATATTTGCTGAAAGGCTCGGAACAAAATAGACGTTCAACTACCTGTTCTCGGGATTCGTTTCCCATCGAAAGTGTGATTGCAATCAACATCTGCGCCTTGGCTTCAATTTCCGCAAGACGTTCCGGGCTGATCTCATCATCTATTTTGTTCTGTGATTTATCTATGTAAATCTGCTGATATGGCAATGAGTTCTCAATTTCCTCAAGCACCATATCAATTCTGCTCCATGTTTCATCATCAACTTTTTCTTTGATCAAATCAAAGATTCTCGAATCTCTGTTGATGCAAAACATATGTTGATCTTCACGTGTTTTAATAGGAAGCCATATATAATCGATCTTTTCATCTACTTTATCAATTCTACCGCGATATGTCTGAGCTTTAACCGCAAGATCCATTGCTTCATCAACAGCTCTTGTCAAACGCGACTTAATAATTGACGGGATGGTCGCATTCTGCTTTTTGATATCAATATTCCATATATCATCAAGCGTGTTCGGGATATCTACTTTTACACGGGCGTACTTTGTTAGCTCGTCACGATGTCTTCCAAACCAGGTTCCCCAAATAATGAGCCGTTCATTGCGGTATATGTAAAAACCTTGTTTTGATCTGTAATTCTCTATACCACCGGAAAGCTTTTTATCCTCGGTTGTAAGATCTTTTTGGAAAGGTAACACATATGGTTGAACCGAAACGTATCGCTCGATTCCTTTTGAATCCAAAATCGGTATTTCAATTCTGCGACGTATATTAGTCTTTTTGTGATTTTCAAGGAAGGGATCTAATCCTTTCAGTGTAAAGTTATTAACCTTGATAGTGACTTTAGCATTTCCTTCACGGTTGAGATATCTATGGAATATCAGCGAAAGATAATCTGCAGTAGAATCCTGCAAACGATTCAGCTCTGCATAAACATTACCGCTGGATTTTTCTATCAAATCAAAATTTTCCCAAAGAACTACAGTTCCGCTTTCGTAGTCGTCAAGAAAGGATACAAATCTAATATCGGAAATCTGCTCCTGCGTACACTCGACCATATACCAGCCTTTTTTCTCACCGATAACATCTAAATCCCATATCAACGCAGATATTTCACCATCTTGCTTACTGGCAACTGTCAAACGCCTACACTGCGATAAGGAAGCAGCTTTTAATCCAAGACCAAATCGTCCGAGGTCATCTTCAGATCTTGTTTCTCCTTCAACTTGACTTCCGTACCTCATTGCTTCAATTAATTTCTCGCGAGACATTCCCTTACCGTTATCACAAATTGCAACATAGCATTCTGCTGGATCAACAGGAAATTTGATTTCTATCATATTTGCCTTGACAGAAACGCTGTTATCAATAACATCTGCCACTGCAGATTCAAATGTATATCCCATAGCACGCATAGAGTTTATAAGAATATCTGCGGATGGATTATTTTCAAGGTAGTTATTCATAGTTGTCCTCACAATTATTTTACTTCAAGTCGCTGACGGCTAACTTAACCTTCTTACCACTGAACACCACGCCGTATTTGAGTATGGTAGTAAAGTATAAATCAAATCATCTTCTCATACTCAACCAGTGTTACGTTACCCATTTCTGCTGCTTTCTCTACACAGCCTTTGGTAAAGCCGGATTTTGCGAAGAGGTAGTAATGCTTGTTTTTATAATGGAACAGGTTGCTTCTCTCAACAAGAAGATCGAGCACTCCGACGTCAACCTTTTCATTCGTCCACTTGCATTCGCCAAAAAGGGCGGTGTTTTTATCGGCTTCGCCCATAATATCGATCTCGGTCTGGGACTTGGATTTCGAATCGTTACCCCACCAACGTCCGAGAGAGGTAAACTCAATGGGACATTTGCCCGAGAGAAGCTGCTTCCAAAGATACTGCTTGCAGATCTCCTCGAACACTCTGCCCATATACTCGGACAGATGCGGCTCGATGCGCTTATATGCCAAATCGTCTGCGCCGCGCGCGATGATCGAATTGTTTTCCGGCACGAATCGGTACCAAAAGCGGAACATATTGTCCTCAACCGAATAGATCGACTTGCGGGACGCTTTTTCACCGTAGGGCGTTTCCTTTTGAACGATGCCGAGCGAAAGCAGATTCTTGAGATAAATTGAGCATACGTTGGTATCCTCGCCTACCTTGCTGGAAATCTCGGACATACGCGACGCGCCCGTTGCGATGGCGGTGATGATCGCGTTATAGATCGCCGGCTCGCGCACCTCCTGCTTGAGCAGATTGGTGGTTTCCTCGAACAGAGGTGAGGTCGGATTCAGATAGGTATTCTTGATGTTTTCCTCAATGCTGAGTTTATCGTCGATCTGCAAGAGATATTGCGGAGTGCCGCCAAAAATGCCGTAAATGAGGGCTTTGTCCTCACTCGATGCGTTTGGGAAGTATCGGCAGGTTTCCTCGAAATCGAAGGGATTGATCTTCATCTGCGCCGTCTTTCTACCATAAAGAGGAGCTTTGTAGGACAGCACGTAATCCTCCATAAAGGACATGGACGAGCCACATAAAATCAGCATCAGCTTGGAGCTATCCTTATATTTATCGATCAAAAGCTGAAGCGTAGAGGCAAGGCTCTTGGAGGAACGGGCGACGTAAGGATACTCGTCGATTGCAAGCACGATCCTCTCATTCTCAGCCATTTTAAAAACATACTCCAAAGCCGCCTGGAAAGAGGCAAACGAGGTTTCAAGAGAGAACCCCGTACCGTATTCAATAATGCTCTT
>JAZNCE010000132.1:0-43759 GCA_045587385.1 Eubacteriales bacterium
AGCACCCTCCGGCGTTGTATTTTTTGATGGATTTTGTCAAAGCGAGGCGAAGCAAGATACGCATCTTGCAAGACGAGATTTGGCGAAAGACGCGAAAAATACTCGCCGCAGGGCGTATGAGTTCGGCTCTCTTCGGCTATACTTGCATTATACGCCCGTTTGACTTTCTTGTCAAGTGGGAAATGTGAAAAATGATAACAAAATGCGCAAGAATGTATCGGATATTCGTGCAATGTTGCAGGTGTCGCCATAAAAAAGCCTCGCGCTGCCCGAGGGCAGCGCGAGATAAACTGCTTTTATTGATTTTCCAAGGTCTTGACGAATTTCTCAATCTTTTCAAGCGCCTCGGTAATGTGTCCCACGCTGTACGCGTAGGAAATGCGTGCAAAGCCCTCACCGCACGCGCCAAAGGCGGTGCCGGGAACGATGGCGCACTTTTGTTCAACCAGCAATCTCTGGCAAAATTCCTCGCTGGAAAGCCCGAATTTGCCGATATAGGGGTAGATATAGAACGCGCCCTCGGGCTCAAAGCATTCAATGCCAAGCTTTGCCAGCCCTGCATAGATGTACCTGCGGCGGCGGTCGTATTCCTCTGCCATATATTCGATATCCTCATCCCCGTTGCGCAATGCTTCCTCTGCGGCAAACTGTGCCGTGGTGGGGGCGCACATGATGGCGTATTGGTGAATTTTAAGCATCTGCTTTGCCAAGGGGGCGGGGGCACAGAGGTAGCCGAGTCGCCAGCCCGTCATGGCGTATGCCTTGGAAAAGCCGCTGACGATGATCGTGCGCTCCCACATGCCCTCCAGCGTGGCAATGGAAACGTGCTTTTTTCCAAAGGTCAGCTCTGCGTAGATTTCGTCGGAAAGCACGGCAATATTGGTGCCGCGCAGCACTGCTGCAATCTCCTCAAGGTCGTCTGCATCCATGATCGCGCCCGTGGGGTTGTTGGGGTAGGGCAGCACGAGCAGCTTGGTCTTATCGGTAATGGCAGCCTTTAACTGCTTGGCGGTCAGCTTGAATTTGTCTTCAAAGGTGGTGTTGATGATGACGGGTGTGCCGCCCGACAAGCGCACGATGGGCTCGTAGCACACAAACGAGGGCATGGGAATAATGACCTCGTCCCCCGGCTCTACGATGGCGCGGATAGCAATATCGATCGCCTCGCTGCCGCCAACCGTGACCACGATCTCGTCGGCAGGGTCGTAGCGTAAGCCGAATCTGCGATCCAGATATTTGCCGATCTCCGTACGCAAAGAGAGATTGCCCGCGTTGGAGGTGTAGTAGGTCTTGCCGCGCTCCAGGCTCTCAATGCCTGCCTCGCGGATATGCCATGGCGTGACAAAATCGGGCTGGCCCACGGTCAGCGCGGTCACGTCGGTCATCTCTCCGACCAAGTCAAAAAATTTGCGGATTCCCGACGGTTTCAGTTCACTGACCGTGTGGGAGAGTAACTGTTCGTAATTCATAAATTGCCAAAGCCTCTCTCGTCAACCTGTTCCGCACCGTAAATCACGCCTTTGTCCTTATATTTACGCAGAACGAAGTGGGTGGCGGTGGAAATGACGTATTCAATGGGAGCCAGCTTTTGCGCCACAAAGTAAGCAACCTCCTTCATGGTCTTGCCCTCAATGACAAGGCAGAGATCGTAGCCGCCCGACATCAGGTACAGGCTCTGTACCTCGGGGTAGTTGTAGATCTTTTCTGCCACGCGGTCAAAGCCGCGGTCGCGCTGGGGGGTCATTTTGACCTCGATGAGTGCGGTCACGTACTCACGGTCGGTCTTGTCCCAGTCAATCATTGCTTTATATCCGAGAATGACGCCGTCTGCCTCGTATTTCTTGATCAGATCCTTGATCTCGCCCGTTTCCTTGCCCATCATAACGGCAAGCTGCTCGGGGGTCAGAGTGGCGTTATCTTCCAATGCCTTGAGAATTTTATCCATGGTAATACTCCTTATCGGTTGATTTTCTCTAAAATGCTGTCAAAGGTCAAGCCGTAACGCTTGGCAATGTCGCGTGCGTAGGACTTGCCGTCGGGCTTTGCGCGCACGATCTTGAACGAACGCTTGCCCTCGCCCTCAATGCCTGCTACCAAGGTGTCAATGCGCGAGCCGCCCGCTGCAAGGGATTCGGTGTTGAGGCGGTCGATCTCGGCTGCCAGCTCGTGCAGGTGCGTGGAGAACAGGCAGCGGCAGCCAACGCGTGCAAGACCTGCCAGCACCTCGGCTGCAATGTAGGAAGCCTCGTAAGAGCCGGTGGAGGAGAGAGATTCGTCCAAAAGTACCAGCGAATCTGCGCTCACGCCGTCAAAGATCTCGCCAAGACGTGCGCATTCCTCGCCAAGTCGACCCTTATCAATGGTGTCGTCCGCGCCGGTGGGGAAGTGGGTATAGATGGCGTCGCAGGGGCTGATTGCCGCGTGCGCAGCGGGGACGTACATACCAAGCTGCATCATGACCTGCGCAAGGCCGATCGCGCAGGTAATAACCGATTTACCGCCGCGGTTGGGGCCTGTCAGCACCCAGATGGATACGCCGTCCTTGGTAAACTCCACGTCGTTGGGCACAACGGTTTCGTCCTTGGCGAGCTTGAGGGCGACGCAGGGATTATACAGATCGGTTGCCACAAAGGTGCGCTCGGACATGGGACGGATCTCGGGTACGGAAAGGGTGCAGCCGCGCTCGGAAAGCGCCTTTTGCATAGCTGACGCCTTGGTTACGAATTCGATCTCAGGCATCAGCCCCAAGAGAAAGTCCGCGTTTTCCAAAACGTAGGTCTGCACGATCTTTTTCCAGGAGCGCAAGGAGTCGCTGTAAACGTCGTTGATGGCGGAATTGAACGCCAGCGAGAGAGCCATTTTTTGATTTTCGGATTGCTTTTTGCCAAAGGGCACGAGGTTTGCAATGCAGGTGTACTGGTCGTTCTTGAAGTTCAGGCGCAGAATTTTATCGATCACGTCGCCCGACTTGAAGGCTTCGGGATTGATGGACAGCACGCCCGCGTGCACGGGACGCAGCTGCGCGTCAAGGTTGACGCCGATGGTCACCGATTTGATATCGCGCACGCGCTTGGTCAGCTCGGCAAGACGGGCGTTGAGCTCGCGGTAGTAATCCGAATCGGCAAGCTCTGCTATGCGGTCTGCCAGCGTGGTGAACGCCGCGCCCTTGATATAGGGGCGTGCCTCGCTCAGCCCTGCGTGCAGCAGCTCGATGCAGGAGATGTAGAGCTCAATCTCGGTCATGCTGGAAAGGTAGTCGCTGGTGTCACCGCTGTCACTCTCCAGTCTGCGCAGCTCCATGATGTCCGAGAGAATGGGCATCAAGTCACTCAGCGTTTCGCCTAAAGCGGGGCAGCGCAGCATGTCGGCAAACATTTCGCCACGGTAACGCATGACGGCGGGATCAATGGTAAAGTATTCCTCCACCTTGCTGTTTTTGAGGTCAAACGCCTCCAAAAGTCCCAGCTCGGAAAGCGTGTAGGTATCAATATCGGGGCAGTATTTGCCGCTGAAATGGTCCTTTTGCGATTGCTCGCTCGGATAGAGCAGAGAAAAGAATGTCAGTTCCATAATAACCTCGTTTTATATTGTGATGGGCACGAAGAATTGCTTGCCCTCTTTGTAGGCAACGATCTGATCAAAGCCGCAGTCAAGGAGCAGGCGGCAGCCGTCGGCAATACTGTTGCCCACGTTCCCCGGTGCGTGCGCGTCCGAGCCGATGGTAACCAGCTCTCCGCCCACGTGCTTGTAAAGCTCGAGCACCTCGCGGTCGGGCATGGCAAAGCCATATCCCTTCCAAAGCGTGGAAACGTTGACCTCCAGCGCCACGCCCTGCTTGCAAAGTGCCTCAAAGAGCTTGGTCAGGCGGGGGATGTGCGGCTTGATATCAAACTGCTTGCCTGCCTCTGCCCAGTAGCGCGCGGGATAGGTGACGTGCGCCAAGGTGTGCACGCCGGGGAAGGCGACAGATGCGATCATAGCGTCAAGCAGCTTGTCGTAAAGCATGTGATAATGCTGTTCGGACATGCGGTCGGTGCGCAGCAAATAGAAATCGGGAATATTGGGGATATTGTGCAGGGAGAGAATGACGAAATCGTAATCATGCGCCTCTCTCATGGCAAGTGCCTGCTCGGGATGCTCCATGGGCTGCCCCAGCTCAATGCCGCGCAGCAGCGTCAGCTTGTCCGCAAAGGCGTCGCGCGCAGCGGTGATCTCGGCAAAGCTTGCGCTCTGGTCAAAATAAGGGTAAAGCCCCTGCACCTGCCCGTTGACCTCGCAATGGTCGGTCAAGGCAAGCACGCCAACGCCTGCGTCCACGGCAGCCTGCGCCATGGCGTGCGCTGTCGCTTCGGGAAAGCCGTCAAAGGAATTGTGTGTATGGGTATGTAAATCACAAAGCATAAACTTCTCCATATTATATAGATAGTAATATGATATCACAACTTTGCGCTTTTGTATAGAGAAAAACGCAATATTTTCGGAAAAATTCACATTTTTGTCCCTGAAACTTGCAAAAAAGCGCGAATTATGTTACAATATAGAAAATGAAAGGGGGGAGATTATGGTGCAGGCAAGGAATCTGTGGCAGCTTTTGCAAATGGCGCGTGACCGCAGTGCGCTGATGCGTGCGTGCGGTGTGGCTGAGCAGGTATTGACCGACGGCTCGGACTACGACCGTTTTGACGCGTACGCCGCCTGTATGCCGTTGTGCCGGGGGCATGCGATATTGCAGGCAGATGCGCAGTTGGTCGAAGAATTGCTTGGCGTGCGTGTGCCCATCTGCCCCGAGAGTGCCTCCGCGCTGTGGCATGCCGCATCGCACGCGCTGACAGAGCAGGGTGAGGCGCCTGATGCTCCTAAGCGTTGTGAAATTGCATTCGCCTCCTCCACGCAGGAAACGCTTTGCGCCGTGGATTTGGGACAAGTGTTTTATGCGACCCCCACAACCGAGCTGATGATGCGCCTGCTTGACCCTGCGGTGCAGGCGATCTGCGTCAAGGTGCAGATCGAACGCTTTGTCAAGCCCAATCCCTACACGGCAAGAAGGCTTTGCGAGACAGAACGAGAGAAACTGACTGCCGAAGAGCGCGACCATTTGAGCGCGCAGACCTTGCGCGTGCTTGGCAAGCTGTGTGCCGAGCGCGGCTCGATTTTGTACGTGGAGTCGGATTTTGCCGCCCATGACGCGTGGCGCGCCCTGCTTGCGTATTTGCAGCAAAGCGGTTGCCTTGCGCAGATCGTGCTGATGGTGCGCGATGCCGACGCCCTGCGCGCTGCCGTGCCTCTGGCAGGCTGCCTGCCCAATCCCACCGATGCCCCCACCGTGCGCGTGGGCATTGCGGACGTGCAAGGAAGGGCAGCTTTGCTTGATTTGTACGCCACCCTGTTGCCCATTGGCGTTTTGCCGGACAGGATTTGTATATAAAACCTGCAAAAGAGTTGTTGCCACCTGCGCGGACGATCAATGATCGCCCCTACAGCTGTCTATGTCGGGATTTTGCTTAACTGATTTTTTAAAAGAAAAAGCCAGCCACCGCATTGCGGTGGCTGGCTTTGTATATTCACATTATCTCAATCGCCTCGCCGAGGGTGAGCGAGAACACGAAGGCGCGGTCGGGGGCTTTGCCGAACAGCTCGCGGACGGCGCGTGCGTAATGCGAAAGCTGATCCTTATGCGCGGTGATCATGCGCTTGCGATAAAGCGCGTGGTCGCGCATTTCCTCGGGGGTGGGGTGGTCGGTCTTGTAGTCGCACAGCGTAATACTGCCGTCCTTGCCGACAAGGATGAGGTCGATCGAGCCCTGCACGTGCAGCAGCTTACCGCTGACCAAGTGCGCGATCTCGACATTTTGCGTAAATTCCTCCAGCGGTACAAAGCTGTTGAAATGCACCTCGCGCATGATTTTGTCTGCATTCATCACCAGAGGGAAGAAATCGCTGTCAAAGAAGGTCTGCAGCGCGCGGCGGTTGACGATTTTTGCAATGCGGGGCGTGATATACTTCTCGTGCACAAGTCTTTCAAGCTCGTCGTCAATGCCGTGTGCACGGACACGGGCGTAGTCGCAAAACTGTAAGAACAGATGCGCAGCCGTACCGCGCTCGGCTGCCGTGGGCTTGGCGTTTTCTGCCATGAGCGCAAAGAAGTCCGGCTTTTCGGAGTGCATTTGTTCAAGACGGCGGGAGAGAGCCTCGCGGGTCTGCATCTCGTCTGCATCCTCGCCCTCACCCTCGAAAAAGCAAAAATCGGTGTCCAGCATGTTGGGAGAGAGCTTGGATGCCGCTGCCTTGGAGGGAATTTTGTAAAGCAGCGAGGTATGCTGCTTTTGCGCACCCGACAGCTGCATAAGAGCTGCGTAATGCGCGCTGCCTGCGTCACTTTGATCCTTGGCTGCCGCGCTGACGGCTGCAACCGAGCGCGACACGGGCGCGACCTGCCCTTGCTCATAAAGCTCCACGCGGCAGCATGTGCTTGCGCGCTGCCCATTTGCCGCCATTGCCGAGAGTACCCACGAAAGGTGGTCGGGGGCTTGCAAAATGTCCGCGCTGCCTCCCATGGCGCATTCACGCCAAAAGGCAGTATAGGGCTTTTTGATGGTTGCGGTCAGATACAGACGCTCGCGCGCACGGGTGAGCGCGACGTACAGCGTGCGCATCTCCTCCTCGGTGCTGCGGTGCACCTTACCAAGCGTCATGGAGCGGCGCAAAAGCGTATCGCGCTTGCCCTTGCCGTCCGAGAGCTTGATGCCAATGCCCATATCCTTGTCGTAGATCAGCGTTTGCCGGCTGTCGCGGCGGTTGAATTTCTTGCCGCATTTGACAAGGAAGCAAACGGGGTATTCAAGACCCTTGGAGTGGTGCACGGTCATCAGTGCTACGCCGCCACCCGCACTTGACGCCTCGGAGCTCGAGCCCTTGGCATTCATGGCGCGGTGCTGGGCGCGTACAAAGCCGTAAAGCCCGTTCCAATGCTTGCGCGTAAACTGTCGTGCGTTTTCATAAAGGAATAAGAACGCCTCGCTCCGGGCGTGCGCGGCAAGATGCTTGTCCTGTGCAAGCTCGGTCAAGAGCGCGTCTGCACTAAGCTGTACGGCAAGCGTACGCCAAGCTTCCAGCTTTGCGCAGAATGCGGCGCAAAGAGCGCACAGGGAAGCGTCCTCCCCCTCGGCTGCATACGCACAGATCGCGTCGTAAAGCGAGAGGTTTTGCGCAGCCGCCTTGCGCACCAGCGCAAGCTGCTCGGGAGAAAATGCGGGGGTGCCGCTGTGCGGCTCACAAAGCAGATAGGAGAGCGGGATATCCAGGGAAGGATTGTCAATGACGTCCAGAAGTGCCAGCCAGAAACGGAAGGGCGCGCTTTTGTAAAGCTCACCGCCCGATTGTGCGGACACGGGAATGCCTGCATCGGTCAGCGCGCGTGCAAAGACGTCCAGCGGCGCTTTGGTGCGGCTGAGAATGGCAATATCCGAGGGCAGAATGGGCGTGCCGTCCGCTTTCTTTTCCTCTGCCAAAAGGCGCAGAATTTCGTTCACGGCAGCAAGCGTTTCGGTGTCGGTGCTGTCGTTTTGATCTTCCTCTTCGTCGTCCTCGTTGTCCTCGTCCGCCTCTGCCGGCTGCGTGATCTGCAAGGTGACCATGGGGCTCAGATATCCCTCGGGAGCTGATTTTCTGTGGATGAGGTCGTCGCCCTCGCGGTAACCGATGGTGTCGGGACACGCCTCAAAGATGTATGCGCAAACCAAGTTGGTAAAGTCAATGACGGATTTATCGCAACGGAAATTCTCGGACATGAACAGCACGCAGCCAAGATCGGTCGCGGGCGGGTTTTCCAAAGTGTCGGGCGTCAGCGTGGCAAAGCGGCGGCGGTAGTCGGCAAAGATCGAGGGATCTGCCTCGCGGAAGCCGTAAATGCTTTGCTTGATGTCACCCACCATAAAGCGGTGGTCACCGCCGATGATGGCAAAGATCTTATCCTGCAGCTGGTTGACGTCCTGATATTCGTCAATATATACCCAGTCAAATTTGTCGCGATAAGCGCGCGCAAGATCGGTCTCGCTGCCGTCCTCGTTTTGGAGCAGCTTCAGCATAAAGCGGGGCATGTCCGAAAATTCGCAAACGCCAAGGCGCATTTTTTCCTCGGCATATCGCTTGTCGTACTCCGCCATAATGGCGTACAGCGTGCGGCAGATGGCAGCCGTGGCGGCAAACTGCGCGCAAATGTCCTCGGGGGCGACAGTAAAGTTTTCGGCAAGCTTTTTGATCTTGTCGTTCTGCTTTTTGCGGAAAGCTTCAAATTCTTCACAAAGCGGCGTTTTTTGGTCCTTTTTGACCGTGGGCTTTTTGGTAGCGGGATGCGCATCGAATGCCTGCGCAGCGCCCGCGTATCCGCCGGTCTTAAGGCGGTGCGCGATCATGCCGCAGCGTGCCGCGTCAGAATCAAACATATTGGCAAATGCTGCACCGCACGAGGGGTCGCTTGCAATCTCAGCCTTTGCTTTTAGGAACTTTTGCTCCATGGCAAGCAGGGTGTTGACGGTGTAGTCACGCAGCTGCGAGCCCCACAAGGAGTCAAAGAAGTCGCCCTGTGCCTCGCGCTCGATGCGCTCTGCGCAATCGGCAATGCGGGCAACGCCGCGCTCCGAGGTGACTAATTTTTGATAAAGATCGGTCAAGGTAGGTACTAACGCGGAGAAATCGCGCGAGGAGACCAGGGTTTCTACAAAACAGAGAAATGCGCTCTCGCGCGCAAGCCCCAGTATACCGTTTGCGGGATCCTTGCTTGCACTGTAAAAATCCTCCATAACCTGCTCCATAACGGTGGCTGCAATGCCGTCTGCCTCACCGTCGTCCGCCATGCGAAAGCCTGCGGGCAACCCAAGGCGTTCAAAGTTGGCACGCACGGGCTCGCCGAAAAAGGCGTCGATGGTGTGAATGTGCGCACCCGGCAGCAGCAGAAGCTGATGATTGAGGTGGCGGTTGGCAGGATCTTGCGCAATCGCCTCGGTCAGAGCAGAGGCAATACGTGCACGCAGCTCTGCAGCGGCGGCACGCGTGAAGGTGACGATCAGCATGCGCTCGAGTGTGCAGCTCTCGTCCTCGGTGATCTGATTGATGATGCGCTGCGTCAAGGTCGCGGTTTTACCCGAGCCTGCGGCAGCCGAGACTAATAGGGAGGTCTTTTTATATTGCATTGCCGCACTTTGCGCGGGCGTCCATTGTCTTGCCATAAAAAACTCTCCTTTCTTAATAATCGTTCAGCACAGCCTTGTCGCAGCTGTCCTTGATGCGGCAGAAGCGGCAGGCGCCCGCGTCGGGTCTCTTTTCTATGATGCCACCGTACATCTGTGCGGCAATGTCGCGCACGGTTGCCTGCACGGTTTTGTTGATCTCGTCAAATTCCTCTTTGGTGCAGTACAGCGTGCCCGCTTTTTTCTTGTCGGGGTCTGCTGCGGGATCAATTGCCTCGGGCACACCGTCCTCGGCAAGGATCAAGCCGCTGGAAAAAGGCTTGGGTGCACCGTTTTCCTCGGATGCCGAGAAATAGAGTGCTGCCGAGGGCACCACGCTTTCGGGCTCGCCGTACAGCTTGGCATTTTCGGGGGAGCAGACCGTAAAGAGGTAGAGCGGCAGCTGAATGTCCTTGCCGCTGTAGGCGTCCTCTAATTTGAATTTGCTGCTGCCCGTTTTGTAGTCCACAATGCGCAAATAGGTCTTGCCTTCGTGTCGCCAAAGGTCCACGCGGTCAACCGTACCGCCGATGCAAACGGCAGGCAGGGGAGAGTCACCCACGGGCAGGATCATGGGCGAGGGGGCGCTCGGGTCGCGCTCGCTGATGCGCTGCTCAAAGGCAACGGGTACGAAAAGCCCTTGTGAAAATTCGTTCATTAAGGTTTGGAGCAACGAGAGCGTCAGCTCACGCAGCTTTAAGAAGCGGTGCATCAGCGATGCGGGCACGTCCTCAAGCCTGCAATGGCAGATGGCGCTGATATAGAGCGCGATGATGCTGTCGGCAAGCTTTTCGGCTTCTGCGCCCTCCAAGGGGTGCACCTTGCCGTCCTCTCCCATGCAAGCCTTGATGTAATGCTCGAGCACGTAGTGGATAAACGAGCCTGCGTCCGAGTAGCTGACCGTGGCTGCGGTGCGCTCGCGCAAGGACAGAATATTTTCGGAAAAATAGCGGTAGGGGCATTGGGCAAAGGTCTGGATCTTGGATTTGCTCAGATACAGCTTGTCGCCAAGCAGTGCTCTTGCGGTCTCGGGGGAGATGCAGGGCAGGTGCACTACGCCCTTTTCGGGATTGGACGCAATCGCACTTGGCAGGTGAACGCGCGTTTCCTTGCAATCGGGGAAGAGATGCAATACGCGCTGCCATGCCACGCCTGGGGTGCAATCCTTGCCGCCCGTATTTTTTTCGGAGCGCGAAAGGATCAGCCGCTCACTCGGCTTTGTCATGGCGCGATAGACGTAAAACAGCTCGGCAGACGAGCGTGTCTGCTTGCTTACGTGCATGCCGAGCCCCAGCTCCTCAAGGGTCAGCTTGTCCTGCTCGGAAAGCAACCCCGAGTCGGATACCGAAGCGGGAAATTCGCCCTCGTTGAGTCCAAGCAGCAGCGCAATCTTGACCTGATCTATACGCATGGTGGCGGCAGAGCCGATCATGACGCAGTCCTGCATGGTGGGCACAGAACCCATGTCACTTTTTGCGAGCATAACCGAGATGGCTTGCGCAAACTCGGCAGCGGACAGCTTTTCTTCGGGGAGCAGCACCGCCAGCGTAGCAAGCAGCTCGGTGATATGATCATAAATTCGGATGGTGTCGCCCGCCCCGCGTACCTGATCCAGCGCAAGCTGGGTCGCGGCAAGGTCGGCAAGGCGATCGGAGACCTGCAACTCGCCCAAGTATTCCCAAAGGGCAGCGCACATGTCGGGCACGTGCTCGGCAGCACGCAGGCGCATTTCCAGGGCTTGCAGAGGCTGCATTAAAATTTCGCGCACGCGGTTGGCTGCGGCTAAAATATCTGCGGCGCGGGGGGACATAACTTCACTATATCCGTCGGGATTCATGGTCCACACCTCGGCAAAGAAACGGTTGCCCGAGATGTTCCAGGTTTCGCAATAGTCCTCAAATCTGTCCATGTCGGCATTTTCCACACCGCAAAGACCGGTATGCAGCAGCGTCATGACGTCGGCACGGCGATACCCCGTGCTGACGCAGCGCAAAGCACTCTGTAAAAGCCTTGCTATGGGGTAGGCGCAAAGATCGGTGCGGCGCGAAAGGAAGTAGGGCACACCGTACTGATCCATGGCGCGGTCGAGAATGCCTCGCCAGGATTCCACGTCGCGCACCGCGATCATGATATCCCCGGGGGTATAGCCCTTTTGCAAAAGCTCCAGCACGTGCAGCGCAGCCGCCTCTGCTTCCGCGTACGGCGTGGCACAAACGTACAGATCGATCGGCATGCTCTCGCCCGTCTTGGGTTCGGACTTTGCAGAAAAGTTCCACAGCTTGCGCTCCAGCGCAATCAGCGCAGGGGAGGTCGTGCGGATGCTCTCGGTCAGGGTAATGCTTTCGGGTATTTGGCCAAGTTCGCGGCACATGCGCGTAATGCGTGCGCGTGTGTTCGCCTGCTCCTCCATGTGAGGCGGCGTGCTTTGCGCGTCGGGCAGGCAAAGAGATATTGTTACCCCGTCTGCCTGCGCCAGCATTTGCGCTATGACGCGGTATTCGGGGGAGGTAAAGCTGGTAAAGGAATCGATATAGACCTGCATGCCCGCAAAAAAGTCGTGACGCTCCAGGGTGGAGGCAAGACGGGTCAGATCATCTGCGGGGTCACCGCCAAAGCCGTCGTCAAGTCCGTTTTCAAAGCAAGCCCACACAAGCGCAATGTCGCGCATTTTTTTGTATAGCGGGGAATTTTGATCAAGCTTGTCGCAAGCATGCTCCGCCTGTGCGGGGGTCAAGCCCGCAGCGCGCAGCTCCTCGGCTGCGCCCAGCATGAGCGCGGGCAGCGCAGGGTCGGAGGTGTTGCGGTATTGCTCTAACATGCCGGAAAGCTCGCGCAGGGTCTTCCACATGTAAAGCGAGCGCGCGGCAGCGGAAACGGGCTCGGCAGCAATGCCGCCGTAGATGCCAAAGACCTTTTTGGCAAGACGGGAAAAGCTGAGAATTTCAAAGTGCAGGCCTGCACCCGCGGGCAGCGTGGAGAGCAAACGACGCTCTGCGCTGTAGGCTTCCTGCTCGGGTACGATCAAAAGCGCGCGCTTGCCTGCCGTGACGTCATCGCGGATGCATTGCTCGATATATGCGCTCTTGCCGCAGCCGGAAAGGCCGTAAACAAAGGTGGTCATATTTGCTTTTCCTCCTTGATCAGAATGTTTCTGCAAATGGTATCGCGTCCGCGCCATGCGTATGCGCGGCGCGCAAAATCCTCGTCGGGCATGCTTTGCAGCAAGGCAAGATCGGGGCAGGGGATCAGATCCGCCGTAAAATAGGGAACAGTCGTATAGAGCGTGCCTGCACGCGCGGCTGCCTTGTTATAGGGACAGACCTCCTGACAGGTGTCGCAGCCCCAGATCAAGGGATGCTCGCGCAATCTCTGCACTTGCAGCGCGTCAAGCTTGCCCTTTTTCTGCGTCAGCGCGGAAAGGCAGGCGTCGTGTGAAAGATCGACGGGACAAGCACGGCGGCAAGCACCGCAATCGGGGCAGTGCAACACGGGCTGCGGCGCGCAGTCGGTGGGCAGCGTAGTCACGATCTCTCCAAGGAATACGTAAGAGCCGTGCTCGCGCGTGAGCAAAAGACCGTTTGTGCCCATGATGCCAAGCCCTGCCATGCAGGCAGCTTCGACCTCGGCTATAGGGGAGTGATCGGCAAAGCCTGCAAAGGTGTGACCCGGAAAATCGGCACGCAGGGCGGGCAAGACAGATGCAAACAGCGCGTCAAAATAGGCGTGGTAATCCTTTGCCACGGCATACATGGAAACAGCGCGCCCATCGCATGGCACGGCGTAAGGGACGGCAAGCATGATCACAGAGCCTTGGGAAATACCCGCACGCTCCAAAAGATACGGACGCAGCACGCGGCAGTCCGAGAGGGAGAGCGGTTGCCCCACTCTGATGCTTGACGGGAAATATGTTGCAAAACCTGTCACGGTCGCGTCCTCCTTGTACTTATTATCTTCATTATATCAAAAAATGCGCAAAAAAACAAGCGGATACACCGCTTTTGCTGAATATTTTTGTTTTATCGTGCGTCTATGGTGTTCGCACGGGGACAAATTTGTAGGGGAGGATATTATCCTCCCGCACGAATACGATTTATGATTATTACCCAAATACTCACCATCTTTATCGCTGGCGGGAGGATGTTATCCTCCCCTACGACCATATCGTAATCATATCTTTTTTATGAATACTATATCCGATTCAGAAACAATCACTTCACTTGCAGAATAGCCTTGCTTTCGATAAAATTCTTCTGTTTCCGGTATGGCATTAAGAGCCATTTGCGGAACCTTTTTTTCAGCAAAGTATTTTTCCGATAAACTCATTAAATGGCTTCCGTATCCGGCATGGCGATAAGATTTGTCCACCCACAATTCGCGAATGAATCCGAATTTTTCCGAAAAGAATGCGCATTTCAGCTCTATTTCACAAAACATTATAAAGCCAACCACGGTATTTCCATCCAGTCTCATAATCGCTTTAGTGGTATCCTTTTCCGAGTTCATTTGACGGAACAACATTTCCCAATTCCGTTGAGACGTGCTGATTTCGCAGAAGTATTTTTTGAAAGCCTCGGTAAATAATTCGGATTCGAAATCTTCAACAAAAATGTCGTGCATACACTGTTCTCCTTGATTTCATGCAGTTCATGTATAAAGGTTACCACATTTTCTATTAGATGTCAATCGATTTGGATTGAGATCTTATCAACCATTGGTTTATGTGCTTGATAGTTCGTACAGGCAGAAAAGTTGTTGCCGCCTGGGCGGGCGATCACATATTTCGGCAAAGCCGAAATTCTCGCCCCTACAATGAAGCACGTCAGGATTTTACAATACCGAAACCATAACAGTCGTAGGGGCGATCAGTGATCGCCCGCTACAAACAGATGCGCAAATACTTCCGTACCGTTTAAGATAGGACTACCGTTATGGGTGATTGCTTTACCGTCTTCTTCGACTATATTGTTATCAGCTCCGAACACCGCGCAAAAGAACTGATACCATTTTTCAAGGCTAATACTTGACGAGAACTCATAGTTCACTTCGTTGCATCGGTCGTCCTTCCAATATGATTGCGAGCTTCGTGTCAACAACGTGACTCCAAATGCTTGATAGCTCGATGTGAGTTTTTCATCAACTTCGCTTAATATATCGGGTCTGCAAATCAATCTTAAATAAGCCATTTTTCTTAATCAAATATAATTTATATCTGTGCGGTAGCCGTATACGAATGCTGCTTCCTCGGTCACTTTTCCGGGAACGTGAACAGCCCTCAAAACTTCGATTACCCTCTCTTTGTTTTCGGGTGTCAATCGAATTTTGAGCCATTCAATTTGCTTATGGTCAACCATATCGGAGCCAAAATGCGACCAAGTACACTCGTAATTTTCTACGTAGTCGTAATTGATAAACTTAACATCCCACTCAACAAGAATGTCCTCGCTACATTCTATATCCCAAAACTTATGACCTATTTCATTCCATTTTGTGTTGTTCATTTCAATACTCCTTATTATTTCTGCCACCATTTGCGTTTCGGTGCAAACGAGATCATCACAGAACCGATCTTTTCATTCACAAGGATCTGCGCGCCATACTGCTCGTATGCGTCATAAAAAGCCTTGTGTTCGGTGTATTCTTGCATGGACAAGGTGATCGCACCGCCAAGCTGCTTCATCTGCTCTGCCGTGTCCTTCTGATAATCGTCGGAATACGGATCGATGCCCGGCAAACCGAAATAGCGTTGCACGGCAGCCTTAACCTGCTCATCAAGGTCGCCAAACGTCCATTCGTTCAAACGCTCCTTGATGGCATTTGCACCATCAGTGTAATAACACGCATACGCACTCATAACTTTCTCGGTTGCCTCGATGATCTCGCTTTCGCTGTACTCTTGTACCTCACCATATGCCAATTCATATGCAAAATCGTACTGCTTCATCATGGTATTGGAAAAATCACCGTCAAACGCACCGAAATCGGAAAACTGCGCCGCTAAAACAAAGCCGTGACCGTTTTTGCCGTCGGGAATGCGAAGTATCAGCTTGGTTTTCTTGTCACCGCAAATTAAAGCGTAATCATTGTTCTTTATGTGTTCAAAGCCCTTGCTTGTCATAATTTGCTTTATGGGCTTTTGGAGAATAGATTTTTTCATTATTACGATTCCATTCTTTCTTTTAGATAAAAAGTCCACGGATTTTGAAAAAAGATAAAATATTTTCACGATCTCATTATAACATGTTTGAGCAAGTATTGTCAAGATGCGCGTCCTCGCAGATCCTTCGCTTCGCTCGAGAATGACACCAATAGATTGGTGTCGCGAGGCCCCCCGGTGCTGCAACAGCGTTTTTTCACAAATTTCCGAAATTCAACGACTTTTTTTGATTTCTTCATATGACGGTCACAAAGATTATATATAATGTATACAGCAAAATCTGCCTCATTACGACACAAGGGAGGTAAATATGTATCACATTTTGGTAGTAGACGACGAATCGCGCATCCGCGCCATTATCCGCAAGTACGCCGAGTTTGAGGGACACAAGGTCACCGAGGCGACCGACGGCATGGATGCGGTGTATAAGTGCCGCGAGAATACATACGACATGATCATTATGGACATTATGATGCCAGAGCTGGACGGCTTTTCGGCTTGCCGTGAGATCCGCAAGATCACCCAAACGCCGATTATCATGCTGTCTGCGCGCGGTGAGGAATACGACAAGATCAACGGTTTTGAGCTGGGTGTGGACGACTACGTGGTCAAGCCCTTCTCGCCCAAGGAGCTGATGCTGCGCATTGAAGCGGTGCTCAAGCGTGTGGGCAGAAACGCGGAGCAGGTGCAGGCACAGCAAAGACCGCAAAATCAGATCGTGGAGCTGGATGGCGGCGGACTTCGTGCCGATCTGACCGCGCGTATCGTGTACATAGACGGTCAACGCGTGGAAATGTCACCTAAGGAATATGATTTGTTCTTCTACATGTTAGAGAACCGCAACATCGCGCTTTCCCGTGAAAAGCTGATCAGCGAGGTATGGGGCTACGATTTCTACGGTGACGCAAGAACCTTGGATACCCACATCAAGCTTTTGCGCAAGAGCCTTGGCAAGTACAGCGCGTATATCGTAACGCTGCGCGGCATGGGTTACCGCTTTGAGGAGATCTGATGAGTAAGGGAGATAGAGAGGGACGCCCGTATCCCGGTGTGAGCGTTTCCAGTAAGCTGCTGTTTTACTTTCTGATCTTTATGATGCTGATGCTCGCGGTGCTGTTTGTGTTCCAGGTTATGCTGCTTAACGTGTTCTACCGTCACACCAAAATGACCGAGATGGAGCACGTTTCGGAAATGATTGAGGTCTCTTTGGAGGACGGAAAATCGGGACTGAGCAAAAGTGTGATCGACCATGCGGACGAATACCGCATTTGCGTGCGCGTGTTTGAGGTGGGGCAAAACGGACTTTCCGAGATTGCCGATGTAAACGCGGCAGAGAGCTGCTTTTTGCACCATATTGACAGCCGCGTGATGGAATTGCTTTACCAAAAGGCGCTGGGGCAAGAGGGACATTACCGTACCGTCAAACCGATGACCGCGCAAAAAAGCGAGATCGTGGAGGAGCAGGAGACCGATGACCTGGTCAACAGCGGCAGGCAGATATTTACCGAGCGACTCAGTATGATCACCGTGGACGTTTGCTCATCGGAGAACGGTGCCACCTACGCCATCATGCTCAATTCCGAGCTGACACCTCTGCGTGCTACCGTGCAAACGCTGCGCATGCAGTTTGTATGGATTGCAGTCATCTTTGTCGGGCTTGCGCTGCTGATGGCAATGGTATTTGCGCGCAGTATCATTTCGCCCATCGTGCGTATGAACCAGTCGGCAAAGCAGCTGGCAAAAGGCAACTATGACGTACAGTTTGAGGGTGAGGGCTACCGCGAAACGCGCGAGCTTGCCGAAACCTTGAACTATGCATCCAAGGAGCTTTCCAAGAATGACAGACTCCAGAAGGAGCTGATTGCAAACGTATCGCACGATCTGCGCACCCCTTTGACTATGATCAAAGGGTATAGCGAGATCATGCGAGACATTCCCGGGGAGAATACCCCCGAGAATATGCAGACCATTATTGATGAGACAGAGCGTCTTTCCGAGCTTGTAAACGGTCTTCTTGACATTTCGCGCCTGCAGGCGGATGCCGCAGAGCTGATGCGTGAGCCATTCAATCTGACCGAGCAGATGCAGACCTCGGTCGGGCGTTACGACAAGCTGCGCTCACAGGACGGCTATGCGGTGCTCTTTGAGTACGACCGTCACGTGTTCGTCAATGCAGATAAAGCCATGATTCTGCGCGTGCTGTATAATTTGATCAATAACGGCATCAACTATGCAGGCGAGGACAAGACCGTGACCGTGCGGCAGGAGTGCTTTGGAAACAAGGTGCGCATCTCTGTCATTGACCACGGTGCGGGCATTGCCGAGGAGCAGATCCCCTTGATCTGGGACAGATATTACAAGGTTGACCGCGTGCATAAGCGAGCCGTAGTCGGTACGGGGCTGGGACTTTCCATCGTCAAGACCGTACTGGAACGCCACGGTGCAGCCTACGGTGTGGAAAGCCAAGTAGGGAAGGGCTCAACCTTCTGGTTCGAGCTGGAGCTGGACGAAGGCGAAGAATAAAAAACAAAGGGGTTGTCTTGCGACAACCCCTTATTTGATTGATCAAATTACTCAGCAGCCTCGGTGGTCTCGGCGGGCTTGGTGGTGGAAACGTACTGCTCGTTAGAGGAGATGTAACCAAACTGCTTGTTGCCCTGTGCATCGTCAGCCAGCTGGATCTTGTACCAGCCGTTGCCCTGTGCAACTGCCTGAACCTCGTCACCCAGCTGCAGGGTGCACATTACGTTGTTTGCAGCCGCGAAATCGTACCAAGCTCTGACGTTGAGTGCGTAAGCGATGATGTACAGCGTGATAGGCTCTTCCAGATCCTTCGCGGTCAGATCCTTAACGCAAGCAACGGTCTTGTGAATGTAAGCTACAACGGTCTCGGTCTTGGGAGCAGCCTCGGTCTCTGCCTCGGTGGTCTCCTCGGTAGCAGCTTCGGTTTCAGCCTCGGTGGTCTCCTCGGATGCGGGAGCAGCCTCTGCCTCGGTGGTTTCCTCTACTTCAACCTCGATCTCAACTCTGTACCAGTTTTCGCTGTAGCCGGTGCTCTTGAACTCAGCGTCCTTAGCAGCGTACTGCAGCAGAGTCTCTTCTGCAATTCTGGTCTCGGAGCGAACGCTTGCAACGTCTGCTACGATGAAGATGGTCTGTTCTTTATCGGTAAAGGTCTCTTCTACGGGAACGTCGGTGCCGGGGTTAGAGCCGGGATTGTTACCGGTAGAAGGATCGCCGGTGCCTACGGTGTTGCCGGTGCCTTCGGGATTGATAATAATGGTGTTGTTGCCGGTTTCGTCCTCGTTGCCGTCCTTGTTGTTGCAGGCAACCAAAGAGAGCGCGAGCATGAGTGCAAGTGCGATGATGAGAAGCTTTTTCATCGTTGTTTTTTCCTCCGTATTTTGTTCTTTTTTCACGGGACAATCCCCGATTTTCATTCTTATTGCCATTATATCATAGCGGGCGTGATTTGTCAATAAAAAAACGATAAAAACACCAACTTTTTTGCTCGAAAAAACGCTGAAAATCGCAAAATACTGTGCCGATAAGCGTAATCCCATACAATATACTGTATAATGCGATAAATGGGGGCGAAGTGGGGCATGCGTCCTTGCAAAACGGTGCTGCCTTGGGAGCAAAGGAAGGATTTCTCGGTCGGTTTTTGTGCAATTTACCACTTGACACAGAACAGATGTTCTGTTATAATACCGATACAGAACAAATGTTCTATTTCGGGAGGGTGCAGAGGTGGATCGCGTTATTTTACACGTGGATATGAACAATTTTTTCGCGTCGGTCGAGTGCGCGGACAGACCCGAGCTGTGGTCGCAGCCCGTGGCGGTGGCTGGGGACGTCGAGGCACGGCACGGCATCATCTTAGCCAAAAATCAAGTTGCCAAGGGGTATGGCGTGCAAACGGGGGAGAGCATTGCCGAAGCGCGCAGCAAATGCCCCGCTCTTGTGCTGCTGCCGCCGCATATGGACAGGTATAAGCAGATCTCGGACAAGGCGCGCGGCATTTACGCGCGGTATACCGACCGCATAGAGAGCTTTGGTATTGACGAATGTTGGCTGGACGTGACGGGAAACGGCAGACTGTGGGGCGAGAATTACGGTGAGGTCATTGCAAACGAGATACGGTGCGCGGTCAAAAGCGAGCTTGGCGTGACCGTGTCGGTAGGGGTGTCGTTTAACAAGATCTTTGCCAAAATGGGCAGCGACTACAAAAAGCCGGACGCGGTCACGGTGATCACGCGCGAAAACTTCCGAGAGCTGCTCTGGGGCTTGCCCGTGGGGGATCTGATCTTTGTGGGGCGTTCTACCGTGAAAAAATTCTGGTATATGCAGATCCGCACGGTGGGGGACTTGGCGCGTACCGATCCCGCGCTGCTGGAGGGTGCTCTTGGTAAAAACGGGCTTATGGCGTGGCAGTTCGCCAACGGCATGGACGGCTCTCCCGTGTTGCTGGACGGGCAGGAGTACCCCGTCAAAAGCATCGGCAACAGCACCACCACGCCCGTGGATATGGTCACGCGGCGCGATGCCGAGATCGTGCTGGCGCAGCTTTGCCAAAGCGTTGCCACGCGGTTGCGCGAGGCAGATATGCGCTGCACCACGGTCAAGCTGTCCTTGCGCACGACCGATCTTGCTTGGAAGCAGCGGCAAAAGGGCACGGCGGCTACGTGTCTTGAAAACGACCTTTGGCGCGAGGCAATGGTGCTGTACGACACCTTTCACGACGGCAAGCCCCTGCGCAGCATCGGCGTGACGGCGTGCAATCTCAAGGATCACGCGGAGCAGCAGCTGTCCATGTTTGACGGCGACACCTGCCGCCACGCAGCCCTTGAATCCTTGGGCGGTGTTTTGGACGGCTTGCGTGCGCGGTACGGCGAGCGCGCGGTGCGCAGGGGACTGCTCTTGGAGGGCGGCATCCTGATCGATGGCGTGCCGCCGCAGGGAAGCCTGCCGCACCCGGTGGCGTGGCGGAAGTAGCGATTGACTGTAGGGGAGGATATCATCCTCCCGCCAGCGTTAGATACCGGTATTTACACCCAAACGCAATACCGATGTCATGACTGGCGGGAGGATGATATCCTCCCCTACAAACAAACCGTTCGGTAATGAAACGAATTGCTCAAAATCTTTCTTTCATGTCCCCACAAAAACCGCCAAAATTATTGACATTTTTCAAAATATGAGTATAATTATTATGGGAGTGTAGGGAATGGCGAAAAGTCCCTGCACGATACATTAAAAACACACGGAGGCTTGACCCATGGAAAAGTATTACCGCATGAATATCGCGGGATGTGAGCGCGATCTGCCGCTCTGCCCTCTGAATGAAAAGCTCATGATCGGCGCGTTCGTCATTTTCGGTGACCCCGAGCTGACCACCGCTGCAGCGCAGGCACTGCTTGACAAGGTGCCCGAGTACGATTATCTGATCACCGCAGAGGCAAAGGGCATTCCGCTGGTGCACGAGATGGCAAGACTTGCAGGCAACCAAAAGTACATGCTGGCGCGCAAGGGCGCAAAGCTGTACATGAGAGACGTGCTGCAGGTATCCGTCCGCTCCATCACCACCAACCGCGAGCAGACCTTGTATCTGGACGGCTACGATGCCGCGCTGATGAAGGGCAAGAAGATTCTGATCGTGGACGACGTGATTTCCACGGGTGAATCTCTCAAGGCTCTGGAAGCGCTGGTTGAGCAGGCAGGCGGTATCATCTGCGGCAGAGCAGCCATTCTTGCCGAGGGTGACGCGATCGACCGCGAGGATATCGTGTATCTTGAGCCCCTGCCGCTGTTTGACAGCGAGGGTAAGCCCCTGTAATTTTGTAAATACATCTGTTTAAGGAGAATATAAAAATGGCAGAATTTTTGAGTGCAACCGATAAAAGAACGCACTATTGCGGCACGCTGACCGAGTCGGACATCGGCTCCAAAGTATGCGTGATGGGTTGGGTACAAAGACAGAGAGACCTTGGCGCGCTGATCTTTATTGACCTGCGTGACAGAACGGGTATCGTCCAGCTGTCCTTTGACGATGCAACCGACCGCGAGATTTTTGAAAAGGCATTCCGTTGCCGCAGCGAGTTCGTACTGGCTGTGCACGGTACCGTACGCCCTCGCGCCGAGGGTGCGATCAACCCCAACCTGCCCACGGGTAAGGTAGAGATCTTTGTTGAGAGCATGAAGGTGCTCTCCGCTGCGCAGACCCCTCCCTTTGAGATCGGTACGGGCAAGAAGGTCAACGACGAGATCGCGCTGCGCTACCGCTACCTCGACCTGCGCCGCCCCGAGCTGCAGAGAAACATCCGCATGCGTCACGAGATCGCACGCGTTGCAAGACAGTATTACTACGAGAACGGATTCCTCGAGATCGAGACGCCCATGATGATCAAGCCCACCCCCGAGGGTGCGCGTGACTACGTCGTTCCTTCCAGAATCCACCCCGGTTCTATGTACGCGCTGCCCCAGTCGCCTCAGCTGTACAAGCAGCTGCTGATGCTGTCGGGCTACGACCGCTACATTCAGCTGGCTCGCTGCTTCCGTGACGAGGACCTCAGAGCAGACCGCCAGCCCGAATTTACCCAGATCGACCTTGAGATGTCCTTTGCATCCATGGAAGAGATCATGGAGGTCAACGAAGGCTTTATCAAGAGAGTGTTCAAGGAAGTGCTTGGTGTGGACATCGCAACGCCCATGCAGCGCATGACCTTTGCCGAGGCAATGAATCTGTACGGCAGCGACAAGCCCGATACCAGATATGAAATGACCATCAAGGACTTGTCCGCGGTGGTTGCAAATACCACTTTCCCCGTATTCGCAGGTGCGCTTGCGGACGGCGGCAGCGTGCGCGCCATCGTGGCAAAGAACGGTGCGAGTGCGCTGACCAGAAAAGAGATCGACAAGCTGACCGAGCATGCAAAGGGCATTGGCGCCAAGGGCGTTGCCTTCATCCGCTGGGCGGATGCCGCTCCCAACTGCTCGTTTGCTAAGTTCCTCGCCCCCGAGGAGCTGGACGCGCTGATCGCAGCTTTGGGTATGGAGCAGGGCGACGTTGCGCTGTTCGTTGCCGACAAGGATAAGGTCGTGCTGCCCGTACTGGGCGCGCTGCGCACCCTGGTTGCAAAGAAGCTGGACATTATCCCCAAGGGTCAGTTCAACTTCCTGTGGATCACCGAGTTCCCGTTCTTTGAGTGGAACGAGGAGACCGGTGCTTGGGATGCAATGCACCATCCTTTCACCATGCCGCTGGAAGAGTGCCTGCCTTACCTGGAGAGCGATCCCGGCAAGGTACGCGCAAAGTGCTACGATATGGTACTCAACGGCACCGAGCTGCTCTCCGGCTCTATCCGTATTACCGACTGGCAGCTGCAGGAGCAGATGTTCCGCGCGCTGGGTCTTACCAAGGAAGAGATCGAAGCAAAGTTCGGCTTCCTGGTGGATGCATACAAGTACGGTGCACCTCCTCACGGTGGCTCCGGTATGGGTCTTGACCGTCTGGCAATGGTCATGCTGGGCGCAGACAGCCTGCGTGACGTCATTGCATTCCCCAAGGTACAGAACGCAAGCGAGCTGATGTCGGGTTGTCCCGCACCTGCAGATCCCAAGGCAATGGAGGAGCTGCATCTGGCATTCGTTCCCGAAAGCAAAGAGTAAGTAACGACAATTTGGAGGGTAATATGGCTGCAAACACGATCAAGTTCAATAAGGGCAATACCTTGGCTGTTGCACACAGAGGTGTCAGCGGCTTGGAAACGGAGAACACCTGCGCGGCGTTTATCGCGGCGGGCAACCGCACCTACTGGGGCGTGGAAACAGACGTGTACCGCACCGCGGACGGCAAGTTTATTCTCAACCATGACGGCAACTTAAAGAGAATTGCGGGCGAGGATCTCGCGGTCGAGCAGGTCAGCTTTGACGTTGCGCGTGCGGCTGTGCTTTACGATAAGGACGGCGTCAAGAGAGGCGACTTGCACCCGGCAAGCGTGGACGAATACGTGCGCATTTGCAAAAAGTACGGCAAGATCTGCGTGTTGGAGCTCAAGAGCAATTTTACCGACGAGGAGATCGCAAGGCTTTGCGAACTGATCAAGGAGCTTGACTACCTTGACGGCGTGACCTTTATCGCGTTCAACATCGAGAATCTCTGCAAAGTGCGTGCGCTGTATCCCGAGCAGCCCTGCCAATTCTTGACGGGTGACGTCAGCGACGAGGTGATCGCGCGTCTGTCCGAGCTCAAAATGGACCTTGACGTGCACTATCATGCGCTGACCAAGGAGCGCGTGGACGCGTTCCATGCAGCAGGCATCAAGATCAACTGCTGGACGGTGGACAGCGCAGCAGATGCAGAGCGACTTGTTTCATGGGGCGTGGATTATATTACCACCAATATTCTGGAATAAAGACTTTTATCTAAGGGCGACCGCAAGGTCGCCCTTTGTATTTTGGTTTGTGCCTAAGAGCGGGCGATCACTGATCGCCCCTACAACTGATTGTGTTATGATTTTGCAATTCTAAAAGTCTAAACGGGTATGCCGTAGGGGCGATCAGTGATCGCCCGTTCTTAGCCCCAACAACTCTCCCTTGACAACCTATACATAATATGTTATAATGAATCAATCCAAAATCAAGGTATAAGGAGGGCTTTATGAAAAACTTGAAACGTTTATTGATTCCCGTTACGTGTTTGCTTCTTTGTGCGGTCATGGCGTTGCCTGCGTATGCTTTTAGCCCGAGTGACCCGAATAACTCGCCTATTGAGAACTTCTTTGAAAACGTGTTTATGATGCTGTTCGTGATTTTGGCAAGTATATCTCAAGGCAATCCGATCATATTTGTGATTGGTTTAGCTTTGTCAATACTGATTGGCATTGGGATCTGTGTGTTTGCATTTGTAATAGTGATTGCCGTTGTGATCGTGATCGTACGCAAAATCAAGAAAAAGCGCGATCTGTCGAATACTGTCACTGCTCCGGACACGGAAGATACAACCGAATAAAGACAAGGGCGACCGCAAGGTCGCCCTTTTGTGTTGTTCGGGGCGGGGAATAGGATGCAATACATTCAGGAGCTTCTCTCCGTTCTTTTTTGAGCAAGGAGCCGCAAAAAAGAACCAAAAAACGGCGTTAAGCGGGGCGTTGCCCCGAACCCCAGTCGCTTTTGAAAAAGCGACGCAAAACTTTTTGTGAGTTGGGTCATCCGTGTGGTGCGTCTGATGAATTTTCCGTGCAAAAATCACAAAAAGCCTTGACTCCTTGTTTGGGTTGCGGTATAATATATCCAAATTATTCTTCCGAGGAGTAGTACGATGAATTACACATCCAGAGAAAATATCCGTCGGCTGGTCGCCCATGACCAACCCGAGCGCATCGGTTTCGATTTTCACAGCCGCTCCGACCTGGTCTTCGTAGGTTCTCGTACCTACGTGAACCTGCCTCCCAATCCCTACGATAGTTGGGGCATCTACCCCGAGCTTCAAAAGCGTGCGGGCTTCCACGGTGAGACCCGCATGGACATGCACGGCAACATTTACGGCCGCTTCGAGGGCAAGACCAAGGGCGAGTGCGTCCTCGGTGTCATCCAGGACTGGGAGGATTACGAATTCTTCATCCCTACCTTTGACTCCGCCCACCGCGACCGCCTGTTGGCATTGAACCTGACCGCCTCGGATCGCTACATTCTGGCAGCAGGCAATTCTTTGTTCTCCACCCTGCGGGACGCACGGCTCATATCCAACGCTTTGGCTGACACCATCCTCGAACCCGAAGCCGTGGTGGCTTTCATCGACCGCCTGGCGGAGCACGAGGTGGCGGTCATCAAGAGCATCGCGGGCTGCGGTATTGATGCTTGGTTCCTGAGCGACGACTGGGGCACCCAGGATCGCACCTTCATTTCACCCGCCTCCTTCCGTGAGTTGTTCAAGCCTGCCTACAAGAAGGTGGCTGACGCCGCCCACGAGGCAGGCATGAGCGTATTCCTCCACTCCTGCGGGTACATCCATGATTTCATGGAGGATTTCCTGGACGCGGGTATTAATGTGTTCCAGTTTGATCAACCCGACGCCTATCCCTCCGAGGTGCTGGCATCCAAGTTTGCCTGCCGTGCTGTGTTCCACTCTCCCGTGGACATTCAGAAGGTACTGCCCACCGGTGATCGGGAGCTCATCGAGCGTCGCGCCTTTGAGATGTGCCGCCTGTTCCGAGAGGCGGGCGGTGGCTGGATCGCCAAGGACTATCCCACCTACCACGACATCGGTGTGGATCCCGTCTGGGCCAAGTGGGCGCAGGATGTGATCATGGAGAATTGCAGGATCTAGATTTTTCAGAATGTCCTAAAATAAGGGCGACCGCAAGGTCGCCCTTTTATGTTGTTGAGATTGGGAAAATAGGATGTTTTACATTGAGGTGGCTCGCTCCGTTCTTTCTTTGGAGAAGTAGGCCAAAGAAAAGAACCATTATTTGCAAGCAAATGAAAGGCCGTATCTGCGGGGCGTTGCCCCGAACCCCAGTCGCTTTTGAAAAAGCGACGCAAAACTTTTTGTGAGTTGGGTCATCCGTGTGGTGTGGTGCGTCTGATGATTTTGCGGTGTGGTGAGCCTGATGGTTTTTACTTGACAAATGTCACGATTTTGTGGTATAATAAATAGGATTATGGATATATAAGGGGAAGAGCATGAAGACCTTACTTTGTATCGACGGAAACAGTATACTCAACCGCGCGTTTTACGGCATCAGACTGCTGACCGCCAAGGACGGCACGCCCACAAACGCGCTGTACGGTATGATCAATATTTTCTCCAAGCAAATAGAGGAGTATAAGCCCGACTTTGCGGCGGTGGCGTTTGACCTCAAGGCACCCACCTTCCGCCACAAGATGTACGACGCTTATAAGGCAGGCAGACACGCTATGCCCGACGAGCTGCGTGCGCAAATGCCCATAGCCAAGGAGATCGTGCCCATGCTGGGCTTGCACGTCCTGGAGCTTGAAGGCTACGAGGCGGACGACATTCTCGGTACGCTTGCCGCTATGGCACGCGAGTACTCGGAGGATTGCCGTGCCCTGGTATTGACCGGTGACCGTGACTCCTTGCAGCTTATTGATGCAAACACCAAGATCCTGCTTGCCACCAATCAGGACACCTTGGTCATGGACAGAGATGCGTTCTTTGCCAAATACGGCGTAGAGCCCGAGCAGTTCGTGGACGTCAAGGCGCTCATGGGCGACAGCTCGGACAACATTCCCGGCGTGCCCGGTATCGGAGAAAAGACCGCGCTCAAGCTGATCAGCGAATACGGCTCGCTTGACGGCATTTACGAGCAGCTGCCCACCGCCAAGCATACCCCCTCGGTGCGCGCCAAGCTGGAAAACGGCAAGGACAGCGCGTACCTTTCGCAGACGCTTGCGCGCATTTGCTGCCAAGTGCCGCTGCATATGACGCTGGACGATCTTGCCTACACGGGACTTGACCGTGCCGCAGCGCGAGAGATGTTCACGCGCCTGGAGTTTTCGGGTTTTATCAAGCGTTTCGGGCTGGATAAGGACGTAGCACCCGTATCTGATACTCCCGTTGTGCAAGAAACCGTTGCAGATACCCCGGTCGCACCCGATACCTGCACGGATCTGACTCCTGTCGCATCCTTTACCGACCTTTCGGGCGATCTGATCGGCTTTGACTATGCAGACGGTGTTGCCATTCTGACAGACGGCACGCATCTGCTCAAATACACGGGCGACCTTGCCGCGCTGCAAGCCTTTCTTGCAAATAAGCAGGTGATCTGCTACGATTGTAAAACCGTTTATCGCGCGCTGTCGGCGCAGGGCTGCGATTGGCACGGCTGCCATTTTGACGCCATGCTTGCCGCTTGGGTGGACGATCCCGGGCAGGGAAGCTACGCGCCCGACCGCTTGACGGTTGCGTATCTTGGTGAGATTTACAAGCCTGAGCTGCCGCTCGCGCTTTACGCGCTGCGCATGTTCGCGCCCTTGGCGCAAAAGCTGCGCGAGAGTGGGCAGTACGCGCTGCTCATGGATATTGAAATGCCGCTTGCTGCCGTGCTTGCCTCTATGGAGGATCGCGGCTGCATGGTGGACCGCGAGGGCATTGCGCGCTACGGTGCGCTGCTGGATGCCCACGTGGAGCAGCTGGAGGAGCGCATTCACTTTTCTGCGGGCGGTCCTTTTAACATCAACTCCCCCAAGCAGCTTGGCGAGGTGCTGTTTGAGCGTCTGGGCTTGCCTGCAGGCAAAAAGACCAAGACAGGCTATTCCACAAACGCAGAGGTGCTGGAAAAGCTCAAAAAATATCATCCCATCATCGAGGATATTCTGGAATACAGACAGATGACCAAGCTCAGATCCACCTACGTGGAGGGACTCTTGGCAGTTGCGGACGAGCAGGGACGCATTCACACCACCTTTAAGCAGACGGGCACTGCTACGGGCAGACTTTCCTCTGCAGAGCCCAATCTGCAGAATATTCCGATCCGCACCGAGCTTGGCAGGGAGCTGCGCCGCTACTTTATTCCCGAAGGCAGCGACTACGTGCTGCTGGATGCCGACTATTCGCAGATCGAGCTGCGCCTCTTGGCTGTGATCTCGGATGACGAGGCAATGAAGCAGGCGTTTATTGACGGGGAGGACATTCACACCGCAACCGCGTGCCGCGTATTCGGTGTTGCGCCCGATCAGGTTACCGTAGAGCTGCGTAAGCGCGCCAAGGCGGTCAACTTCGGCATTGTGTACGGCATGGGTGAATTCTCGCTTGCCGAGGATCTGCACATCTCGCGCTCTGCCGCAAAAGAGTATATCGACGGCTATATGGCAAGCTACCCGGGTGTTTCGGCGTACCTCTCGGGCGTCATCAAGCAGGCATACGAGGACGGCTACGTGACCACCGAATTCGGCAGACGCCGCGCCATTCCCGAGCTTGCCGCGCAGAACAAGAACCTCAAGCACTTTGGCGAGCGCGTGGCAATGAACAGCCCCATTCAGGGCACGGCTGCCGATATTATCAAGATTGCCATGATCCGCGTGGACAACGCGCTGCGTAAGAGCGGCTATGACGCAAGACTGATTTTGCAGGTGCACGACGAGCTGATCGTGGAATGCCACAAGGATTGCCGCGACGAGGTGCTGGCAATTCTCAAACATGAAATGGAAAACGCTGCAACCTTCTCCGTGCCCATGCTGGTGGATGCCAAGTGGGGCAAGGATTGGTATGACGCGCATTAAAAAATTATATAAATAGGAGAGAAATTATGATACCTTCTGCTTTTCTTGAGCAGTACGGCATGTATATCGCTCTTGGTTTATTCGCTGTCACTTACGTGCTGATGCTGACCTTCAGCAAGATCCGACCCTACATTGCGCTGAGCTCTGCCGCGCTGTTTATCATCACGGGGATGCTGCCGCTTGGTGAGATCTGGGGAACCGGCTTGAATTTCAACAGCCTGAACGTCATTTTGATGATTGCGGGTACTATGGGGCTTGTTGCGCTGTTTATTGAAAGCAAAATGCCCGAGCTGCTCGCCGATTTTGTTATGTCGTGCTGCCCCAACGTCATGGTTGCCGCTGTGGCACTTTCGCTGTTTGCGGGCATTATCTCGGCATTCGTGGATAACGTTGCGACCGTACTGATGATCGCACCTGTTGCGCTTGAGATCTGCAAAAAGCTCAAGACCAATCCCGTGCCCTTTATCATTGCCATTGCCGTTTCTTCCAACCTGCAGGGAGCTGCTACGCTGGTGGGTGACACGACCGCGATCATGCTCGGTTCTGCGCTCAAAATGAACTTTATGGATTTCTTCTGGTATAACGGCAGACCCGGTATGTTCTTCGTTGTTGAGCTTGGTGCGGTGATTGCTGCGTCCATTCTTGCTTTTCTGTTCCGCAAGGAAAGAAAAAAGAAAGTTGCCAAGATCACGCAGTTTACTAAGGTAACCGATTATTTCCCCAGCATTCTGCTTGTTGCGCTGCTGGTGCTGCTGATTGCGGCATCCTTTGTTCCCAACACCCCCGAGATCACCAACGGGGCAATCTGCTGCGTGCTGCTTCTGATCGGTCTGGTTTACACTACGATCCGCAAAAAGAGCATCAAGGCAATGGCTGCCCCCATCAAGGAGATCGACTATCAGACCATTCTCTTGCTGGTCGGCTTGTTTTTAATGATCGGCGGTATCTCCGCGCAGGGCGTGATCGATTGGCTGGCGCAGCTGCTGGTCAAGGCAGGCGGCGGAAACCTGTTCTTGATGTACACGGTGATCGTATGGGCATCCGTCGTGATCTCTGCGTTCATCGATAATATTCCGTACGTTGCTACCATGATTCCCGTGCTTGGTTCAATCTCGGTTGCCATGTCCGCGCAAATGGGTGTGGATGCGGGCGCGATTGCCGTACCGCTGTATTTCGGACTTCTGTCCGGTGCAACGCTTGGCGGTAACTGTACGCCCATTGGTGCGTCTGCCAACATTACGGGTATCGGCATTTTGCGTAAGGAAGGCTACACGGTCAAGAACGGTGATTTCTTCAAGATCGGTATTCCGTTCACGCTTGCAGCCATTGTTCCCGCGTACATCATCATCTGGCTGTTCTTCGGTGTATAAGTCATAAGGCAGTTATATAGCAATAAAAGACCTTGCCAATGGCAAGGTCTTTTATTTTGATTGGTCTGCAGCCTTGCAGCTTTTTGACCGAAAGGAGCACGAAAAGTCTGAAAAACAGCAATAATTGTCCTTTTTCTAATCGGGGATTTTGCCGTTTATCAAGGGATTTTGCGACCGCATTTTGACTTGCGAATGCAGAAATGGTCTGGTGTGCAGCAATAAAAGTCTGAGTCACGGTATCAGAGCCTCATTTCGCTCGTAAAAGTTGTGCATGGTGACCAAAAATTCTCGTGCCACTTTATCAATAAAGGAGAAAAGTCACAAAGATTGTTGCAACTTTAACCAAAAAGTGCTATAATAATAACATTATAAGGTCCGAAGCACCTTTGAGGTCTTATAAAATTTTTAACGAAAGGGAACAGAAAGATGAAAAAGCTTCTTATCTTCGCAGCTATCCTTGTGGCACTGACGATGGTATTTGTGGCATGTAAGGACCCCGAACAGCCCGATAACCCCGCCGATTCCACTGTGGAAAGCACCCCGGAAACCCCCACGGAAGACCCCACCGAACCTCCGACAACGCAGGATACACCTACTGAACCTCCCGTAACCACGGAGCCTCCCGTAACTACGGAGCCTCCTGCAACTACCGACCCCGGTACGACAGATACCGATCCCGTTGAGCCTCCTCCTCCCGAGGTTGATCCCGCAGATCCCACTTGGATCATTGATGCGGCGGCTCTGGCAGATAAGGCTAAGACCGGTAACTCTACCGCTGCAGAGCTGATGGACGGTTACGTTCGTCTGACCTCTACCGGCGGCGACCCCTACTTCCAGTTCCTGAACGCTGCAGGCACGCAGCCTCAGTACCTGGCAATCTCCTACCGCACCAATTCCGCGCTTGATGGCCAGATCTTCATCGGCTCCGGCGCAGGTCCTAACGGTCAGGGCGATAACCCCATGGTAACTTGGAACGAGGATGGCAGATGGAATCTTGCAATCATCGATCTGTCCGGCGTTGCTTCCATTACCGACGGTAACATCAACTATCTGCGTCTTGACTACTTCACCGATGCAGGCGCAGAGGGCGATTACTTCGACATTGATTTCGTAGCATTCTTCAATACTCCCGAATATGCACAGGCTTACGCATTCGAGCTGCACAAGGCTCCTATGTGGGATGCTGATAAGGCTATCATCACTCACCAGTCCTTCGACCAGCTCTACAAGGGCGCAGGCGATGCGACCGCCGGTGAAGAGAACCTGTTCACTCCCGGTCAGTCCGCATCCTGGGATAAGATCGCTGATCTGTCCGCAGGTGGCGTTGACGTCCTGACCTATTGGGGTTGGGTAGGTGTAAAGGGTGAAATCGGCCAGTTTGGTTATCAGATCAACGGCGGCACACCCATTTACAACGACGAATGGACTATTCAAGCAGATCAGGCTGTTATCAACGCTGCTGCAGGCGGCGGTGCAGATAACGCTTCCAGAATGAAGATCCGCATCAACCTTGCAGGTCTTGAGGGTGAATACACCGTTCGCACGCTGTACAAGACTCCCGACGGCGCAGAAGTATGCCTGGGCGAGTTTAAGGTTATCATGCCCGTAGTCAGCCACCAGAACGGCTACACCACCGATATCGGCAGCAATTTCGCAGAGTCTCAGGACGATAAGGACCTGAAGGCTACCGACCTTGCACAGCTGTTTGACCAGATCCTTTACGGTGCAGGCGCACCCATGTTTGCAACCTACAACGGCGGTAACCCCTACTACGGTGTTACCAGCTTTACCGCTTTGCATACGCAACCCAACGGCTACTATGCATTCAACGTAAACGTTATCGAGTCCGCAGGTAATGAAGGACAGGCAAGCATTTTCGTGCGCGGTATTCGGGATGCTTCTCTTGAAAAACAGTACTTTGGCCAGGATGGTCATGACGGCGGCGACGTTATTTCCATGGGTGGAGCAGGTATCTACCTCAATCCTCTGGCAACCGGCAAGCTCCGCATCAACATCAAGACCTACGTTGACGGTGCATACGTGCCCAACGTATATTACGTAACCATTGACAGCAACGATATCACCGTCGCAGATAACGGTTCCGTAGTTACCATTCTTGCCGGCGGCAAGAAGGTTGCTACCATTGAGATCATCGGTACTAAGGTATACGAGATCAAGGATCAGTACGGTGCTGTAATTGAACTTCCCGAGGATGCTCTTGCAGAAAAGGCAATCCTGACTCTGGCAGACGGCACCGTTGTTGAGCTTGACAACGCTTGCGTAGCTGCTAAGATCGCAGGCTCCGACGTTGGTGTTGCTACCAGAACCGGTACCATCAACTTCAACAAGGCTTCTCTGCAGGCGTACAACACCGTTGAGATCCCCGATGAGTTCTTCGCTCCCGAAGCAAAGGTAAACGTTGCTCTTAACAAGCCCGTTTCTTCCGATAACATTGAGAACGACACCAACGTACCGTGGAAGGCAACTGACGGTAACGATGGCTCTCGTTGGGGCGCAAGACCTAACGGTGAAGCTAACCTGATCGTTGATCTGCAGGGTCTGTACAAGCTCACCGAGCTCAATATCCTGTTTGAAAACGCAAGCTGGAACTACACCATTTCCATTTCCACCGACGGTGAAAACTACACCGTGATCTACGAGGGTACTCCTCACGGTGCAAAGGCAGTAAACATCAAGGGCGAGGCTGAAGCTCGTTACCTCAAGTTTACCCGTCTGGATGACACCGGTGTCGCAGGCGACCACTGGTTCTCCATTTACGAAGTTTACGCATACGGTGAACTGATCGGCGAAAGCTTCGCAACTCTTCCCGGCGAAACCTTCACGCCCGAGACCTTTGCAGAGCCCACCGCTGAAGAGCTCGCAGCAGGCTATACCTACGATATCGGCGCAGGTCAGTTCTTCAAGACCGTTGCCGGTGCTTGCACCTATGCAGATCTTTCCACCCTTGGTGCAGAATTCTTGGCAAAGCTGCAGGCTGCAGGCTTTGGTGAGTATGCATACTTGGCACAGGATCATATCAGCCTGGCTCCCGCTGCTACCGATACTCCTATCACCTATACCTTTAAGATTTACGATTTGCTCGGCAACATCGCAACCAACGATCGCGCAATCCTGCTGCTCAACATGACCGGTGGCGGTCAGAACAGCGCAGAAGTAAAGGCTACCGTTGAGGCTGATGCTGAAAACGAGGGCGTTTACTACGTAACCTTTACCGAGACTGCTCCCGGTGGTACGGACGAACTCAAGTTCTACATGCTGGAACGCTGCACGTTCTACATTGATACCGTAACCGTTAAGGTTGGCTGATACGAAAAGTAAGCAAAACAAATTTGACCTCCCCGAAAGGGGAGGTCTTTTTTTGCTTTATGATGATTAAGATTCCATTCCGCAGCAAACGGGAGCGGATTTGCCTGCGGATCTGCCGTAGGCTGCGCTTGCGCCAAGGGAGGACTCAATGCGCAAAAGTCTGTTGTATTTTGCGGTACGCTCCGCACGGCAGGGTGCACCGGATTTGATAAAGGGCGCGTTGGTCGCCACCGCAATGTCGGCAATGGTGGTATCTTCGGTTTCACCCGAGCGGTGGGAAATGATATACGACATGCCCGCGCCTGCCGCTGCGTGAATAACGTCCAAAGTGTCTGTCAGCGTGCCGATCTGATTGGGTTTGATTAAGATTGCGCCTGCGCTCTTTTGCGCAATGCCCTCCAAAAGACGCTTTTTGTTGGTCACGAATAAGTCGTCGCCCACAGTCATGCAATCGTTGCCCAGCGTACGTGTCAAGGACGCCCAGCCTGCAAAATCGCGCTGGTCAAGACCGTCCTCCAAGGAAAGCAGGGGATACTTGGCAGCAAGAGATGCCCAATAGGAGATCAGGTCCTCACGGCTGCGGAATTTGCCTCTCTTGGGTGCCACGTAAGCACCCTCGTCCTCACGGTACCATTCGGAGGAAGCCGCGTCCAGCGAGATTTTTACCATATCTGTGTCGTATCCGCTTTTCTCAATGGCGTGAATGATATATTCGATTGCCTGCTCGTCCGAGGCAAGATCGGGCGCAAAGCCGCCCTCGTCGCCAACGCCGCCGCCAAGTCCCTCGTGAGAAAGCACCTCACCCAGGCGGTGATAGATCTCGCTGCCGATGCGCAAGCCCTCGGAAAAGGACTCCGCACCCACGGGAACGATCATGAATTCTTGAATTTCTACGTTATTTTGCGCGTGCGCACCGCCGTTGAGCACGTTCATCATGGGAACGGGAAGTCTGTGTGCATCAATGCCGCCAAGCCAGCGATACAGAGGGATGCGATACCAGCTTGCCGCCGCACGTGCGCTTGCCAAAGAAACCGCCAGTGCCGCATTTGCGCCCAGCTTAGAGAAGTTTTCCGTACCGTCCAGCTCGCGCAGCTGCTTGTCCACGTCGGATTGATCAGACGCATACGTGCCTGCAAGAGCGGGGGAGATGATGCTGCATACGTTGCTTACAGCTTGACTTACGCCCTTGCCGCCATAGCGTTTGGCGTCCTTGTCACGCAGCTCGTGTGCCTCGTAAATGCCGGTGGATGCACCGCTGGGCACACTTGCAACGCCGACCGTGCCGTCACCCAATACGACGGTCGCCTCCACGGTGGGATTGCCGCGCGAATCGAGAATTTCCCGCGCGCCGCAGCGTATAATTTGAGGTTTGGTTATCATAAATTGTACCTCCGTTGTGTAATAGATAGATATAGTATTGGCAAAAGAATGGCAAAAGATGCACCCGATGGTATGGGTGCATCTTGATTTTATCATTCGTACAGCGGATACTTCTTGCAGATGTCCGCAACGATCGCACGCACCTCGTCTGCCTTGGTGTCAAATTCCTGTGCGGTCATGCGCATGCACTTTGCAATGGAGATCATATCGTCAGCACCCAGTCCTCTGGTGGTGGCTGCAGGCGTGCCGACGCGGATGCCCGAGGTCACGAAGGGCTTCTCAGGATCGTTGGGGATGGCATTCTTGTTGACGGTGATATGCACCTCGTCAAGTCTGCGCTCCATTTCCTTGCCCGTGATGTGCATGGGACGCAGGTCAACTAACATCAGGTGGTTATCCGTACCGCCCGTAACAAGGTCAAAGCCTTCCTTTTTCAGCGCGTCTGCCAACACCTTTGCGTTGGTGACGACGTTGTGCTGATATTCCTTGAATGCGGGGGTGAGTGCTTCGCCAAAGCAAACTGCCTTAGCTGCGATGACGTGCATCAAAGGACCGCCCTGGATGCCGGGGAAGATTGCCTTATTGACAGCCTTTGCGATATTTTCGTCGTTGCAAAGGATCATACCGCCGCGAGGACCGCGCAGGGTCTTATGCGTGGTGGTAGTGACAACGTCAGCATAGGGCAGGGGAGACATATGCTCGCCTGCGGCAACAAGACCTGCAATGTGTGCCATATCTACCATGAGGTATGCGCCCACGCCGTGTGCGATCTCTGCCATACGGGCAAAATCAATAGCGCGGGGATATGCGGATGCGCCTGCGACGATCATGCGAGGACGCACGACCTTTGCCTGGGCTTCCAGCGCATCGTAGTCGATCATACCGTCAGCACCGACGCCGTAGGGAACGAAATTATAGTATTTACCGGACAGATTCACGGGGCTGCCGTGGGTCAGGTGTCCACCCTCTGCAAGGCTCATGCCCATCACGGTATCTCCTGCGTTGAGCAGAGCAACGTACACTGCGGTGTTTGCCTGCGAGCCGCTGTGGGGCTGCACGTTTGCAAACTTTGCACCGAAGAGCTGCTTGGCTCTCTCGCAAGCCAGATCCTCCAGCACGTCAATGCATTGGCAACCGCCGTAGTAACGCTTGCCGGAATATCCTTCTGCATATTTGTTGGTGGCAATGCTGCCTGCTGCCAGCAGTACGGGAAGGGAAACAATATTTTCGGAGGCGATCAGCTCAATGCCGTCTCTCTCTCTTATATATTCCGCTTCAATGGCGTCAGCTACGGCAGGATCGTATTTTGCAAGTAATTCGGTCATTTGGTTGATCATGATCAATACCTCACTCATCATAATATTTTTCTACATATACTATTATACCATATATTTTTCACTTTGCATAGCCACTTTTTCCACAAAAGAAACAATATTTTTGAAAATATTTTGCATATATCATTGACAAAAAGACTAAAATTGTGCTATAATAAATCAAGAATTCTAAAATTGGATTGGTAGGGCTTTTTGTAAAAGGAAAGTTCACTACCTAAAATATGGAAGGGAGACACTATGCAGATAGCAATCATTGCAAGCGACATGAAGAAAGAATTGATGACTCAGTTTTGCATCGCCTACTGTGGCGTGCTCAGCAAGCATCATCTGTGTGCTACCAGTATTACCGCCAAGTACATTTCCGAAGCAACCGGCTTGAAAATTGAAAAGCTGCTCGCAGGTGAGCAAGGCGGTGAACAGCAGATCACTTCTCGCGTGGCTTATAATGAGATCGACCTGCTCTTGTATTTCAGAGATACCAGACCCGGCAGATATTCCGGTGAGATTGAGAACGAGCTGATGCGTATGTGCGATCAGAACAACGTTCCCGTTGCTACCAATATCGCAACCGCTGAGGTGCTGATTATGGCACTGGATCGCGGTGATCTTGATTGGCGCGAGATCGTCAACCCGAACGCCAACAGAAAGCCTGTATAAAGCAGGCAGCGTGAAAGACACGTCCTTTATGCAAACTACGTCCACAGAGAGTGCCCACACGGTGAGAGGGCATGCGTACGCATCAAGGATACCACTTGCACGTAAAATTGCATAACGAACGAGTGAAACTTTCGGGTGGAACCGTGCGGATTTTTTGTGATCCACACCCCGATACGGCATATGCTGTATCGGGGTTTATTTTTCTAAAAATATTTTGTAATCATACAAGGAGAAACCGACATGAAAATCAATTTCGGCGCAAAAATTTGCGAATACGAAGCACCTATTACGGTGTATGATGCGGCAAGAGAGGCAGAGCTGATCGACCGCAGCATTATTGCCGCTAAGGTAAACGGCGAGGTCGTTGCTCTGACCAAGCTTGTAGAGGCTGACGCAAACGTAGAGCTGCTCAGTTTTGCACAGGAGGACGGTAAGCACGTATTTCGTCACACCGCATCTCACATTCTGGCGCAGGCTGTCAAAAGACTGTACCCCGAGACCAAGCTGACCATCGGTCCTGCGATCGACAACGGCTTTTACTATGACTTTGATTCCGAGGTCACCTTCTCTCCCGATATCCTCAAAAAGATTGAGGACGAGATGAAGAAGATCGTCAAGGAAAACCACAAGATCGAGCGTTTCGAGCTGCCCCGCGAGCAGGCGATCGCATACATGACCGAGAAGAACGAGCCTTACAAGGTGCAGCTGATCGAGGAGCTGCCCGAGGACGCTGTCATCAGCTTCTATACCCAGGGCGAGTTTACCGATCTGTGCGCAGGACCTCACCTGTTCTCCACGGGTGCTGTCAAAGCTGTCAAGCTGACCCAGTGCACGGGCGCTTATTGGAAGGGCGACCAGTCCGCAAAGCAGCTGCAGCGCGTTTACGGTACTGCATTCCCCTCCAAGGACGAGCTGCGCACCTATCTGGAAATGGTAGAAGAGGCAAAGAAGCGCGACCACAACAAGGTCGGTCGTGAGCTTGAATATTTCACCACGGTTGACGTCATCGGTCAGGGTCTGCCGATCCTTTTGCCCAAGGGCGCACGCACCGTACAGCTGCTGCAGAGATGGGTAGAGGACGTGGAGCAGTCCCGCGGCTACCTCTTGACCAAGACTCCTTTGATGGCAAAGAGAGACCTTTACAAGATCTCGGGTCACTGGGATCACTACCGTGACGGCATGTTCATTATGGGTGACGCCGATGACGAGAGCAAGGAATGCTTTGCTATGCGTCCTATGACCTGCCCCTTCCAGTATCAGGTATTCCTGAACAAGAAGCGTTCCTACCGTGACCTGCCCATGCGTTTGGGTGAGACCTCTACTCTGTTCAGAAATGAGGACTCCGGTGAAATGCACGGCTTGATCCGCGTTCGCCAGTTTACCATTTCCGAGGGTCACCTTGTGCTGCGTCCCGATCAGCTGGCTGAGGAGTTCGGCGGCTGTCTGGAGCTTGCTAAATATTGCCTTGAGACCGTAGGTCTTTGGGAGGATTGCTCCTTCCGCTTCTCCCAGTGGGATCCCAAGCGTACCGACAAGTACGAGGGCACGCCCGAGCAGTGGGAAGAGGCGCAGAGCGTCATGGGTGAGCTCTTGGACAAGTACCTTGGCAAGGGCAATTACGAAATCGGTATCGACGAGGCTGCCTTCTACGGTCCTAAGCTGGATATCCAGTGCAAGAACGTATTCGGCAAGGAGGATACCATCGTCACCATTCAGATCGATATGCTGCTGGCTAAGAAGTTCGGTATGGAATATACCGACTCTTCCGACTCCAGAGTGACCCCCTATATCATTCACAGAACCTCGCTTGGCTGCTACGAAAGAACGCTTGCGCTGCTTTTGGAAAAGTACGCAGGTGCGCTTCCTATGTGGATGGCTCCCACGCAGGTAAAGGTGCTGCCCATGGGCGACAACGAGCTTGCATACTGCGAAGGTCTTGCTGCTAAGCTGGCAGAGGCAGGCGTCAGAGTGGAGATCGACCGCTCCAACAACACCATCGGCTATAAGATCCGCTCCGCACAGACCGAGAAGGTACCCTACATGCTGGTTGTGGGTGCAAAGGAGATCGAGTCCGGCATGGTTGCCGTACGTTCCCGTAAGTACGCTGACCTTGGCACTATGACCTTTGATGCGTTCCTTGGCAAGATCCTTGTCGAGATCGCAACCAAGAGCAAGGATAACTGATCTTACTGATTCGGGGTAAGCGGATATGAAGAATTATTTGCGGCTGATGGCGTTTGCGCTGCTTTTGCTTATGCTTTGCAGCGCGGTTGCCTGTGATAAGGGAACACCCCAGACTCCCGCGGAAACGACGGAAGAAACGACTATCCAAGCTCCGATGGAAACCGAATCGGAGTCCGAATCCGAAACCGTGACTGAACACGAAACCGAAACTGAACCCGAGACCGAAACCGAGGGCTTGCAGATCGAGATCACGCCCGATACGCCTGTGAGCGGTGCGATGATCACGTTTTACGAGAACAGTGCCAACGAGGTGCTGTTTGGCGGGAAATACTGCGCGTATGAGCTTGTGGCGGACGGTGATGCAACTGCGCTGAAGATGACCACCGAGGGTGAGCGCGTGCGCAATCCCAATTTCACGCTGGATTACGCAACCTATATGCAGCTTATCGGGCTTGAGCAGATGCTCTGGAACGATTGTGCATATGCGGTTGTAACGCTCAAGACCGAAAACGTGTCCGCAAGCGAATTTTCCGTGACCGTTTTCACCGAGGTGGAGGGAACCGAATACAAGACCAAAGGCACAACGACTTATGTCCGCAACGCCAAAGATTGGCAGACGGTGATCGTGCCGTTTTCCAAAACCTCCAAGGACGGTGCGGTGCTGACCGATATCCGTATTGATTTTGCAGATACGCAGAAGAGCGGCGAGACGGTGTACGTCAAGTCGATTGCATTGGCGTCCTCCAAGGCTGAGGTTTTGGAGATCACGGGCAAGCAGCTGATCGTGCCGCAGACCGCCACGCTGACCATTCCCGGACTTTCCAAGGAATACACGCTTTTGCAGGTGACCGACCTGCACTCCAGCGCATACAGCACAGAGGAAGCAAAGGCAATGAAAGCTGACCGCCGCAATTACATTGCAGGCAGACGAGGCGCGTTTACCGACGGATTTATGCTGTCCGAGGAACGCATGCCGTATATGTTCGGCTATGCGGACGAGATCAACGCAGATCTCCTGATGCTGACGGGCGATATTATCGATTTCCCATCCGAGCTCAACATCTCGCTGATGGCGCAGAATATCGCGGCACTCAAAACCCCCGCACTGTATTCGCTTGGCAATCATGACTGGTGCTATGCAGACGATTATCTGACAGCAGGTGCGGCTGCACAGTATATTCCTAAGCTAAACGCACTCTCTGCGGGCGAGCCGCTCGACGATCCGTACGTCAAGTATGTGGATTTCGGCGAGTTTATGGTAGTCTCGGTGGACAACAGCACCGACTCTGTCAGCGCATCCACCGTGGATAAGTTCTTAGCCCTTTGCGAAATGGGTAAGCCCATTATTCTCATGCTGCACGTGCCGCTGCACGTGGACAGCATGGTTGCCGATTGCACCAAGGTCTGGGGCAAGGATCTTGGCATGGGCGGTGACACCGGCGTGTGCGCCTGGAGTCCCGACGTGCAAAGATTTTATGCGGCTGTCGCAGAAGATGAAAATTCTCCCGTTGTAGCCGTATTTGCAGGTCACGTGCACTTCAATCACGAGGACGTGCTGCCCAATGGCGTTACCCAATACATCACCTCTACCGCATACACCGGCGATTGCCGCGTGATCACGGTCAAGGGTGAATGATCAAAGTACAAAAAAACAGGCACTCGCCGTGGCGTGATACTCTTAACGGAGTATCACGCCAGTTCTATTCGCCTGCGGCGAGTTCTATTGCTGCGCAGTGATATTCGGCTGTCGCCAAGTGATATTTGCTTCGCAAGTTTTAAGGCGAATAGAATATCACTGGAAGGCATAGCCAAACAATATCACTGCCCGAAGGGCAATATCACTCTTTGCGTAGCAAAGAATATCACTCACATATAAAGCAGAAAAGAGAGAGCTTCACGGAATTTTGTTTCCGCGTTACTCTCTCTTCTGTTTTTATCGCCAGTTTCGCATTTGTTTAACAAATGCCTCTGGCTATGCCCATACCCTTATTTTATTTCTCCGATAAGGACATCACCCAATGGCGAGTGCCTGTTTTTATATATTTTTGCGTTATTCAGAATAAGGCACAAGATATATTGCGCCGATCACCATAAACGTGCCGGGCAAGGTATCATAGGTTACGTACGCAGCGCCGTTATAATCAACGCCCGTCAGATCGATCTCGATGGGCATTACCTGCCAGCCTTGCGGCGTATAGACGGTAGAGGCAACGATCGTGGATTCCTCGGGGGAGTTGACCATGTTGACTTCGGTGCTCGTGATCATGATGCGGTTGTTTGGATTTGCATTGTAGTTCTCTATTGTGACTTGGCTACAGTCCATGCCGTAATAGACGATCATGCTTTCATACTTTGAAAGATCGACCTCTCCAATGCCTACAGAGCCCTGATGCAGCAGAGCGCCCTGCTCAATGCCGCTTGCAATCAGCATCGGGCCGAGTGAAGGATCGGCTGCCTCAACGACGTGCGTTACGTGACCGGTAATGGCCCATGTATCCTTTGAAATCTCCACGGCATTATTCGGATAAGCGGGCTTTTCAAGTTCAAATGACAACAAGACTTCTTGGTTGCCAAATTCGTCACGGGCAAAGAGTTGAATTTTGTGAGCGCCCGGCAGTGCATCAACAGGGATCATAACACCGATTCTGGAAGCGGAGTGAGCACCTATGGAAAGCGCAGCGTCAATGATAGGCTGTTCCGCTTCAATCATAAATGCATCGTCAAATACCGGCTCGGTATAGTCGATCTGATATCCTATTTCAATCTGCTCTGAGACAAAGGCTACCCAGCCCCAAATACGTACGTATTCGGTATAGAAATCTTCGATCACGGCGCGGCAATCCCAGCTTGCCGATTGACCTGGCGTGAAGAATTGTTGCACCTGTGTGTCGCCTATCCAAGCGTCACACTCGTCAAACGAGAAGAACAGGATGGGATCGGGAATGGCGTCCACGATGGGAGGCTCGGTCGTTTGGATTTCTTCTGTGGGGAATCCGATGGCGTCATCGTAGGTAACGTCCTCGGTAGGCATTTCGGTATAAATATCACCGGTAAAGTCCTCTGCCCAATTGGTATCGATCGCAGTTTCGATTTCGATATCGGGGAGGATATCCTCGATGATCACGTCGTCGTAGATCTGCCCGAGCGTTTCCTCACCCTCTATGTTGTTTCCTGCCATCAGCTCTCCGACAAGACCGCCGAATTCCATGTCACATGCCGCTAAGGGCAGGCAAAGTGTCAATACAAATACAAAGCAAAGTGCGCGTAAGATGTGCTTTTTCATGGTAAGATCTCCTTTCCGTGTAATTTTGCAACTACATGACAGCATATGCAAAAGAATTTGTCAGGTTTTGGGATTTTATCTGCTTTTTGTGTGTGCTCGGAATTATCCGAGCTTGTTTTTTGCCTGGAATGCAATAACGTCCTCCATGGAGTCAAAGCCTGCTACGTAGGCAAGGTCTACGGATTGTCCATCCGTACTTGGATTGGTGAAGGTGTCATAACGCAGATAAGCAAGATCAAAGTTTGCGTTGATCGCTTCTACTTTGGAGAGATCCAGCACGTACGTATGCCATGCACCGTCGCCTACGTAATCGAATTTGTGCTGGTCTCCCTGTCCCGTAGGACCGCCCTGCGAGCCGAGGAACAGCTCACCGGAGGCGTTCGCCTCATTGGTACGGTAGGCAATGACGATGAAGCGTATGTTGGAGTAGATGTTATCTGCAGACATGACGGGTATGAAGAAAGGATCGCTCGCATTCAGCGTTTTCATGGTGACGAAGGAGCCGTCCTCTCCCATATAGGTATGCAGGTCGTTCGCAAACTGTGCCGCGCTTTTAAGCAGGGCGTTGGCATCCAGCAAAAATTGCGGCGCGTACGGATCAACTGCTTTTTCAAGCTGGAACGTGCCAATGATTTCCAAGTAACCGTTCTCGTCTTTTGCGACGATTTCAAGAACGTGTTTGCCCGAGAGCTGTCTGACGGGGATCAGGATCTCGATTCTGGATGCAGATTGCGCACCCATGGACAGCGCTGCGTCAATGACGGCTTGCTCAGTGTCGGTGAAGAAGGCGTTGTTAAATTCGTAGGTGTCGTAGTCGATGCAATAACCGATCTCACCGATCTGTGCAGCACTAAAGGCTACCCAGCCTCGTACGCGTACGTAATCTACGTTGTGGTCTTCAATGATAGCAATTCCATCCCAGCTTGCATGCTGACCGGGCGTGAAGAATTGTTGCACCCGTGTGTCGCCTATCCAAGCGTCACACTCGTCAAACGAGAAGAACAGGATGGGATCGGGAATGGCGTCCACGATGGGAGGCTCGGTTGTTTGGATTCCTTCTGTGGGGAATCCGATGACGTCATCGTAGGTAACGTCCTCGGTAGGCATTTCGGTATAAATATCATCGGTAAAGTCCTCAGCCCAATTGGTATCGATCGCAGTATCGATTTCAATATCGGGGAGAATATCCTCGATGATCACGTCGTCGTAGATCTGCCCGAGCGTTTCCTCACCCTCTATGTTGTTTCCGGCCATCAGCTCTCCGACAAGACCACCGAATTGCATATTGCTAAGGTCGCATGCCGCCATGGGCAGGCAAAGTGTTAATACAAATACTAAGCAAAACGCGCGTAAGAAGATTTTTCGCATAATGTGATCTCCTTTCTGAGTTGTCTTACATCTTCATTATAGCATATAGTGGTATATTTGTCAATATTATCTCTTGTAAGCAAAAAAGCAAGCTCATGGGGCTGCGGAAATAGCGGTAAAATTGAACAAAGGGCTGCTTGGTAAGGCAGCCCTGAATGCTTTCAAATAGTAATTGCCTCAGGCGCGGGCGATCACTGATCGCCCCTACAACTGAGTATGTTGGAGTTTTAGAATAC
>JAZNCE010000133.1:0-11268 GCA_045587385.1 Eubacteriales bacterium
CTCGGGTGCGAGCAGTTTTGACGCAGCAGATTTTTTTGAGCCCAAAAGCTTTTCCCGCAGGGCATATGGGCAATATGTCCAAGGGGAAAGATAAAGGGATCGAGAAAATCTGCTCGTCAAAACCAACTTGGTTCGACTCCCGTACGGTTAGGTTTGAATTATTATACCCGAACGGATACGCGTGCCGTTTTGCCCGCAACTCCCCTTCAGTCGCCTACGGCGCCAGCTTCCCCTCGGGGGACGCCTTGGGGGCGCGCATCCTTTTCTTTAGGTTGACCGTTATGGTGAAGGCAATGATTGTGTCCGTCTTGCTTGCTCTTGTCGATAAGGACAACCGAAATAAGCTTTGCCCCGCTGTGGGAAGATATTTGCAAGCAAATTAGACCGCAGCGGAAGAAAAACGCGAATACTTGGAGCGATTTTCTGACGCGGTTGCGGTGGATGAGGTGCATCACACGGACGCTCTTTCACATCTTCGCAAATGCAATAGGGGCTGAGTTGATGACTCAGCTCCTTTTTTATATGCAAAAAAACAAAGAAAAAGCCCCGCGCGAGGCGGGGCGAGGATTAGAGCGCATATTCGCTGATACGCGTTTCGACCAAACGATATTCAATATCATTGACAATCAATTTAGGATTGCCAGCAATGTGTTGCTTGAAGTCATCGGTGTACCACTCGGTCTGTTCAATGCAATCAACCGATTCGTACCAACGCATAAAAACAAGCCTTCCATTTGTATCGACGTAATTTTCAGTGACATTATTGTTATTTTGAACGCGGATAAATTTGATTGTCTCAAACGTTCTTTCGCCGATTGTTACGTCAAAGACTCCCATTGTGTATCGGATATTATATTCGTCAATATGGATTTTATCATCCACAATCTTGGGAGAATTCTCTTTAATTAGCAACGGTCTGCCGTGAACTCGGTCGTTTCCGTTAACAATTACATCGTAATCTTCTTCCATAAACGTGTAGATCGATGTGGGGAAATCATCATCCTCGTCGCCATCACAATCAATTGTTGCAAGATCACGAATGTATTCATCGGTAAGCTGTGAGAACCAAATCTTTTCATTTTTATAAAGCTTTCCGGCTCTGATATTGTAGGTATCTCTGCGAATTTTTACGCCGGCAACCTCGTGTATCATAGCAGTCTTGGAAACGTGGCAGGTAGACACTAATGCAAGCTTATTGCGACGATATGTTCCTTCCGAATTTTTATTTCCGACAATCGGTACAATAAAAGATTCGTCGGCACATTTAACTTCAAAAAATGGACGAGAGCTTTCCTTGAGAATGAGCGCGGGCATATCCTCGGGGAACCCGCAGGTGTAATCTTTCTTTGCCATATTCTTTCTTCCTTTCTCAAACATCAAAATCTGTTCAGGGGTACACATAGAACGAAATTGTTTTCGCGCGTAATGTAAGCGACTTTTAACAGTACCAATTGGAATGTTCAAGCGTTTCGCAATATCAATTTGCTTATATCCTTGCACAGTTAGCTTTAACAGTTCCGCAGACTCTTTGGGTAACAAGTTCAAAACCTGATATGAGGTGTTATCTTCCGTTGTATCGGTGTCAGCTATATCTGGGATTGTATCTAACGAAATCAACTCGTTACCGTATTTTTTGCGAAACCATAAATTGCATTGATTTCGTGCAATGGATAATATCCAAGGTTTGAATAATTCTTTATTTCGAAGTTTTTCAAAACCAATATAAGCCGCATAGTACGTTTCTTGAATTACGTCATCGGCATCAAAGGTGCTTGGCAACCTAAAATTAATATATCGCTCTACAACAATACGATGCTTTTTCAACAATTCTTCAAAGGATGTTTCTTGCTCCATATGTTCCTCCTTTCGTGTTATTAAAACCGGTTTCACATATTAAGTTGTTTTTTATGCGAAAAGGTTCAAGGTGGAAGAAATATTTTCAGAATTATTATACCATAAAATTATTAACAATATAACCACACTATTTTTCAGCTTTCCCGATGCTCGCGTCTGGGGTAAGCATAGCGCGCGGTAGTCCACGCGCCATCGGGCAGAAGCCGGAACCCACTGTCAGCAGAGGAACAAATACGCGTAGGGCGGGGGCTTGCTCCCGCAGATTTTGTTTTCAATATGTGTTACCGTAGGGGAGCATTCCATATGCTCCCCAAAAGGAAAGGGCGGATATGAAATCCGCCCCTACGATATTATAGAAATTTATTTGTTTCTTCTGCGGGAGCAAGCCCCCGCCCTACGTGATAAAATTATTTCTTCGCTAAAGTTGCAGACGCGACAGCCTCTTTTTTATTTTCTTATCACAGGTGAAACGCAGACAAGATCCGCAAGATCGAGTGATTCCCCGTACAGCTTGGGGATCTCCACGTCCGCAAGCGCGGACAGCGGCAGCGTCAGCGTACCGTCCGAAATATCAAACGCGCGCTCACCGTCACGGTTCTTGAGCGTCAATGTATACTTGCTCGGGTACACAAACCCGGGCTTTTTGACGTCGCAGAGCGCAAAGCGCACCTGCTCTTCCGTCATTTCCCAAGTCAGCAGCACGCCTCTGGAAACCCAGGTGCGCTGCCTGGCAAGTGCTGCGCGCAGTTCTGCGACCGCGTCACCGCCCGCTTGTCCTTCGGCATAGGTGGCAAATCTGTTTGCCATCAGGTCGGTCCGCTTATGCAGATCCATACCCGCGCAGGCAGATAAGCGCACGCCGTCCAGCACCAGCTGCTCCCACCAGCGTATGGCAGGTCCGTTGACCGTGTGGATGGGCTCGGGGTTATTGATGATCTCGATATAATCCACGTCGGAAAAATCGCTGATCTTCATTTCAAAGCGGCAGCCCTTGGCAAAGGGCTCTCCGTATGAAAACGGGTGTGCAATACCGGTGATTCCCCCCGCCTCCTTGCAAGCCTTGAAAAGCAGCTCGGGCTTATGGCGATCGATACAATCCCACGGCACGTATTTTTCAAGCACAGGACACACGATGTGCCCGAAATAGGTGGTATATTCCATACCGTATGCGCATTGCAAGGGTAAGCCTTGCTCTGCCATGATCTTCCGGATCTTATAGTGTCCCGAAACGGTATTATGATCGGTCAGAGCAAAGCAGTCCACGCCGTCATCTGCCATGCGCTCAATCAGCTCAGCGCAGGAAATGGGGGCATCGGATTCATTGGTATGGTTATGCAATTCATAGCGTTTGAACATCCCGCTCCCCTCCTTACTCTGCGCTGACGGTCAAGGTATAGTGCGTATCGTCCTTTGCCACGTTAAAGACCAGCAGCGTGATCTTGAGCACGCCCTCCAACTTGTCCTGCGGAATACAGCCAAGCGAGGTTTCGGTCGGACTGAAGATCATGTGGCGATCGGGCAGCTGCTTATGGATGCAGCCGATAAACTCGTCGTTGAGCGTGGCAAGCGGATGAATCTCGGTCTTAAGGTCAATGTCGTAAATCAGATAATCGCGCGCCTGCTTTTCGCTGATCTCATATCCGCTCATTTCGCTGACCTCGGCAATGGTCTTTTGAAGCACCTCGGGCGTAATCTCGGGGCATTCCAAGAAATGCTTTTTTGTTTTGAAGTATTTTTTTAGCTCCTTGGGCGTCACGTCACCGTCACGGTAGCGCAGCTCGGCAAAATCATACGTCAGATGAATATCCAGCGCGGTGCAGGGCTGCTCCAAGCAGACCGTATACGTGATCTGCCCGACAAAGCCGCAATTGACCGTGCCTTTTACGTGATACATCTCTTTCATTATTCCACAACCTCTGCGCTCACCTTGTTATCAATATAACGGAAGGTGAACTTGACCACGCAGTTATCGCGCGGGGTGGTAAAGTGCGACTTATAGCCGTCACCGCTGGCAGGACGTCTGCCGCATGCGGCATAGACCGCGGACAGCGTGCCGTAGGTGGACACGGCATAATCGTACGTGCCCGCAAACGGAATGACCACGGACAATGTGTAGGTGTTGTCACCCACGTAATACATACGGGTCAGCTCGCTGTTGGAGTCGTTCTCCTCACAGCCCACGAAAGGCTGGAAGCTGCCGTAGACCACGATCTTTTCGGGCAGCTTGACGCCCGTTTCGGGGTCATACTGCTCGCGGCAGCCATAGCGGATCAGGTGCTCGGGGTTGGCATATCCCTCTCTGAGGCGGTCGCCGTCCTCCCAGCAAGCCTTCATCATGTCCTCCTGCCCAAAGCCCATGGGGCAGGCAGCGGACTTGTTGTTGATCTGGTAATATCCGTTCACGCCCAGCTCTCCGTTATCGCCTCGCACCATTTCAACGCGTGCGTCGCTGAGCATGCGGCGCAGGGGCATCTGGAAAAACGCGTGGGGGTTGTTGATCTGCGTCCAGCGGTATGTGTACTCAATAAAGTGATCGCGCACCGCAGGCTCCTGGTTGGCAAACCAGCCGATCTGATCATAGCCCCACCACTGCCAGCGTGCAAGCTGATGACGGGTATACTTGGGCAGATCCTCGTCAGAGAACATCTTGCCGCCCCAGTTATCGTATTCCATCAGGTAAGGCATCTGCTCGCCCGACCAGCCGTTGGGGTTTTCACCGCCCTCGCTAAAGCCCTCGCGCACCAGCACCAGGCGATTGCCCTCATAGTGCTCCAGGGGAGCGCGGGTGAAAGGCATTGCGTGATAATCCAAAAGCAGCTTGCCGTTGACGCTGACACCGTGCGTGTGCGCATCCAGCAGCACCTTGTGGCGGCGTGCATGCTTTGCCGCGTAATCGCGGATCATGCCGAACAATTCATACGTCTTTTTAAGTCCCTTATCCTCTGCCGTGTACAGGTGCACCTGACCCATGTGCAAAGCCTCATAACCGCAATCGATATACTGCGTTGCGCGGTAGTAGAACCACATGCGCGCTTCGTCACGGTTGAGATCGGGCATATCACCGCACTTGCCGGGATGTCTGCCCGGCTCACAATTCCAAGCCACCCTGCCGTCCTCGGTCAGCATGCGTGCGTCGTCCCAACAAAAGCACCTGTCTTCCACGGGCTTGCCAAATGCCTCGAACACGTAGGCGGGGATCTTTTGCGTCTCCATCTGCTTGGTCACGATCTCAAACACGCAAGCCTGCAGAATAATCTCGGGATCCTGCGCGTGCACCGCCTTGGCAAGTGCGCGTGACTTGGCAAAGTGCTCGGCATCATCCTCCGTCATATACCAGATACCGGAGGCGCGACCGATAAACTTGACGCCCAAACGCTTGATCAGACGCAGGTCGTCCTCTAACGTGTCGGTCAGATACAACGAGCTTGCGGAAACGGCGCGGGAAAGGTAGCTCTCCAGCACCTCACGGCTCATATTGCCGTCAAATTGAAAATTCAAGTTCATATTGTTCTCCACAAATTACTTCAGGATCTTTTCGCCGTACGCCTCGTTGTAATCAGCGATCAGCTTCTTTGCCAGCGAGTAGGAATTGATCAGCGGGTGGGTCATAAGTGCCTCAATCGCCTTCTCCTCATTGCCCTCGCGTACCGCCTCCACGGTCAATCTTTCATAACGCTTGATCAGACGGATATACAGCTCGCACATAGCGGGCACGCTTGCCTGCTTAACGGGCTCAATGCCGTTTTTGGTAACGTTGCAGGTCACCTCAACCACGTCGTCATCCGCAAGGAACGGGATGCAGCCCTCGTTGAGAATGCTGAGCACGAGCGTTCTGCCGCTCTCGCTCTGCATGCCCTCAATGCAATCCAGCATCACGCCCGCATAACCCATACCCTCGGGCACGGGCAGGCTTCCCTTTTCCAGCATGGGGCGGTTTGCAGAGCCGGACTCAATGGACATGTAGCTGTTCTCACGCAGCTGCATGTAGTAAAGGAAGATCTGCAGCGCCTCTTCGGGATCTGCGTCGATATCCATTGCGCGCAGCTCCTTGAACATCTGGATATTGACCTTTTCAATGGTCTGACCGCGGGTCATATCCGATTTATTGATATTGGCAAGCGCCTTTTCGCGGTGGTAATAGTAATAGAGATACTCATTGGGGATCATGCCGGTCATGCGCACCACGTCACGGTCAAAGATCTCCAGCTCCTGAATGGAGGACATGAAATCCTCGTCCTCGATCAATCGGGGCATGATCTCTTCCCCGTTGACCTGCACGCTCTTGATCCAGGACAGGTGGTTAAGACCGAAAAATTCCACGTACATCTCTTCCTCGGTCACGCCAAGCTTTTGCGCCATGCGGTACTTCAAGCTGCTGGGCGCATCGCAGATACCGATAATGCGGTGGTAGCCTGCGCTGTGCAATGCCTGCGTAACCAGTCCGGAGGGATTGGTAAAGTTAAAGATCCACGCCTCGGGTGCGTGCTTTTCGATCAGCTCGCAGTATTCAAGCAGCACGGGAATGGTGCGCACCGCCATGGAAAAGCCGCCCACACCGGTGGTTTCCTGACCGATGACGCCGTTGCCGAGTGCTACGCCCTCGTCCACAACACGGGAGTGGTCACCGCCCACGCGCAGGGTGGTCACGATATAATCCATACCCTTGATGGCGTCAACTGCATCGTACACCTCGCGCACGACCAGATCCTTGCCCTCGCGTGCCACTACGTGACGGCACAGCTTGCCGATGATGGAAAGCTTTTCATGGTCAATATCATACAGCACGACCTCGTCAATGTCGAGCTTCTTATAACGCTTCAAAAGTCCGTTGATAAAGATGACGGTACGCACGCCTGCGCCGCCGATTACACCGATTTTCATATACGTATCCTCCAAATTTTATGCAATGATTTGTTGATCAGATTTCAGGCTCTGCAGTTGTGATCCAGCTCTCAAGCTGCTCACGGAACGGAAAGCCCGTATTGCCGCCCAGCATGGTAGCGGATAGCGAGCCGCAACCGTTACCGCGCTTGATGCATTCCTCAATCGGCATGCCGCTGACAAAGCCGTACACAAAGCCCGCGTTAAAGGAGTCGCCCGCGCCCGTGGTATCCATGACCTTGACCTTGTAGGTAGGTGCCTTGTATACCTTGCCGTCCTTGACTGCAAGCGCGCCCTTCTTGCCCAGCTTAATGACCGCCATGCCCGCTTTCTCCGCCAGCTTGCGTGCACCCTCTTCGACGTCCTCGCAGCGCGTGTAATGCATGCACTCGGTCTCGTTCATAAACAGCACGTCGATCATGGGCAACAGATCGTAAATGCCCTCGTACCACACGCCCGTGGTATCCCAGCCCACGTCAAAGGAAACCGTCACGTTGCCAAGCGCGTGAATTTTGGTCAGCACGTCAAGGTATTCGTCGTGATTGGTCAATCCCTCGTAGCCCGTCACGTGCACGTGCTTTGCATATTGCAGCTGCTCAAGATCCATATACTTGAGCGAAATGCCCTCGTTGGTGCCGCGATAGGTCAAAAAGCAGCGATCCTTTTGGGTGGTAAAGCTGATGGAAATGCCGGTCTTTTTGGTGTCGCTGTCCAAAAGCAGGCTGTCATCCACGCCAAGCTCACGAAACAGATTGCGGATGTACGTGCCGTACATATCCTTGCCGATACTGCCCTGGAACACGGGCGTCAAGCCCAGCTTTGCAAGCCCCAGGGTAAAGAGCGCAGCACCGCCGCCCACAAAGGTTTCCATAACGGGAACGTCCACCTCCGAGCCAAACGGAGGCAAGCTTTCCACACCCGGTACCACCAGGTCGATGTTCACGTCACCGTATACGTAAACGTCCCATTTTTTCTGCATATGCATATTCTCCTTTACGGATCATTCGTAATTTGTTCTAACAAATCATTATAATATATTTTGCGTATTTTTTCAACTGTTGAGATTGACAATTTTCAAAATAGTAACATCTGTCGCATTGTTTATCAAAACCAAAGGAAATAGCGACGGGCACTTGATTTGCACGGGATCTTGTGATATAATGAGTCAAACGAAAAAAGGAGGGCTTGATCATGCAAACCGTAAACGAATACGCCAAGACCCGCGCACTGCTGACAAGCCATTATCATGCCTATCCCGCATTGCAGGCGGAAGACGTTTTCAAGCTCCTGTTTCACAGCGCGTTTGGCTGTGACCACTTGGTTTCCGACGAGCGGGCTGCGCTGCGCTATATACAAAGCGAATACGCCTCCCTGCCCCCATCCGCACCCGCTTGCACAGAGCCCCTGGACGGTGCGTACAGCCGCGTGCATTTAGGCGTGCTGCAAGAGGGCTTGCACCCCGGGACGCTTGCAAGGCTGTTTGTCCTTTCGGCAAAGCCCGAGCCGAACGGCAGCGCAAGCCTTGTGCAAAAGCTCGCGGTAGTACAAGACATGATCGAACGGGGAGAGCTGCCGCTTGACCCTGCAGCCTTTGCCCAAAAGCTGGACGCCTGGCGCGCGCAAGGCTTCCCTGCCGTGCATCATTCTGAAATTTTCCGCAAAGCGTATCATCCCGCATATCGCGTCATTGCAAACAGGTACGCCGAGCTCTTGCCGATACTGACCGCCATTGATAAGCAGTTGGCACGCGGCAGCGCAACCGTTGCCGTTGAGGGCGGCAGCGCAAGCGGAAAATCCACGCTGGCGGATACCCTGCAGCAGATTTACAACTGCACCGTATTGCACACCGACGATTTCTTCCTGCGCCCCGAGCAGCGCACGCCCGAGCGGCTTGCAGAGATCGGCGGCAACCTTGACAGAGAACGGTTTACGGACGAGATCGTGCGCCCCTTGACACACGGCGATCCCATACGCTACCGACGCTTTGACTGCATGACGCAAACGCTGACAGAGCCAATCACGGTGCAAAGACATGCGCTGACCGTCATTGAGGGCGCATATTCCCTGCACCCGTATTTCGGCAAGTATTATGACCTCGCCATTTTCTTGGATATTGATCCCGAAACGCAAAAAAAGCGCATCGAGGTGCGCAATTTCCCCATGCTGGCAAGACGGTTCTTTGACGAGTGGATTCCCATGGAAAACGCATACTTTGCGGCAATGGATATCAAAACCCGCGCGAATCTGATCGTGCCCGTCGTGAAGACCGTTTGATCTCGCAAAACCCATGAACCCGAACGATGGTTCGGGGCTGTATGGAAGTAAAGGCGGGGCGGGACATTATACTGGAGGAATCAATTATGGTGGACGAGCCGGAGGGCACATCCGTTTTTATAATGCTCCATCCACGGCAGGTGCTAAAAAACTTCTGTTCCTAATTATGTTAAAACTCTCAAGAAAAAGGATAAAATACCGTTAGTTTTTATTGGCGTTAACGGGAAGAAAGGATGGTGGTGACTTTGATCAAAATTCGATATGTGTTTATAGTCTCATTCATTTGTTGTATTTGTCTGGTTTTTTCGGGTTGTTTTTACGGGAATGCTTCTGTAAGAGATGCGGAAAAACAACTGGTAAATGATGAGGCTATATTTGAAGATGTGTCGGGAACATACCAAATTGCGTTTCATACGGTTTTGTACAACGGTGATACGTATGCTCGTGGCGGTACTTGGTATATGAAAAATGAAAAAACAAAGATCTTCACTTTTGTTTTTGGCCCTGAGGCCGGATCCTTGTTGATTCTATCCAATGATACGCATATTGCCAGTATGGATTGGTACTACACCGATGAAGGACATTTCGTTGTTTCCGGAATAAGTGCTCTTTCCGGTACGGATTTGGATGAAAGCCTAAGACCATTTGCTGATCAAACATATGTGTTTAAGCAATGTGGGGAGTAATCTGGTGTTAAATATTAAGCTATTAATAACTGATGGTGCCCATAGGACTTACAGTTCACAATAGAAATCACAAAAAAGGAGAACCATTATGAAGAAATTAATTGTACTTACCCTCTCCCTGCTCCTGACACTTTCTCTATTTTCTGCATGCGCCGAGCAACGCTATCCGGATGCCAATCCTGTCACCGATTTTGAATATGAAATCAACGACAAGGGCGGAATTACAATTACAAAATATATCGGAGAAACCGAGCAGGTCGTGATCCCACAGCAGATTGAAGATAAAGACGTGCTGATCATTGGTCAATCTGCATTTTCCGAAACTGCAATCACCTCTGTGATTATGCCTGACACCGTGATTTATATCCTTCCTTGGGCATTTGTAAACTGCAACAATCTGGAAACCGTTCAAATTAGTGCATCGTTACAAGTCATCGGAATGAATGCTTTCCAAAATTGTACAGCACTTGAAACGATCGATCTTTCCAAGGCAACAATTATGGAGTCGATTGAGGATGATGCATTCAACGGTTGCCTTAACTTGTGCAAAATCACGTTCAGCGACAGCATTGTCCGCATCGGTAAAAATGCATTTTTCCAGTGCGAGTCGCTGGAACAAATCATCCTGCCTCAAAATCTTCAGGAAATCGGTGAATCTGCTTTTTGCGCTTGCACAGGTGCCAAGAGAATTTGGATTCCCAAAACAGTTGAAAAATGGGGATATCTTCCCTTTGCCGGTGCAACTTCTCTTGAAAAAATAGTTTTTGAAGACGGGATAAAAGAGATAGGCGCCGAGGCTTTGTGTTCCGGCGGTGTGTTGCGCGCAGTCACCATTCCCGCAAGCGTTGAGATTCTGTCCTCCGGTGCTTTTATGGAATGTCGCAATCTCAAAGCGGTATATTTCGAAGGACCGGCTCCCAAAATGAGCAACGAAAAATTCTACGGTTTTGTCTCCCCCGAGCAAGACGTGAAAATCTATTATGATCCTGCTATGCCCGGATGGGATACAACGCCGTTACAAGAGATTTATACGTTAATACCAGTATCATGAATTTTTCTCTGCCTTATTTATGATCTTGTAAACTGGTGGAGACGAAAGGCGAAAAAATCGGGATGATTTTCTTCTAAAATAAAGAAAAAACCTTACTAATCCGTTCACAATTCGTTTGGAATTTTGAACGTAATAGAAACCACCCAAAGGAGAACTATTATGAAAAAGTTTTTCGCAACCGCACTTATCTTATTCATGACCGCTTCCGTACTTCAAGCATGCTCAGAAATTCCGAACAAACAGGGATCTGACACCGAAGCAATCACATCGCTGTTCCAAGAAGATGACTTCTCGCCGGTCTACAGCTATCATGCACAGATGCTGGATGATCCTGCGGACAAGTACGATCTGATGATAGCACGCGAGAATTCGGTCTCCCGAAGGGGAGAGATCAGAATCGTTCCTTGGAACCGCTACATTGCCATTGAGGGTGATATGGGATTTCGATGCGGCCAGGTCGTGGAAGACGAGGCGTGGCTGATTCGCCCGAATTCTGGGTGGTGCAGCAGTATCCGGATAGAG
>JAZNCE010000134.1:0-15720 GCA_045587385.1 Eubacteriales bacterium
CGGAGAAATCTCTCGAAATCTCCGCTTTTCTCGTTTTTTCGTGCCTGCATCTAAATCAGACACTCATGATGGCTGGGATGGCCGGATTTGAACCGACGAGTGCCAGAGTCAAAGTCTGGTGCCTTACCGCTTGGCGACATCCCAATAACTCATACATTATATCACGCCTTTTGCGCCGCGTCAAGTCTTTTTTTCGAAAATCCCGAGAATTTTATGGTTTTATCGGCAAATGAAACGGGGGCATTGGCACGAACGGGCGTTGCATTGTCAATTTTAGTCGCACGCTTGCATATACTGTCGACAGGAGCGGTCTGCCCCTTTACGGACTTGCTCCAAGACAAATAAGGAGAATTGACATGGCAACCTTTACCAATAGAGCAACACTTTCCTACGGCGGGCGCACCGTGGATTCCAACACGGTCACAGGCACGTTTTTGCAGACACTTTCCATCATCAAGACCGCACTTTCGGACACGTATGCCGCGGGTGACACCGTGACCTACGTGGTTACGCTGAACAACGCGGGTGCAACACCCTTGAATGGCTTGACGCTGACCGATAACCTTGGCGCGTTCGATTTTAACGGCACAACGCTGTATCCGCTTGCCCCCGTAGCGGGCGCAATCCTTTACTACGTGGACGGCGTACTGCAGCCTGCGCTGACTCCTACGCAGACGCAGCCGCTGGTGCTGCAGGGCATTACCGTACCCGCGGGCGGTAATGCGATCATCGTCTACGAAACCGAGGTCACCGACGTCGCCCCGTTGGGCGTGAATGCTGGGATCACCAATACCGTAACAGTCAGCGGCGGGGGCTTGTTGGAGCCCTTGAGTGACAGTGCGACCGTGACCACGGCTGATGCACCTCTTTTGACCATCACCAAGTCGCTCTCGCCCGTAGCAGTGCCCGAGAACGGTACGCTGACCTACACCTTCGTGATCCAGAACTTTGGCAACACAGAGGCTGTGGCAACCGACAACGTGACCGTGACCGACACCTTTGATCCCGTGCTGGAAAACATCACGGTGACGCTGGATGGCACCTTGCTTGCAGAGGGCACGGGCTACACGTATAACGAGGTAACAGGTGCGTTTTCCAGCGCGCCGAGCGTGATCACGGTGCCTGCTGCTACCTTTGTGCGTAACGACGACGGCACCATTGCCGTCACGCCCGGTGAAGCAGTGCTGACCGTGAGCGGTACGATCTGATTTTTTCGGGGCATCCTGATGGGGAGATACTCCGCTTGGAGTATCTCCCCGGTTCTATTCGCCTTGCGGCGAGTGATATTGCTTTTGGCAGTGATATTTGGACTTCGTCCAAGTGATATTTGCTTCGCAAGTTTGGGTAGGCGAATAAAATAATTATCACTGTCGCCATGCGACAATATCACTCTTTGCGAAAGTAAAGAATATCACTGACATTTCTTGACTTTCACTTGTGTTGGCGTTATAATAAATCTATATCACACAAAGGAGAGCAACATGGAACTGCCGAGCAGCATTTTTTCGGGCTATCACGGGTCCTGCCATTGTCAGGGCATTGCCGTGGATACGGTCAAGGGCTACGTTTACTATTCCTTTACCACCAAGCTGATCAAAACAGACCTTGCGGGCAATCTTGTGGGCAGCGTGGACGGCTTGATCGGCCACCTTGGTTGTATTGATTTTTGTGAAGCCGACGGCAAGGTCTACGGCTCGTTGGAGTACAAAAACGATGCCATCGGCAAGGGCATTCTGCGCGCGCTGGACGCTGCGGACAAGCAGATTGCCAACGCCTTTTATTGCGCGATCTTTGACGTGGACCGCATTGACCGCCCCGGTATGGACGCGGAGCGCGACGGTGTGATGCGCGCGGTCTATCTGCCCGAGGTGGTGGCGGATTTTGAAGCAAGCGTGACGGTGGGTGGCAGGGAATTGCCGCACAGATACGCCTGCAGCGGTATTGACGGCACGGCGCGCGGACCTGCATGGGGAAAGTGCGATGGCAAGCAATACTTGCAGATCTGCTACGGTGTGTACGGTGACGCACAGCGTGACGATAACGATTATCAGGTCATTCTGGGCTTTGACACCGATGCTTGGTGGGATACGGTGGCGCAGCCGCTTTGCCAGGCGCATATGCACCAAAGCGGAGACCACAGCGTGCAAAAGTGCTTTGTGTACACGGGAAACACCAACTGGGGCGTGCAGAACTTAGAATACGATGCGCATACGGGCAACTGGCTGGTGGCGGTGTACCCCGGTAGAAAGCCGCAATTTCCCAATGACAGCATGTTCGTCATTGACGGTAGCGTTGCACCCGGGGAGGGCGTTCACGCAGCGTACGGCGAAAAAATCGCCGTCCTGACGCTTGCAGGGCAGAATCGTTTTCCCTACGGCTCGACCGGCATGTGCGCTTTGGGTGACGGACGCTATTATTTCTCCGAGCAAGGGTGTGACGCACAGCGCGGACAGTATACGTACGTGACGCTCTGGCGCGCGACGGGCGACCCCGCGCAGCCCTTTGAAAGGATTTGAGTTATGAGTATTGAGATTTTATACAAACAAGAAGGAGGCTTTGCGCCGTTTCTTGCGGCGGTAGCGGGTAAGCGCGTGGCGATCTTGTACGACGTCAACACCGCCCCCTATGCAGAGGAGATCCGCGAGATGCTCAAGGGCGCGGGCTGTCTGATTGCCAACGTGCCTTACCCCGACGAGCAGCTGTTGCCCACCGAGGACAAGTGTGCCAAGGCGCAAATGGCGGCAAACGCAGCAGAGTACGTGCTTGCCGTGGGCAGCGGTACGCTCAACGACATGGCAAAATCGGTTGCCACACGCGCGGGAATTCCGTCGGGCGTGCTGCCCACGGCTGCCAGCATGGACGGCTATTGCTCTGCGGGCGCAGCACTCATGCGCGAGGGCTTTAAGGTGACAGACACCGTCAATCCTCCTGCGCACGTGCTGGTGGATGCCGACGTCATCCGCACCGCACCGCGCGAGATGACGGCAGCGGGCTTTGGTGACATCGTGGGCAAATATACCTGCCTTGCCGATTGGCAGCTTTCGCATATCCTCAACGGAGAGCCCATTCACAGAGAGGCGTACGCCATGATGGAGCAGGCAAGGGAAGCGTGTATGGATGCCTACGAGGGGCTTGTGCGCAACGAGAGCGAGGCTGTCGAAAAGCTGACCTCCGCACTCTTGAAGGCAGGGCTTTCCATGGCAATGTGCGGCAATTCGCGCCCTGCAAGCGGCAGCGAGCACCATCAGTCGCACTTTTTGGAAATGGATTTTGCCCGCCGCGGGCTGCCCATTCCCGCGCACGGTGTCAAGGTCGGGCTTGGTACCATGATCTCGCTGGAGCTGTATCATCATCTCTCCATGGCAAAGGTGCCGTGCCGCGCATACCAAAAGGTATGGGCATTGGCGGATACCTTACCCTCGCCCGATGACGTGCGCCGGCTGCTTGCGGGCGTGGGCTGTCCCGTGCGTTTTCGTGATATTGGCGTCACGCGCGAGCAAATGCGGCAGATGCTTGCCAAGGCACATACCGTGCGCGACCGCTATACGGTACTGACGCTGTATGCCGAGCTTGGCTTGACCGAGCGTTTGGCAGAGAAGCTGATCGATAAATACTACTGATGAGGTGATCTCTTTGAAAGATACAATCAAAAAAGCAGCCCCTTTGGTACTTTGGCTGCTGCTTGCCATGTCGGGCGGGTGCATGGATGCCTATTCTTACCTGTTCCGCGAGCAGGTGTTTGCCAATGCGCAAACGGGCAATATTCTGCTTTTGGGCGTGAATTTGTCCACGGGTAATTTTGCGGTCTGCTTCCGCTATTTTTGCCCCATCCTTGCCTTTGTGTTGGGCATTATGCTGGCGTATCTGATCTGCCGCTTGGCGGGCAAGCACGTGCGCACGGCAAAGCTTCTGGTGGTGGGCGGTGAAATATTTGTGCTGTTTGCGGTGGCGTTCATGCCGCAAAGCGCAAACGTGATCGCCAATGCCATGATCTCGCTTGCCTGCGGCATGCAGCTGGAATGCTTTGGCGAGTTTATGGGCAGACGTGCCGCGACCACCATGTGCATCGGAAATTTGCGCAGCATGGTACATAATGCCATGGATTTTGCCTTTGGCAAAGACAAGGTGCATCGCAAAAACGCCGTGTTTTTCGCGGTAACCATTCTGTTTTTCACGATCGGTGCCGTGATCGGCAATTTGTTTGTGCAAGGGCTTGGGACGTACGCCATTTGGGGCAGCTGTGCACTCCTGCTTGCCTGCCTTGGGCTGATTGGTGTCAAAACCGAATAAAAAATGCTCTCGATGGGGCGACAAATTAGAGGTGAATAAAGCGAAAGCAGAAGTCTTTGATGGCTTCTGCTTTTTGCTATGTGGTTATTACGCGCAGAAACCGTTCGGATTCGCGCTCTCCCCCCTGCGCTTGGAACAAGCCTGCGCCAGCCTTCCCCCCACACGCCACCGCAGGTTGCGTGAGCCTGCTTGCAGGCAACTCCCTGGAGGGGGGCTTTGAAGGTAGGCATGCCTTGGGTTAAAACTTGACCGTTTTGGGATATAGTTCCTATAGCCGAAGAGAGCCGAACTCATACGCACTGCGGCGAGTATTTTTCGCGTCTTTCGCCAAATCTCGTCTTGCAAGATGCGTATCTTGCTTCGCCTAGCTTTGACAAAATCCATCAAAAAATACAACGCCGGAGGGTGCTGCGCAGTTTTGCGCGAGCAAATATTTCGCAGATGCAAAGAGAAAATGCGAAGCAATATAAGATATTGCGAGTATTTTCTCTGTAGCAGGTGCAGATATTTGCCGCTCAAAACCGTGTGAGCTCGACTCTCTTCGGCTATAGGGGTCTTGCATACATAGCCTTCGGGCTAAACTTACAAGGCGATACCTAACAGACGGTCATGAGGCACAGATAAACATAGCCTCAGGCTCGGGTAAATTTTGCCTTAAAGGGAGGAATTGTTTGACTTTATTCTTTCTGCAATCAGCAAGACCGCAGAGAAAAACGACGGGCGCGTTCACGCAAGAAAAACAAAATAATTATTGAATGGGGTGAGTCATATGGAGATGAACGTTCATCACGACAAAAAAACTGTTGACATATGGCTCACTCGAAGCGAGGCGCGGGATGAGAATTTCCGCAAATCGCTTGAGCCGTGCTTGGGGCAGTTTAAGGAGAAGAAATATTTTGTGTCGGTATTTGAATCGGGCGAGCGAGATCTGTTCTCGGACACCGTCCTGCTTCTTCGTCACAATTTAGAGCTTCAGATCAAAGCCGAGCTTGCCGCCGAACAGGTGGCAGAGGCTGGGCGCGTCGGGCAGAAGGCGTAAGCCTTCTGCCCTTAATAAAAATTATGATTCAATTTCGTCGAGTATTTTTTTAACATTTTCGTTTTGTAAATAAAATGGTGCAAGGTGTGCTTTTGTATATTGCATATACGTTCCGTTCGTTCTATCAGAAAGAAGCTCGGTAAAGTATTGTTCCCAGCTGAAATAAACAGAGGAATCAATATAATTTTCGGGGGCATCCAATATTTCCCGAATGTCTTGCATTCTCAACACGTTCGATTTCAAGATCAACCATTCAAACGATTCGGGGAGATACAGAGTGATCTTTCCTGGATTTGTCGTCTGAAGCTTGTAGATACGGTCGATCTCACTGCCGAATGCAGCGCCATCCGCAACCACGATTACTTTCCGATTTGTATCAGCCAAGGTGCTGAATATTTTACTTTTTCCGTGCGCAGATATGCAGCGTATGCCTTTTTCGTCAGCAACATGGAGGAAAAACTCGTATCCGGAATTAGAGTCCTCTGTAATAAGGGTATCCGCGTCAGTAATGTTTCGATTCCGTATAGGTATATCGGAATAAAATCTGCGTGTGCCGTTATAGACCTTGCCGAACTTCATGCTGTGACGGTAAGGGCGCATTTCGTATATTTCCTCTACGCTATATGGAAGATTATAAAGATTTTCCCTTGTGATGATAACGTAATAGTTATCCGAATTGCGAACGGTTCGTGCAAAGTCCTCGCTCTTGATAAATTTATTTCCTTCGTCTATAAATACGATACTGTCTTTGATGTTATCAAGCCGAATCTGCCAATCGGTTCCCGTAAGCACACGGCAGGGCTTGTCGCATTTAACGGTTACTCCGCTATGCTTTCCAAGAGCTTCGTAGTCGGAGAGTAAGCCGATCAGTGTTGTTTTTCCCGTAGCGCTATCACCGCGAACTACTGTGATGTTTCTCAGCAGATCAAAATTGAACTGTACCTTTTGATTGCCAACTCTAACATTATGCTTTCCTATCATGCACTCACCTCTTAAACGTATTTTCCTGCGATAAGAATCAGATTGCGCATGTTGTTTACGGTTTTCTTCTCGTTAAGGACGTGAACCTCAAAATCTTCGCCAAAATCCATAATGTGATTCAGATTAACGGTAATGTCTTGATCCCTTGCGAGTTCAAGCAACCATTTGGCACAGTTGTCGCCACAGGTAGAGGCATTGAAAACAGTTTTCGGTTCGTTCTTGATCAAAATCAAGGTCTTAACTCCGCCGGAAAGACTGGTAGGGGGGATCATACCAAGATAAGGACTGTCTATAACCTTATCGCTGACCACCGTGGAATTGTCAATGCTTTTGATCATTTCCTGTGTTGTGGAATCAAGCAGCCAACTCTCTTTATATTTATTTTTGAAATAAACTTCCGTATTATAGATAGCTTTGGGCATATCGCCAAAAAAGATCTTCAGCATCTTCTCACCTCCGTGAGTCAAAATTCTTATTATATTATTTTATCATAAATTTGTGAAAATATCAAGACGTAAAATGGAATCAAATCATTTTTTTGAAAAAAGTGAAAGAAAAGGCTGGTTTATTTCAAGAAACCGCTGTTTTTTGAAATAAGCACCCGATTTTCAGAGCCTTAATTTCAAATAAGCCTTCGATAGAATTGATAACAATATATGTCTTTACAGAATTGACATTGACACCGAGCATAATTTATGGTACAATGTTGTCATAAACAAAGAAAGGAGATTGTATCAATATGGTTGAAAAATTCAAGATTGCCGCTTATACCAGAATTTCGGTAGACCTTGAGCTTGACCGTGAAAACACAAGTATCGAGAACCAAAAGGCAATCATAGGTGAATACTGCCGTCTGCATTTCCCAACCAGCTCGGTGGATTACTATGAAGACCGTGATAAATCCGGTTACACCTTCGAACAGCGTACCGACTATATGCGTATGCGAGAGAAGCTGGTCAATCATGAATACGATATACTTATCGTCAAGGATCTGAGCCGTTTCTCACGAAGAACAGGTAAAGGACTTGCTGAATTTGAGGAGCTTTCCGAACACGACGTCCGCATCATCGCCATTGGTGACGGCGTAGATTATTATCAGGATCACATTGACGATTGGATGAAGATCAAGCTATACTTCTTCGTCAACGAGATGCCTGTAACCGATACGAGCCGTAAGGTATCCGACGTGATTGCATCTCGCCAATCAAGGGGAGAGTGGATCTGCTCCGTGCCGTTCGGCTACGTGATAACAAACACAAAGAAAATGACGTTCGAGGTGGACGAGCCTTCTGCAGAGATCGTCAGAAGAATATTTGCATATTATATCGACGGCTGGGGATACAAAAGAATTGCCAATCATCTGACGGATGAGCATATCCCAACCCCACGCATGCGAGAAAAAGCGCGTAAGGAAGCGCAAGGCGATGAATATAAAGGCAAGGTGAAGGAAGCGTGGAGCGTCGTAACCATCTCGGAAATACTGTGTAACGACTTCTATATCGGCACGCTCCGACAGCATAAATACAAGCGCAAAAAGATAAACGGTGATGATATAGAGCTTGACCCGACACAGCACATCGTGTTCGAAAATCACCATGAGGCAATCATCGATTACCGAACCTTTGCTATCACGCAAGAGCTTTTGAAAAAGCGAAGCACCTCACATTACCGTGGGCAAAAGAAATACGAGAACAACTACTCCGGTTACCTCTTCTGCGGTGACTGCGGATCGCCCATGTTCTCCCGAAGCCGTCCCGACCTTGCCGATGCTTATATCTGCGGCACCTATCACGCAAGAGGAAAAGCAGGCTGTACAACGCATCACATTCGCGTGGACGTTCTCGACCGAGAGCTGAAGCGATATGTGGCAAGGCTGTGCGAAACCTCCGAGATGATGCTGAAACGCTTGGAAGCAGAGGTCAGCTATGAGCCGAGTGCCGTGCAGGACAGCATGGATGCCGCGGAGGAATTGGCAAAGCTGATCGAGGACGAAAAAGAAGCCTTGAAGATTCTGATGCGTCAGAAGACTCGTGACTTGGCACGTGCCAAGGGCAACGAGGATGTGATTATGGAAATGTATGATGGGCTGATTGAGGAAACAGCCAACAGGATCCACGGACTTGAAAATCAGATCGCAATGACAGCGGATACGAGAAACACGATCATTCGTGCCAACCGTCACGCCAAAGCGGTGCTGGAAATCTTCCGCGATCTGTTGAGTAAAGAGAAGCTGGACAAGCGTGACATCAGTCTGATCGTTGACAGAATTATCGTCTACGAGAACCGCATCGATATTAAGCTTCGCAGTGACGTGGATGCACTCCTGCGGTGCGATGACGATCAACAAAGTGAGGATGCCGCAAATTTTAACGAGGACACTAAGGATATCGAAAAAGTCGCAGATAAATACCATTCTGTGGCAGTTCAGTCGGCTAAAAACCAGCTCGACAAGGTTTTTAGTGTCAATGTTATCAGTGGCGGTGATCCGCTGGAAATATTTACTGATCGCGAGGGCGAGGTAATTTTTAAGAAGTATTCGCCTATTGGTGAGCTTGCCTCCTTTGCGGGGCAGTATGCGGAGACGCTGCACAAGATCTGCGGCTTTGGCGTGGTGATCTGTGATCGCGATGCGGTCATTGCAACTGCGGGCGTATCGCGCAAGGAGTATGCGGATAAGTCGCTTTCCGAGGAATTGGAGAGCATTATTGAAGGAAGAAGCTTGTATTTGTGGCGCGAGGGTGAGGAAAAGCATCCCGTAATCTCGCAGGAGACTGCACATTACGTCAGCTGTGCCATGCCCATCATCAGCGAGGGTGATATCGTGGGCTGCGTGGTGTCGGTTGCGGACAAAACGCAGGAGCGCGTGGGCGAGCTGCACATTGACGTGGAGTGCAAGCTGGTGCAGACCGCGGCAAGCTTTCTCGGCAGACAGCTGGAGGGCTGATAAAACTTGGACGGACCGATTGGGTGATGTCCTTATCGGAGAAATAAAATAAGGGTATGGGCATATCCAGAGGCATTTGTTAAACAAATGCGAAACTGGCGATAAAAACAGAAGAGAGAGTAACGCGGAAACAAATTTCCGTGAAGCTCTCTCTTCTCTGCTTTATATGTGAGTGATATTCTTTGCTACGCAAAGAGTGATATTGCCCTTCGGGCAGTGATATTGTTCGGCTATGCCTTCCAGTGATATTCTATTCGCCTTAAAACTTGCGAAGCGGAATTTCGCCTTCGGCGAAATATTCACTCGGCGACAGCCGAATATCACTGCGCAGCAATAGAACTCGCCGCAGGCGAATAGAACTGGCGTGATACTCCGTGAAGAGTATCACGCCATGGTCCGTCCAAGTTTTTTATATGGATAATGTATGAATTTGTCGTCAAAGCCTTGATTTTTGGCATGATATTTGATATAATAAAATGAATGATTATATCTTGGGGGAGTGTTGCCATACGGCTTTCCCAAAAGGAGTTACATATGGAAAGAGTATCCAAGCACAATTATTATTTGGACATCGCACAAACGGTTGCCGAGCGCAGCACCTGCTTGCGCAAGAAATACGGCTCGATCATCGTCAAGAACGACGTCATTGTATCTACGGGCTACAACGGCTCGCCCAGAGGCAGAAAGAACTGCTCGGATATTTCCTACTGCATGAGAGAGCATTTGCAGATCCCGCGCGGTGAGAGATACGAGCTTTGCCGCTCGGTGCACGGTGAGGCGAATGCTATTATTGCAGCGTCCCGCGAGCAGATGCTTGGCGCGGATTTGTACATGGCTTGCGTAGATCCCAAGGATGGCTCTATCGTGGGCGGCACCTGCTCTTGCATGATGTGCAAGCGCATGGTCATCAACGCGGGCATTGCACGCGTCATCATCCGCGACACCAAGGATGAATTCCGCATCATCGAGGTGGGCGAGTGGATCGACAACGATGACTCTTTGAGCGGTCAGTTTGGATATTGATAAGGGGACTTATATGAAGATCAAAAGAATTGTACTTGCGCTGATTGCATTGCTCATGGCACTCAGCCTTTGCTCCTGCGGCACGAAGATCCAATATAACGGTGAGGATAACAGCTATACCGATAAAAAGGGCAACGCCTATTTGCGTGCGTCCTCTGCCTACGAGCCTGTTTCCTATAAGACCGATAAGACCTTTGGCAAGCTGATTGCGGGCATTGGCGAATTTGATCTGTATCAGATCGCGAACGCACCCGAGGGCGAGTGGGTGACCACTGCAGACGGTGACGTGTTGTATCGCGAGGGCGTCAAGCTGCCTGAGCTTGGCGAGTTTGAAACCAGCCACATTTACGTTTGCCGTGAGGGAGAGAGCATTCATGCCTTTGCCAATATCACCAAGGCAGAAGACGTGGCAGCCATCCTGAAGGTGTATCTGGAGGGGGAGAGCATTCCCTATCCGAGCAAAACGGCAGAGCAGAATTTGCGTCTGCGCTTTGCATCCGACGCATATCCCTTCTTATATTATCGCCTTGTGTACCTGGAGTACACAAGTGACGTGATCGTGTATACGACGGACGAGAACGGCAACGAGGTAGGAACCAATTACGGAAAGTATTTTATTTACAACAGAGATGATGGCAGATGCGTTCCCGCAGGGGACGTGGTGCACACTTACGTACAATGATGGAACAGAACGCAAAGAAAAAGAGAATTTATACAAAGCCCATGACCGCTGAACATATTCCCGAGGTGGCTGCTTTGGAAAAGCTGTGCTTTTCCGCACCTTGGAGCGCGCAGAGTCTGGAGCTTTTGACGCGAGAGGGCATCGGCACGGGCGTGGTATATATTGAGGACGGCAAGGTGATTGCGTACGGCGGCATGCTGTGCGTGGTGGATCAAGGGCAGATCACCAATATTGCCGTGCATCCCGATTACCGCCGTCGCGGCATCGGACGCGCGATTGTGGGTGCGCTGCTCAAGATCGCTATGGACGAGCGATTTGAGGAGGTCACCTTAGAGGTGCGCAAATCCAACGAGGCTGCGCAGGCACTGTACCGCGGGATGGGATTTCGCGCCATTGCCACGCGTCCCGGGTTTTATTCCAAGCCCACCGAGGACGGCGTGATCATGACAGCGTATCTTTAAGACACCAGATTTTTTGGAGATAGTATGTACATTTTCGGAATGGAAAGCTCCTGCGATGAAACGTCTGCAGCCATCGTGCATGCGGACGAGGCAGGAAATTTAACGATCAAGGCAAATATTGTAGCGTCACAGGTGGACGTGCACCGTCTGTATGGCGGCGTCGTGCCCGAGATTGCAAGTCGCGCACACGTGGAGGCGGTCTCGCGCATTACCAAAGAGGCACTTGATACCGCAGGCATTACGGTTAAGGATCTGGATTGCGTGGCTGTTACGGCAAATCCCGGTTTGATCGGCGCTTTGCTGGTGGGCGTCAACTTTGCCAAATCCTTTGCATTTGCAAACAATATTCCGCTTGTGGCGGTCAATCATATTCACGCGCACGTAGGCGCGGCGTATCTGGCGCATCAGGGGCTCAAGGCTCCGTTTGTCGCGCTTGTCGTTTCGGGCGGTCACACGCAGTTTTACAGGGTGGATACCGATACCGAGTATACCGAGATCGGCGGTACGCGCGACGATGCTGCGGGCGAGTCGTTTGATAAGGTGGGACGCGTGATCGGCATGCCGTATCCCGGCGGTGCTGCGCTGGACAAGCTGGCGTACGAGGGCGATCCCAAGGCGTTTTCTCTGCCTTCTCCCGCGTTGGCAGGGGATAGCCCCGATTTTTCGTTCTCGGGCATCAAGACCGCAGCCCTTAATCTCATCAACGGTGCGCGTCAGCGCGGCGAGGAGATCAACGCTGCCGACATGGCGGCAAGCTACACGGCAACCATCGTCAAGGGTATTGTCAAGCAGACCGAAAAGGTGCTTGCAAAGACGGGTACACCCGTGCTGGTGCTGGCAGGCGGCGTGGCGGCAAATTCGCATCTCAGACGTGCTTTGCAGGAGCTGTGCGATCAGCATAAGGTGACGCTTGCCGTGCCTCCCATCTCACTCTGTGGGGATAACGGAGCCATGGTTGCAGCTGCCGGTTACTTTGCATTTATGAATGGTGAAAGAGCGGGGACTGATCTCAACGCAAGCGCATACGACTAATTTTGTCAACCCCTTTTTGGAAAATAAATCATTTTCGTCAAAAAGACGAAAATGTGTGCGCTTTTTATGAAAAATTAACCGACGTAGTTTTCTACAAGAGTTTTCAACAGGCTGTGGAAAACATAGTGGAAAACTGAATTATACAAGATTTTATGCATGGAAAAATGCGGAAAAACCCCGAATTTTGTCGACGGTGCAAGCGAAACTGTGGATAACCCTGTGGAAACTGTGGAAAACTTTATGCAGTTTTGGGGCTGTTGAAAACTTTTTCTTTGGCGGATGCGTGTCGGAAAGTCAAAATTTTAACGGGAGAATTTGCCGTCGTTTTTCACAAAAAAGACTGCTTGGAGGTAGGTATTTTGGCATACGAAGAACTGGAAAAGCAACAAATTGAGTGCTCGGAAACGCACAAGGAGCACGAAACGAAACCCTATATTTCTCCCGCCGTCGTGCGCAGATTGCCGCGCTATTATCGCTATCTGCGTGAGCTTTTGACGCAGGGCATTACCCGTATCAGCTCAAGCGAGCTGTCCGCACGCATGAACGTGACCGCCTCGCAGATCCGTCAGGATCTCAATTGCTTTGGCGGCTTCGGTCAGCAGGGCTACGGCTATAACGTACATTATCTGTTCACCTGCATCAGCGAAATTCTGGGTGTAGGTGCGGGCTTCCATGCCATTATCATCGGTGCGGGCGATCTTGGCCGTGCGCTGGTGCATCTGTCCATGTTTGAAAAGCGCGGTGTGGATATTCTCGGTATGTTTGATGCCGATCCCGGTATGGAGGGTATCGAAATCGCAGGCGTCAGGATCTATTCGCTGGATAAGCTGGAGCAGTTTTGCGCGGAAAATCAGGTAGATATCGCGGTGCTGACGCTTCCCAAGGAGAACGTACCTGCCGTGGCAGAGCGTTTGGTCAAGTGCGGCGTCAAGGGCCTTTGGAACTATATGGGCGTTGAGCTGGATTACAGCAGAGACGATATCGTGATCGAAAACGTGCACCTTGGTGACTCGCTCATGATCCTCAATTACGAGATCTGCCGCAAAATGCAGGAAAAGCAAGAGGCAGCCAAGGCAAAGCCTGACGGTGAGGGCTAAGGCATGGCAATGGAGATAGAATACGGCAAGGGTGTGGTGGTGCTGCCTGCAAAAGCGGTCCGCGTGGCACATAATGCCGAAAAAAGCGACATTTTGGTGCTGCTGACGCTGCTGTCCGATGCCGCGCTTTGCGCGCGCTATGGGCAAGAGGACGGTGTTGGTGCCGTGGCAGAGGCGGCAGGCTGCACACAGGACGAGGTGCGCTCCGCCGTGGCATTCTGGCGCGGTGCGGGTGTGCTTTCGATCAGTGAAGGCAAAAAGAAAAAGACCGTCGTGCAGCCCAAGACCGAGAGTCGGGCAGAAGAGCTTGCTCCCAAGACCGTGACCGTACAAGAGGCAGCGCAAAAAGCGCCGGCGCAGAGCGGTCAGGCGCTCTTGAAAAAGAGCGACGACCTGCCCAAGTATACCACTGCCGAGCTGGGAGATTTGCTTGAGCAGCGGGCTGAGATCGCGGAGCTTCTGACCGAGTGTCAGAATTTGTTTGGCAAGATCTTTGCCACGCACGAGATCAATTCCGTGCTGGGATTGACCGATTATTTGGGGCTTTCCTGCGAGTACGTGCTGATTTTGGCTACGCATTATTGTGCGTGGAGCAAGGATAACAGCGTGCGCCCTTCGGTCAGAGGCTTTGAAAAGCTGGCAATTGCCTTTTTTGACCGTGAGATCGTCACCGTAGAAGCCTTGCAGGAGGAGCTGGTGCGCCAAAAGCAGCTGCAGTCTGTGGAGAGCAAGCTGCGCAAGCTGTTCGGGCTTGGCTCGCGTGCATTGAGTGCTAAGGAAAAAAAGGCGTTTTCCGATTGGGTACATACCTATCAGTATGATATGGAGATGATCACACTGGCATTTGAAACCGGTGCCGACGCTTCAACCGACGTCAGCGTGCCGTACGTCAACTCGATTCTTGCGCGTTGGCACAAGGAGGGGATCAAGACTCCTGCCGACGTACAAGCCGATAAGCAGGCGAGCGAATCTGCCAAGACCAAGGGCAAGGCGGCAGGCAAGGGCAAGGCGGAGCAAGCAGCAGGCAGCTTTGATACCGATGATTTCTTTGATGCCGCCATGCGAAAGAGCCTTGGCGACAATTACGAAAAAATTATGAAGGAGGAGTGAGTGCATGGGTTATAATCAGGATAATTTCCGCAAGATCCGCGAGGAATACAGCCGTAAGTACCTGCAGGTGCAAGAGGCGGCAAGTAAGAGAAGAGAAGAGATCCACGCCATTCTCCCCGAGGTAAAAGAGATCGATGCGCTTTTGTCCGATATGGGCTTGCGCATCATGCAGGCGGCACTCAAAAACGAGGACTATGAGGCTGCCATGGCGCAGCTTGAAGCCGAGTCGGTCGCGCTGGAGCAGAGAAGAGCTGCAGTGCTGGTCAAGAACGGTTTTCCTGCCGATTATACCGCAGCGCATTATGAGTGCCGGACGTGCGGCGACACAGGATACGTGGATTACAAGATGTGCGACTGCATGCGCAAAAAGCTGATTTTTGCGGGCTATGAGTCCAGCGGCATCGGCACGCTGATGCAGACGCAAAGCTTTGCCAATTTCTCGCTCGACTATTACAAGAGCGACCGCATGACGCACCTCTTGATGCAAAGCAATCTGGAGCGTGCCAAGCAGTACGCGGCAACCTTCCACCCTGCCAAGAGCGATAATCTTGCCATGTTTGGCGGTACGGGACTTGGCAAAACGCACCTGTCCACCGCGATTGCCCGCGAGGTCATCGAAGGCGGTTGGGACGTGGTGTACGTCAGCTGCGTGGATATGTTTGCGGATTACGAGGCGCAACGCTTTGGCAACAGCACAGGCACGCCCACGGGTGGGGGTCTGTCAAGATACACCGATTGCGATCTGTTGATCATTGACGACCTTGGCACCGAGCTGACCAATCAGTTCACCACCTCCTGCCTGTACGGGCTGCTCAATACCCGTCTGAACAGACACCTGCCCGTGATTTTGAGCACGAATCTGGAGACCGAAGAGTTCCGCAAGCGTTACTGGGATCGCATTACCAGCCGCGTGCTTGGCAATTTCACGGTCATGCCCTTCAAGGGAACCGATATTCGCAGACAAAAGCTTGGCAAGTAATCAAATAAAAAGTAACGGCGCCCCCCATCCGGTGCGCCCGTGGTGTTGTTTATTCCTTGGTCGTCTTGGCCGCTTTCTTTGC
>JAZNCE010000135.1:0-2452 GCA_045587385.1 Eubacteriales bacterium
TGCGAGATGGTACTGATTGGCTTTGAATCTATTGAGAGTGATAACCTGAAGCAGATGAATAAAGGCTGGACGGAGCGTCTTGGTGAGCGAGATGCTTTGATTCAAAAGATTCACGATGTTGGTATCGGCATTTATGCCAGCTTTGTATTTGGATTTGATTCTGATAACGAGGATACTTTCAAAGCTACTCTTGCGTTCTGTGAGAAGCACCAGTTCTTTGTGGTCGCATTTAATCACCTTCTCATTTTCCCCAACACCAAAACATACGATGCTTTCAAGGCAGACAACCGTTTGATTTCGGAAAGCTGGTGGTTACAAAGCGGATACACGTTCGGTACGATCACTTTCACCCCTAAGCAGTTAACTCCCGAGTCACTTCGTACCTTCTGCAAGGAGTACAAGAGAAAATTCTTCCGCTTCGGTTCTATCTTTAAGCGAGGCAGAACCATGTTCAAACGCACACATCGATTTATGATCAATCTTGCGTATTGGTTTATCAATATTCTGTTCCACTTTGAAGTAGATCAGCGTGCCGGTATTCCCATTGGCGAAAACCTTGAGGAAAAGAAAAAATGAGCGAGTCAAAATATCAGGCAACTCCGGCTGACGGAAAAGAAATACTACGTATTCTTGAAAGCTCGGCAGCCAAGGGCAGTATTGAGCTCATCTACACACGGCGCCCCGATGCTTACGAGTCCTATATGAAGGATGCAAAAGATGCGCGTGTATTCATTTCGCGTGACGGTGACCGCGCTATCGGCACCTGTGCCGAGCTTGTGCGAGAGGTCTATATCGGCGGTGAGATGTGCCGCGCAGCATACGTATGCGGACTCAAAAAGGACGCGGAATATGAGGGTGGCGTAGGCTTTGGCGCAAGGTTTATCAAAGACCTTCAGCAAAGTGACGTTGACTTTTATTACTGTTCTGTAGTAGCAGAAAACACTGATGCTCGGAGAATGTTTGAAAAAAGCCGTCGCCTTCTTTCGATGAAACCGATTTCGGGATATAAAACCTACATCATAAATCCGAAGGTGAAAATAAAAGTGCCGAAGCACACCTTTACTTTTCGCAGAGCAACAGAGAGCGACACGTCGACGTTGCTGAATTTTCTGAATACTGAAGGGAAAAGAAAGGATATGTTTCCCGTTGTAAACTCTCTTAATGATTTCTACAACCTTCATATTAGTGATTTTTATTTGCTTCTCGATGGAGAGAATATCATTGCAACCGCAGCGCTTTGGAAACAAACGGAGTACAAGCAATATATTGTTAAGCGATACGGCGGAGTGATGAAGCTTGCTCGCATTTTCAATCCTATGCTTTCTGCTTTGCGGTACATCAAGTTGCCAAAAGGGAACGAGCCTCTTGATTTTCCAATGCTTGCATTCTTTCTAAGTAAAGATGATAACGCAGACAATTACCGCATTTTTCTTAACGAGATCAAACGAGAGATCTCCAAGGATTATGGTATGTTTGTAATTGGTTTGTCCGACAGCCACTTTGCAAGACCGATTATGGATAAACTTCCAAGCATCAGCTTCAAAACGGAGATTTACGAGATCAAGTTTCCGTGGAGTGAGCAAGGGTATAAAGACCCCGATCCCCAAAGTGTGTATTTGGAGTGTGGGTTGCTTTAACTATATCTGTATCATTCTATTGCAACAATAAAAGGTGGCACAAATGTTAAGTTCATTTGTGCCACCTTTTAAATTTTATTCCACAATTCCAATAACCCTGCCGCAACAGTAAACACTATCGTTCTCTCCGACGCGAATAGGCTTATATTTTTCATTATGCGAGGTCAAGCACTTGTTGCCAAGCTCCTTGATGTATACGTCACCATTGACAACAAAGATACCAACCTCGCCAACATCTACGGCATCGCACTTTTCAACAAAGACCTTATCTCCGTCGTGATAGGTAGGCTCCATACTGTCACCGCCAACAGAAATAACAAAGTCAGCCTGTTCTGCTTCTGCACTCTCGGGAACGAGAAGCTCCTCTGCCAGCTCGCTGTCAAGAATATTACCCGTGCCTGCAGATGCAGGGAGCGTGAACCAATCAATCTTCAGCATACGAGGCTTGGGCTTCTTCATAGAGAGTCTTACACGCTTGTATTCGCTGTCGATCAAATAATCAACAACCTCTTTACCGTGCTCGTCAAGGGCGCGGTATTTTTGTAGCGTTGTCCACTCGGTAGCAGTAGGGCGTTGCGCCATGGACTTCAACCGATCAGCTCGTCAGCGGATACGCCGAGCAGGTCGCAAAGCTTTGCCAATTTATCGCAATCAGGGCGACCGATGCCCTTCTCCCAGTTATAAATAACTCTGCCCGAGCTCTCGCCAAGAGCATCAGCAATATCCTGCTGGGTCATACCTTTAATATTGCGGTACTTCTTTATCTGTTCGCCAACAAAGCTCATGTGGATATACCTCCAAATTGTATTACGCCC
>JAZNCE010000136.1:0-9666 GCA_045587385.1 Eubacteriales bacterium
GCGATTCATTTTCGCATCTTTCGGCGTGCTTTTACTCGCAAGATTTGTATCTTGCTTCGCAAAATCGCACTAAAATCCATCAAAAATGCATTCGCCCTCGGGTGCGAGCAGTTTTGACGAAGCAGATTTTTTCTATCCCAAAAGCTTTTCCCGCAGGGCATACAGGCAGTATATCCAAGGGAAACGCTGCAGGGATGGGGAAAATCTGCCCGTCAAAACCAACTTGGTTCGACTCCCGTACGGCTACAATCCAAATATACAATAGGAGATAAAATTATATGATGCCTATCGTTGACAGAATTGCTTTGATCGTGGCTGCCATTGGCGGTCTGAACTGGGGCAGCGTCGGACTGTTTGGCTTTGATGCGGTCGCATGGCTGTTTGGCGGACAGGGCGCGGTGCTTTCCAGAATCGTGTACGTGGCAGTAGCACTCGCCGCACTTTGGTGCATTTCGCTGGTATTCCGCGTCAGAGATACCTTCGAGCAGCCCGAAACGGATATGTGATAAAACAAAAGCGCCCGCACGCAAGTGCGGGCAACTTTTATGTAAAGGTTAATTTGCGTTAAGAGAGGAGGGGCTTGCTCCTCCTTGCTTGGCCTTTGTTTTCATTTTATTTTTCGTTCTCATCTGCCAGCCTTTGGTTGATGAGCTCTAAATTTCGCTTTTCGATCTTGTCCGAAATATAATAGATCAAAATCATCAAAGGGATATATAACGCCAGCAGAACGCCAAGTGCAATGAGAAGTTCACGACTTGGACGGAAACTGTTGAACACGAGATTCATCATGATCATAGTCAGCATGCTAAAGCCGATGGCAATAAAGCGTCGAACCCACAGATGTCTTGAAAACAGTCTTAACTCAAACGTAAAAAACGAAAACAGATGGATAGGGATGGCGACCGCAAGCATCAGATGAAAGTACTTGATTTGTACGATCTGAGGAAAGGCCAGCGAAAAAATTGTAATAAAGATGGCGCAAAGTCCCATCATTTTGATAAAAGAATCCCAATATTTTCTCCCAATACTCATGTTTTACACCCCCAGCTTTCTCTTGATTTCGGATACGTACTGCCTGGAAACAAGTAATTTTTCGTCATTCGTCAGCGTTGCGATCAAACGGCTGTTGTCGGAATTCTTAATGCTTCGTGTTTTACTCAAATTCGCAATGACCGTTTTGGAGATCCGCGCGAATTTCAGATTCTGCAGGCTTTGCTCGATCTGATAAAGCTTTGCCGTGGACTTATACGTTTGCTTTTCGGTGTAAAAAAAGATCTCACCGTCCACCGATTCAAAATAGAAGATATCCTTGATCGGTATAAAAAACGTTTCCCCTTGCCTCTCTCCTGCAAAGGTGTGTCCGACAAGCCCCATGCCGGCAATCATATCTCTGAGCTCATCGGTCATTTGAGCGCATTTGATCAGTATTTCGGTTTCCTCGATGTTTGGATCCTCGTGAATTGTGATTTTCAAGGCAATCCCTCCGTTCTCTTTTGTGATTTCATTATACAAGGCAAAAAAAGCAAAGTCAAGCGATTTTGCCTATCCTGCAAATTAGGGATGTTAAGATGCAAAAATGTTAGTTCAGGCTCAATTTTTTATGAATCTGCACAGAACAAAACGCGCAGAAACCGATTGTATTCGCGCTCTCCCCCCTGCGCTTGGCGCAGGGCAGCGCGTAATATCCCCCCTCCCGGAGGGGGGCAATATCAGTTGCCTCGTCCGCATTTTAAGTTATCCATAAGGCTTTCGGTAAGGTGTGATGTTCGCAATCATAGTTGCCGTTATCGGTCAAGAAATCAGAACAAATAAGCGCAAAGCGGTCTCCAAAGCCCCCCTCCGGGAGGGGGGATAATCAGCGCTGCCCTGCGCCAAGCGCAGGGGGGAGAGCGCGAATAGAATGAATTTATGACGATAAGACGGAAATAAATTAGAGGCTAAGACCTTTGACTCTTTTTAACAATAAAAACCCGCCGATTTTTCGACGGGTTTTATTTGAAATCAAGTTTTGACGTTTACAATTCTTCCGCGTAGTGGTTCTTATACCCTTCGCCGAAGATCTCGGTTGCCTTGGTGACGATCAAAAAGGCGTTTTTGTCCTCCTGCTTGACAATGTCGCGCAGCTGCGGATACTGCTGGTTGTGCAGCACGCACATCAGTACCTTTTTGTTCTTTTTGGTGTAAGCACCCTCACCGTGCAGCATGGTTACGCCGGTCTCGACCTCTTTCATGAGTCTATCGGAAACCGCCTCGGGCGCATCGGTGATGATATAGACCATTTTGGCGTTGTCCTTGCCGTACAGCACCATATCAAGCACGGTGGAGTTGGTGAACACGGTTACAACGGCGTACATAGCAACCAGCACGTCGTGGAATACGACTGCCGAAATGGCAATGACCGTTACGTCCAAAGCCAGATACAAAATACCGGTTTTCATGTGGCGGTATTTGCGGCGCAGCAGCTTGACCACGATGTCAAAGCCGCCCGTTGAGCCGCCGCCGCGGAACACAAGACCGATGCCGAGGGCAACCAGCACACCGCCCGCTGCAGCCGCGATCAGCAGGTGATCCTGCATATCGGGAATGAGATGCGAGAAGCCGCGCGCAATGACCTCGATGATGGCGGAGGAAAGCGCGGTTGCATACAGCGTGCCCAATAAAAATCCGAATTTGAATACGATCAAGCCAAGGATCATCAGGGGGATATTGATCAGGAAGATCCAGATACCCGTACCGATGGGAATGATGCTGTTGAGAATGATGGAAATACCCGAAACACCGCCGGGGGCTAAGTGGTTGGGGTCAAGGAATACGGCAATACCGAACGCGTAGATAAACGCACCCACGGTCAGAATACCGAGGTTTTTCAAAAAAGTCAGCAGCCGTCTCTGCTTATTTTGCTTCAGCTCAGGCATGTTCAGCCACCTCCAAATGCGTGCGATCCGGCTCCGAGGGGCGCGGCGCGGACTTTCTGTATTCGCTGGGGGAAACGCCTACCTGCTTAAAGAATGCGCGGTTAAAGGTGCGCAGTGTACCAAAGCCCACCAGAGTCGAGATCTCGGTAATACTCTTATTGGTTCTGCGCAGGTATCTGCAAGCCTCGGAAACGCGCAGGGCGTTGATATAGTCGTTAAAGCCGGTGCCGATCTTGCTGCCAAACAGGTGAGAAATATAGTATTTACTCAAATGCAGCTCTTCTTCCAAGGTCGCTAAGGTCAGCTCGCGGGAGTAATTCTGCGCGCAGTAGGAAACGATGGAGCGCAGGGTCAGGGAATCGGTCTGCGCGCTTTCCTTGAAGGTCATGCGCGAGAGCAGCTCACCGAAAAAGGCGAGCAGGTAACCTTTGGTGATGGCGTCGCGGTAGTCTGCGGGCATTTGATCCGTGCGTGAAAGCTTCATGAGCAGCTCGCGCAAGTAGGGGTCGTTGCCTGCGCCGTGCACGATGGGATCTGCGGGAGTGACGCCCGAAAAGGAGCGGGAAAGCTCGGGCATCATATCGGGGTTGATAAAAAAGAGCAGGTATCTTTCCTTGTCCGAGGGGTCGTAGCGGTGTACCTGATTGGGGAATACAAGCAGCACGTCACCGCTTTGCAGGGTGTATTCACCCGTATCCACCGCGCAGGTGGTGCAGCCCTCTTCCATATAAATCAGCTCTAAATGATAGTGCAGGTGCGCACCAAACGCCAGGGGGTAGCTGCCGTGCAGCTCGTTTCGGCAATGGAAATCGTCTTTTTTGTTTTCATATATTGCGCCCATGATGATTACCTCGCGTTCTTTTTATGGCGGCGCAGCTTGATCTTGCCCTTGGATGCGTTATAGAAGATATTGGCAATGATCACGGGTGCACCGTATTTGCGGTAGAGCAGGTAGACAAGTCCTGCCACCAAGCCCAGCACGGCGATGACGGACACGACTATGATGATCCACTCGTAGAATTTTGCGCCGGATTTGCCGTAAGCGACAACGCGATCCAAAAGCAGCGTGCAGGAGCCGTTCTCGGCAAGCTCGGGAGCCTGGATCTGCACCGACAGCGTAATGGGATCATCACCGTCCACAAGCGCAGTGAATTCGGAAACGTCAAAGTATACCGTGGTCCATGCGTTGGGGGTCAGCTGTGTCACGTCCTCGTACACAACGTCACCGTTGCCTGCCGAGAGCGTCTTGTCACCCTCTTTATAAAGTCTGAGCTTAATGCTGACGGGAGCTTCGGTATCCACGTCTGCGCACATGGTCAAGGCAAGCGTCTTGATGCCCTTGAGCTCCGAGCCCTGCAGCGCGGTATTGGAAATGCCCATATAAGCCGTGGGCTGCGTGCGGTCAAGGTGTGCGCCAAGCACGGGCCAGCCCAGCGCCTCGTCCTTGGAGAGCTCCAAGAAGGAAACGCGGTCGTCGGAGGTAAAGCCTGCGGTCGAGCCGTTTGTAAAGTCAAAGAGCAGGACGTTCTTGCCCGAGGGCTTTTCGGTCACGTCGTCGCCCGTTACAAACCGGCGCGTGGCAGCCTTAGTCTTCTGTGCATCGTAAAGCGCGCTCCAGCCGGGCACGAGCGAGGAGATACCGACGGCGTCAAGCTGGGAGACGTCCTTGGTATCAATGGTCATAAATACGTTGTAGAGTGCGCGGCGTTCGGTCAAAAGACCGTTTTTATCGGTCATCCACAAGCCCGAGCCGTCAATCAGGCTTTGCTTGTCGGTGTGCGCGGAGTAGATCAGCGCGTCCACGTTGCCGTTTTCCAGCACCTTATAGTAGGCGTATGCATAGGATGCCGCCTGCTTGTTCTGATCATCCATCGGAGCGACCTCAAAGTCGCTGATGATGGTGTGGCGACGCTGTCCGCCGAAATAGTGATCGGACTGCGAGATCCACATGAAATCGGAGAAGTGCGCGGGGGAGAGGGTCAGAGCGTTGGCATGCTCGTCCGACCACGTGGGATCACTGCTCTTGTAGTGATAGGAGGAGATCGCCACGTTCCAGTCAAAATCGCCGCCCATGCGGGATTCGAGATCAAACTGGTCAAGGAAGTAGTTGGTGGTCCAATCCGTTGCGGAGGAAAGAGAGTCGGTGTTTGCCAGATTGTTGCTGACAGAGACGTATACTCTGCCGTTCTGGCAATGCGACTTCAGCGTGGAATGCGCCAGACGCACCAGCGCGTGATAGCGGGAAACGTAGGTGCCGAATTCCACAGAGCCTGCGTTGTGGTTGCTGCTTGATTCGTTGACGCTTCTGCCCACGATGATAGCACCGCAAAAGCCGTACGTACCTGCGGGGTCGGTATAGCGCGCCGTGATAAAGTCAAGAAATCCTGCCATGAGAGAGGCACTCTTGTCGTCGTCCATCCAGATCGCCCAGGTGCGCTCACCCTTGGTAGCCGCACCGTCGGCATACAGGCAAGAGACCAGCGCGTTTGCCTTGTCGGGCGCGGTATGCATGCGCAGTCTGAAATATACTACGCTGCCCTGCGCGGTAGCTTCGGTGACCTGCTTGTCCAACAGGTCCAGCTTGCCGCGGTCCAGATAATAGGTCTGACCGTCGTACACGTATGCGTATGCGCTGTCGGTGTAGCCGCCCAGGATCAGCACAGAGGGGTCAAGCTCGATGACCGTGTGTGCCACGCCAAGGTAAGCGGCATCCGAGGAGACGGTGGTGTGCAGACCCTTAATGGAGGGGGAGGTGGGGAAGGGCTGCGTATTTTCTGCCAGGTCGGAGACGTTGGAGATATAGACGGGAGAGGTCAGCAGCACGTAGGAATTGAGCGTTTTGTTATATACCGCGACCGCAAAGGCGCAATGCAGGCGGGAGTGTGCCTGCAGGTTGCCGTCTGCGTACAGATCCACCGTAAATTTGGGCGAGGTGGACATGCCTGCCTCGGCTACGGGCTGCTTGCCGCTGGCGGAGTCGGTGGAATCTCCCGGCTCAAGTGCCATCAGGTAGAGCTTTTGGGTATAGATCTCGGAGCTCTTGAAGTTTTCCAGATCCGCCTCGGTCAGTGCGGCAGCGACGGTGATCTCGGTGCCTTTTTTATTGATTCTGACCTCGGTGACTGCGCTTTCGGTCACCTCGGCTTTATCGCCGCAGGCAACGAGCGCACCAAGGCATAAAAGCAGCGCAAACAGGGCGCAAAGAATTGACAACGTTTTTTTCATAACATCCTCCGTACTTTACTCATGGTCGTGATAAATTCTGGGAACGCGGGCGGTGACAAGGCAGGGGATCTCGTATGCGATCGAGTGTGCGTGGCGGGCAAGGGATGCCAGCGATTGCACGTCGTTGCCGAACAGGGTGACGATATCACCCGGGCGGCAGGGAATATCCGTGACGTCCACCATGCAAAGATCCATGCAGATCCTGCCCACCAAAGGTGCGGCAAAATCGCCTTCCTTGGTGTGTACGGTGACTTGGGTGTCCGCATAAGCACGCAGCCAGCCGTCGGCATACCCTGCCGAAAGCGTGGCAACGGTGCGGTCGTGGTCTGCGCGGTAAAGCGCGCCGTAGCCCACGGGCTCGCCTGCCTTGACCGTGTGTGTATGGATCACGCGCGTCTGCAGGCGCATGACGGGGCGCAATTGCTCGGCAGGAAAAAGATTGCAATCGGGGTTTCTGTCAAGATGGGGCGAAATAGCGGGAGCTACGCCGAATAAAAGCGCACCCACGCGCACGCCGCCAAGATAGGTTTCGGGGTAGCGCATGCAGCCGGGGCTGTTGCAGGCGTGGCAGACGGGCGGACATTTGCCGCGCGCCTCCAGCTCATTTTTGAGTGCGAGATACCGCTGCCATTGCTCGTAGCAGAAGTTCCCCGAATCCGCGTCGGAAAGGTGGGTGAAAAGCCCTTGCACGCAAAATGCGTCGCACGTGTCCTCTATAGCGCAGATGGCATCCGCAGTCGCCAGCCCCTCTGCGGGGGTAAAGGCGGGAAAGCCGATGCGGTGCATGCCTGTGTCGACCTTGACGTGCACGTTGAGTTTTATGCCCGCTGCCTTTGCCCCGGCGTGCAATTCGCTTGCGTAATCGGGGGAATAGAGCGTTTGCGTCATGTCAAAGCGGTGCAAAAGCTCTGCGTGCGCGGGCGAGGTGTAGCCAAGAATGAGTATCTCGGCACGCTCGCGCACAAGGTCGGCAAGCGCGTAGCGGATGGCAATGCCCTCCTCGACGCAAGCCACCGCAAAATGGCGGCAGCCGGCTTGGTACAGCGCGCGTGCGCAGGGACCGATACCGTGCCCGTATGCGTCCGCCTTGATGACGGCAACGGCAGGGGTGTCGGGGCTTTGATCTTGTATGTATTTTTTTGAAACGAGGTAATTGTGGACGAGTGCGTCCAGGTCAATATGAGCCCACACGCGGCGATTTTCGACGGTTGCGGGCAGGATTTCATCTATATGCTTCACAGAGCGTGTGCCTCCTGACGATAGCCGAAGAGAGTCGAGCTCATACGGTTTTGAGCGGCAAATATCTGCACCTGCTGCAGATAAAATGCTCGCAATATCTTATATTGCTTCACATTTTCTCTTTGCATCTGCGAAATATTTGCTCGCGCAAAACTGCACAGCACCCTTCAACGCTATATTTTGATGGATTTAGTCGAAGTGAGTTATCGCATCTTGCAAGGCTTTGCAAGTGTTTCGGTGTTGCTCGCCGCAGGGCGTATAAGCTCGGCTCTCTTCGGCTATAAAACTATTTTTAGTATATCACAACAAGACAAATATTGCAACATGTCCGCATCAAGTTTTTTTGTTTTTTTACATAGAAGTATGGGAGAGCTGACCTCTCCTGCAAAGAAAATGTAAAATGATTATGCAGGGGAGGATACTTCTGCTATATGCTTTGTCTTGACAATCGCTACCCCATATGCTATAATGAAGCATCAAATCTCTTGGCAAAGGAGTTTATTTATGTTAGGCGAAACCAATCCGAGTATTGTCGAGATACTGATGTACGCAATATTTTTTGCCGTGATGCTGCTGCTCTCCCTGATCCCTGCAGTGATTCATGCATTCGGTCTTGCACGCATCTGCAATAAGCTGGGCGCGTTCCGTCCCGTTTGGTCGTGGGTGTGGTCGTTTGTCTTTCCCGCGTTTGCCATTCTGCGTGCGGGCGATATTGCTGCCGAAAGGGACAAACCGGGTGATTGCCGCAAAAATTTCGAGGCAGGCGTTACGTCAGTCATTGCATTCGCCTTGCTGATGGCACTTGCTTTGGGCTTTGGGCTCATGACTGCTTTTTCTACCGAGACGCCCCAGCTTAGTGTCATCACCAAATTATTCGCGCTGGTAATGATCGTGCTGCTCATAGGGGCTATCGCGATTTCTGTTTGGCTGGTGGTCTTGTTGTATATTTCTTATTTTCGTATTTTCAAGCTGTACATGCCCGCGTGGGGCGCTTGGCTGACCTTGATCGGCATGTTCGCACTCTCGCAGTTTGCATTTTTGATCTTGCCCGTGCTCAGCTTTTTGCCCATGCGAGATGATTGATTTTCGCGCACCTGCCCATAGTCATCATTATCAGTGTAATTGAAATGTTGTTGTGAAGCCTTGTAAAGACCGATGTCCTCGACGGCTCGTAGGGTGGAACTTTACGTCCCGCCGCCGATCAAGCAAACCGTCCACCGGTAGGGCGGGGCTTTACGTCCCGCCGCCGATCAAGCAAACCGTCCACCGGTAGGGCGGGGCTTTACGTCCCGCCGCCGATCAAGCAAACCGTCCTACCCGATGCTTCCTGCGGGAGCAAGCCCCCGCCCTACCCGATGCTTCCTGCGGGAGCAAGCCCCCGCCCTACCTGCGCATGACGTATCGGGAAACACTTGACACCCATGCTCCCATATGCTATAATAAAGCATCAAATTCTTTTTCAAAGGAGACCGATTATGACGGGTGATACGTTATTTACTATTATTATTTTTGCGATCTACATAATATTTTTCGGTATCATGATGCTGATCTCTATGATCCCCTCGGTCATCAATGCCATTGGTCTTGCGCGCATTTGCAAAAAGCTGGGCGTATTTCAGCCTTTTTGGCGTTGGGCGTGGGCGTTGCTCTTTCCCGCGGTTGCCGTGCTGCGTGCCGGTGATGAGGCAGCCAAGCGCGAAAAGCCGTATTACAAAAAAATGTTTGCGCACGGCATGATCGCCATCGCGGTCTTCGCAGTATTTGTCATACTGATGACGGCTTGCATGGGCGTTTACGTGGTGGTAATGGAGCTGGCTCTGCCCGAGGCGGTTGCAACCGTGGCATTGATCTTGATGTTCGTTTTGCTCATTCCCACGCTGCTGGCGACCGCATGGATGTCCATTCTCATGTACATCTCCTATTTCCGTATTTTCAAGCTGTTCATGCCCGAGTGGGGCGCATGGCTGACGCTGGCGGGCATGATTTTGCTGTCCGATCTGTCGTTCCTGATTCTGCCCGTGCTCAGCTTTATTCCCATGCAAAAGCAGCCCGATGATCCCGTGGCGGAATAAATTCGTTTTTCTTATCAAATATCAAAAGCCCAAGGACGCGCGTTATAAAGCCGTCCCCTCGGGGTAGCGAAGCGGCACGAGCGTAATGAATGACATGCCTGTGGCATGTCAGAACGCGAGTGTGACCGAGCCGCAGCGAGAAGGTGGGCTCCCGTAGCGTAGCGTCACGGGAGGAAGGGGTCGACTATTCAACTCGGGAAACCGTCATTTTGTCA
>JAZNCE010000137.1:0-21132 GCA_045587385.1 Eubacteriales bacterium
TTTTTCAGAAAGGCATGGTGGCGTGTGAATGTCTTTTTGCTTTCGAGTATTTCTGACGCCACCCTGATGCTGGACTTCTGCGAAGTCCAACATCTAAAACTCAACCTGAGCGCAGCCCTCGTCGCCTCCGCAGAGGCGAAACGTTTCATCGCCGTTTTTGGTTCTTTTTGCGGCAGTTTTGCCAAAAAGAACGGAAATGGATTCCTCACATAAAACCCCGACGGTTGTTTGCGGCACCCATGTAACACTTGGGCACTGTTTTGCTCCCACAGGCGTAGCGCAAAGAATTTTGTTTATCAATTTACCGAAATTAAAGAAAACTCTTGCAATTGTGGAGATCCTATGATATAATACTATAATGTATTTTAATGCATTGAGATAAGGAAGGGCGTTATGAAGCGTTTGGAGAACTTCGCCGGCAAGATTTGCGGCTTGATTTTCAGAGTACTTTGCGTTTTGCTTGTATATATCGGTTATAGACCCAAGGTCATTTATGCCAACCCCGAGAGAAAGAAAATGGGCTTTGACAAGCCCGTGGTGTTTACCTGCAACCACGTTTCTCACAAGGACGGTATTCTGATCGCGGTGCTTTTGTGGAAATACCGCATTCATATTCTGTCCGCAAAGGATCAGATGGAAAAGAGCTGGGTCGTCGGTCAGGTGCTCTCCAATAACCGCGCCATTCCCGTCAACCGTTTCGGTTTGGATACGGGCTGGATCAAGGAAAGTATCCGCGTGATGAAGGAAGGGAACAGTATGATCATCTTCCCCGAGGGACATACTTCCAAAACGGGCGAGATGGACAAGTTCCGTCCCGGCTTTGCGCTGCTTGCTACCATGGCGGGCAGTGAGGTGGTGCCGATCGCCATTGACGGCAATTACAATTTCCTGTTTGGCAAGAGATTGCGCGTAGTGGTCGGTGAGCCTATGCCGCTTGACAAAGCAGAGGCAGGGCAGAGAAATTCCGAGCACCTGCAAAACCAGGCGGATAAATTCCGCGAGGTCACGGCAGAGCTTTTGGAGCTTGCCAAGTAAACCATAATTATCGGAGGATTAAACATGCTTCTTGAACTGTTTTTGACGTTGGGTGCACTTTGCTCTGTACTGACTGTTTTTTTGAATGCAACGCTGGTCACCTCGATCGTTGATATCTGGATTCCGCTCGTTTTGTGGATCGGTTATTCCGTAGGCTTTTTCGGCTTGTACGTGCTGGGCTTTATTTTCCTGTCTCTGTTTGTGGATAAGTCCAAGCCGCAGGAAAAGCCCAACCGCTTTTATTTGGCTGTATTCGTCGAGACTATCGCGCTGTATTTCCGACTGGCGCGTATTGAGATCCGCGTGCGCGGTAAGGATAAGGTGCCTGCAGACAGCAATTTCCTGCTGGTTTCCAATCACCTTTCCGACCATGACTTTATGTCCATGCTGACCGTATTGCGCGGTCGCAGCGTAGCGTTCGTGTCCAAGCCCGAAAACTTTAACTATCCCATTGCAGGCAAATACTTGCACAAGGGCGGCTTTTTGGCAATCAACCGCGAGGAGGCGCGCGAGGCGCTGACCACCATTCGCGAGGTGGCTGACCGCATGAAGACCCTGCCCATTTCCTACGGCGTATTCCCCGAGGGAACCAGAAACCGCCAGGTCGAGGGCTTGCTGCCTTTCCGTGAGGGCGTGTTCCTGATGGCAAAAAAGGCGGGTGTTCCCATCGTGATCGTGCGCGTGACCGATACCGACAAGGTCAAGCAGCGTGCGCCTTGGAGAAAGACCCGTGTTTACGTGGATTTTGTGGACGTGATTGACGCGGAGACGGTCAAAGCGACAAGATCGCACGAGCTTTCCGAAATGGTCAGAGAGCGCATGGCAGCCGCAGAGGGCTTGCCTCGCGTGCCCGAAGTGCGCCGCACCTTCAAGTACGGAAACAACTAAACTTAAAAATAGCCACAAGCGTGGCGAGGAGACCTATTATGTTAGAACTGCAACACGTGTCTTATTCGGTGACCGACGAGTCGACCGGTAAGACGACAGATATACTGCGCGACGTCAATCTGACCATTGACGACAGATTCGTCGCCATCACCGGCCCCAACGGCTCGGGTAAATCCACCCTTGCCAAGATCATTGCCGGCATCATTACCCCTACCTCGGGCAGAATTCTGTTCCAGGGGCAGGATGTTACGGAGCTCGGTATCACCGAGCGCGCAAATCTGGGCATCAGCTATGCCTTCCAGCAGCCCGTCCGCTTCAAGGGCATCACGGTCAAGGACCTGATCTCGATCGCGGCAGGCAAGGACATCTCGGTCGCGCAGGCTTGCGCGTACCTTTCCGAGGTTGGACTTTGCGCCAAGGAATACGTCAACCGTGAGGTCAACGGCTCGCTTTCGGGCGGTGAGCTCAAGAGAATAGAAATTGCCATGATCAATGCGCGCAATACCCCCTTTGCCGTATTTGACGAGCCCGAGGCGGGTATCGACCTGTGGAGCTTTGGCTCGCTGATCACCGTGTTCGAGCGCATGTACGAAAAGAATAAGGGCAGCATTCTGATCATTACCCACCAGGAGCGCATCCTGGATATTGCCGATACCGTCATCGTGCTTTCCGAGGGTGCTGTGAGCGCACAGGGCACCAAGGAAGAGATTTTGCCCGGACTGTTCGGTACGCAAAAGCCCTGCAGAGTCATTGTAGGAGGTGAAGCGTAATGGCACTTGACAGCATTCAGAAGAGCTTGCTTGCCGAGATCATGGATCTGGAGATCGTGCCCGAGGGCGCGTATAATATTCGTGCAAACGGTGAGGGTGCGGCAAGACACACCACCGCCAATATTGATATCGTGACCAAGACGGACAAGCCCGGTATCGATATCATCATCAAGCCCGGTACCAAGAACGAGCGCGTGGATATTCCCGTGCTGCTGACCAAGACCGGACTTAAGGATCTTGTTTATAACGATTTTTATATCGGCGAGGACGCCGACGTGCTGATCGTTGCAGGCTGCGGTATTCATAACGCGGGCGACGAGGAAACTGCGCACGACGGTATTCACGCCTTCCACTTAGGCAAGAATGCTAAGCTGAAGTACGTGGAAAAACACTACGGACAGGGTGAGGGCACGGGTGAAAAGGTGCTCAATCCCACCACTGAGATCGATATTGCCGAGGGTGGCTATATGGAGATCGAATCCGCTCAGCTGGGCGGTGTGGACTCCACCGTGCGCGTCACGCGCGCTAAGCTTGCCGACCGCGCAACCTTAGTCATCGGTGAGAAGATCATGACGCACGGTAAGCAGACCGCCGTGACCGACTTTACGGTCGATCTGGACGGTGAGAACTGCGGTGCACACGTGGTTTCCAGATCTGTTGCCAAGGACGAATCGCGTCAGACCTTCCTTTCCTGCATCAACGGCAATAACTGCTGCTCGGGTCATACCGAGTGCGACGCCATTATCATGGACAGCGCACGCGTGGACGCCATCCCGAAGGTGGCGGCAAATCACGTGCAGGCTTCCTTGATCCACGAGGCTGCCATTGGTAAGATCGCGGGCGAGCAGCTGATCAAGCTGATGACGCTGGGACTTTCCGAAAAGCAGGCAGAGGAACAGATCATCAACGGCTTCTTGCGCTGATATGGCACATCCTATCAAACATTTTATTACGATTACGCACCACCGCCACAAGGTCATTGCGCATTGCTTTCGCGTAGGCATTGGTTGGCAGGGACTTGGGCACGATCTTTCCAAGTATTCTCTTGCAGAGTTCGTGCCGGGTGCGAAATACTATCAAGGTACGCGCAGCCCGGGGGAGGCGCAGCGTGAGTCCGAGGGATATTCGGATATGTGGCTGCACCATCAGGGGCGCAACAAGCACCACTATGAGTATTGGTTTGATTACGTACCCGCAGCACGCGCATATGCGGCTGTTAAAATGCCCGTGCGCTACGTAGCTGAGATGTTTTGCGACAGAATGGCTGCCTGCAAGACCTACCAAAAGGAAAAGTATACCGACGAGAGCGCATTGAATTACTTTATGCGCGGTCAGGCACGCTCCCGCATGCATCCCGAAACGGCGGCACTCTTGGAGAGCTGGTTGCGCACGCTTGCCGAAAAGGGCGAGGGTGAAGCGTTTGCCGCGGTCAAGGCAGCGGTAAAGAAAAAGCAGTACTGAGTTACATCATTCTTGGAGGCGAATTGTCATGAAGATCAAATTGATCAGCTTTTTGATTGTGTTGATATGCTTGCTCTCTGCCGTGTTGGCAGGGCTGTTTTCGGTGTACCGAAGCGAGGGCAGAATTTTGTCCGATGAGCAAAAGGCATGGGTCGAGGCGTTTTTGGATAAGCATGATATTGATCCTTCCAAGCTGCCGGATTTTCTGACAGAATAAGTGCCCAAGGGGCGCGCAGCGCAAAAAGTCAGCGAGTCATTATTATAAAAAATTGAAATCCGCCGAATTCGGCGGATTTCTTTGTTTTTACGTAATATTTACTTTCCGAATTGTCCGCGCAAGGCTCGGAAGAGCTGCGCGTATTTGTAGGCACAAAAGCCTCCCGCTCCGGAGATCTCCCATGTGCCTTGCGCGTTGCTCAGTGAAAGCTTGGCTTTGCCACACGGCTTGAGCAGGGAAATCGAATCCAGCGCAAAGCCTACCGTGCGCATACCGCGCTCGCCGTCCTCAAAGCGTAAAAGCAGTTTTTCGCGGGTCATGGTCAACGTGCCGAACAGAGGCTCGTCCGCAGGCTTTTTGCCTACCGAAAGGATGGTGATGCCTTCGTCCTTGTAAATTTCACCCGTAAAGCCGTCCACGTGGTTCTTTAACCAGGATACCTGATAATCCATCCATGCATCCGGTGTGGAAATAGGGGTCTCGCAATTGAGAAAAACAAAGTTGCCCGCCTCGGTGTAATTGGCGGTCATACCGCAACCGCGACAGCTGATGTGGCTGCCCGAGGAGTAGAGAACCGAGTGCTCGCGGCATCGCGGGCATACGTAAAGCATTCTTTCCAGACGTTCGGCGCGGTGGTTGGAGCTGTAGGTCAGCCCAAGCGATTTGTCGTTCACGCCAAGGGTACGGTTGATCAGTGCGTACAGATCACCGTCGCTCATCTGTGCATATTCTTCGGGGAGCAGCGTCCGCTCGTGACGACCGATAAAGGGCCCCTTGCGCCTACCGTCGCCCCAACGCGGCAGAGCACCGATCCCGCCGTGCAGGGTGTACAGTATCACGGGTACACCGAGGGCGCGGATCAAGGGAACGGTCTGCTTGCTGATCTGAGAGGGGACGTACCCGTATGCAGGTTGACCGCAGGGGAACAGGCAAACGCTGCCGCCCTCGCTGACGACTTGCTTGATTGTCTGCACCGCAGGGGCGGACCAGGTGTTCAGGCTCGGCTTTTGCCATATGGGAGCTGTGAGCGCATCGGCAAGTACGGCGATCGGACCGCGACGCTGTGCTTGCGTTTGCACGCAATAAACGGGAAAATCAAATGAGAGGCGCACGAGTAAAGCATCCGTCAAGGTCTGGCTATTGCAGAGAATGAGGTGCGGACCGGGCGAATTGCACGTGACTGCCTTTGAGCGAAAGCCGAGATACGCACGTGCGTATAGCTTTCCTACAGCTCGGTAGAGCCCGAAGGTAAGCTTGTGCAGGCTTTGGCAATGCCTGCTTGTTTCGGGAGGTAAGGCTTGCTTATTCATCTGCTTGCGTACCATAGGTGTCGGGGGTGATGGATGCTGCCGTGGTGCTTTGGATCGCACCGGGGTAATCACCGTCCACAAGCATCTCAACCGAAAGCTCGGGATCTCCCTCGGTTTTGAACGTGACGTAGATCAGATCATAGCCATACGTTGCAGACTCTGCCGAGGTATAGGTGGGCGTTACGGTCAGGCTGTTGCCGTTTGCGGCAAACTCCACCGTAAATTGCGCAATATCCTTTTCTGCAGCAGAACGATAGAGCAACAGATGATGCGTCGTAGTGCCGTCGCCGTTGCCTGCTTTGTTGTGCAGCACGTAGTGTCCGATGTCATCACGCTCGGGGGCTGCGCACAGCGCAATCCAATCTGCGATTGCCTGATTTTCGCATGCGGCAGCCTTGGAAATGCCGATCACCCAACTGCTTTGGTATTGGGTGCCGTTTTGGGTGGCAACGGTATCATATTCCTTGGTGCTGTGCTGCTCGTTGCTTGGATTCTGTGCCCGGCAGGCGCAGAGCAAGCAGAAAAGAGCGAGTGCAGCTGCGATCAATCCGGTGTGTTTCATAGAGCCATCTCCTGTCTGTGTACTATCTCTCTCCATTATATCATATACGCGCGTATCTGTCACGCATTTTTTTGTAAATTTATAAATTTTTCTTACTTTCCCCGATGTGACCGTTTCCGTCAATGCACGGGAGGTATAATAGGGGCGGAGGTGAGAAGGTTTGGATGTATATGCGGATCTGTTGTTTTTGGTCAATTTCAGCATGGACTTTTTGTGCCTTTACTTAAGCGTTAAGCTGCTGCATCTGCCGCGCGTGCGGTGGCGCATGCTGTCAGCGGCTGCTTTGGGCGGCGTGTATAGCGTGGTTGCGCTGCTTTTGTCGGTGGAGCCGTGGCTTTCGCTTGCCTTGGATCTTGGCACCTGCCTTGGCATGTGCGCGATATGTGCAGCAGGCAAGGGCGTGCGGTTTGGCAGGCTGCTGCTTTTATGCGGCACGTATTTCGGTATTTCCGCGCTCATGGGCGGTGGTATGACGGCAATTTACCATTTGCTTGGCAAGGCGAATCTGCCACTTGATGACGTTCCGGGTGACGGCATTTCAGCTTGGATGTTTTTGGCACTTGCCACGGCAGCCGCGCTGACAGCCGCTTTTGGCGGCAGATTGTTTTCAAGGCAGACGGCTGTGCGCACCTGCACCTTGCACGTGAAATTGGACGGTGCAATCTGGGAAATGACGGGGCTGTGCGACAGCGGAAACCTGCTGTGCGATCCCATCAGCGGCACGCCCGTGATCGTGGCTGACCGGCAAACGTGGCTGTCAGCTTTGCCCGACGCGCTACGCCGCGCGGTGGAGAGTGAGGGCAGGCAGAGTGTGTCAAGTTCCGACGGGAAACGCGTGCGTATCGTGCCCATGCATACCGCGCAGGGCAGCAGTATGGCAGTGGCTCTGCTGCCGGATGAAATATTGGTTACGGAGCCGAGCGGCAAAACAAGAGCGGTGCACGCGCTGATCGCACCGTCGGGGGAGCCCTTGCAGGGGGAGTATCGCGCCGTCGTGCCCGCAACGCTGTTACAGTAAAGGAGAGAATATGCGTAAGATCAGAGAATTATTATGGAAGCTCAAGCTAAAGCTATGGGGGAAGAACGGTATTTACTACATAAACGGGCCGGAGCTTTTGCCCGCGCCCTATACGCCCGAGCGCGAGGCAGAGGTGATTGCTGCATTGGAGGCGGGAGATCCCGATGCGCGCACGGCGCTCATCGAGCACAATCTGCGTCTTGTGGTGTATATTGCCAAAAAATTTGAGTGTACGGGCACGGGGATCGAGGACTTGATCTCCATCGGCACGATCGGGCTGTGCAAGGCGGTGGGCACGTTCCGCTCGGATAAAAATATCAAGCTTGCCACGTATGCATCGCGCTGCATTGAAAACGAGATCTTGATGCATTTGCGCAAGCAATCGGGCAAGGGAGGTGAAGTATCGCTCGACGAGCCGCTCAACGTGGATTTTGACGGCAACGAGCTGCTGCTCTCGGATATTCTCGGCAGCGAGGAGGAGGGGATTGTGTACGAGATCGAGCAGCGCGAGGAAAGAGAAGCGATCCGCCGCGCGGTGGCGTCACTGGACGAGCGTGAGCGGCTGATCATCGAGCTGCGCTACGGACTTGGCGGCAGGGAGGAGATGACGCAAAAGGAGGTGGCGGCATATCTCGGCATCTCGCAGTCGTATATTTCACGACTGGAGAAAAAGATCATCAACGAATTGCGGGAGCAAATGACGCATGCGTAAACAGCATTCATAAAACAGATGAAAAGTTTTGATCGAGCTTTTTCAGAAAAGTAATTGCCGCAGGTGCGGACGACCGATGGTCGCCCCTACAGATGTTTTTGTTTGGGTTTTATGTATTAAACCCACAGCATAGACACTTGTAGGGGCGACCATCGGTCGTCCGCACCTGCGGCAACTACTGTTTGAAAGCATTGATATTTGAAAATTATTACCGCTATTTCTGCACTCCCATCTGGCATTTTTATTGTTTTTTGAGCTCTTTATCCAATAATACACACACAGTCGTGCCGATCAAGGACAGCGTGATCAACGACCCGACTGCCGGATAATACGTGACCCCTAAAAGCAGAGGCGCAAGCGAGAGAAGGGAAGCAGCAGCCGAAACGCACAGCACGGGCATGCGCATCCGCTTGCCGACAAATAGATACAAGATGCCGAGCACGACCAGCGCGCATGTCAGAATTGCCACGATAAAGGGGGCAAAATTGGCATATCCGAAGGGAACAAGCGAAAAATAGGAATATGTCAGGCGCAGGGGAGGTTCTCCGGGCGGCGTTGCGAAATTGCATACCGCGCCATAAGGCAGGATCTCTAAAATCAGGGCTGTCAGGGATGCGAGCAGTGCGAATATCTTTTTCATAATGCGACCTCTTTTCATTATTTTTTCCTTTACATATACAGTCAGTTTTTCTGTCAAAAGGTTTCGCGTTTTTTTAAAAAAGTTTTGAAAGTTTTGAAAAATCAAGTAATTCAAAAAAATTTCAAAAAGTCCTTGACACGGGGCGCAATATGTGGTATAATAACTCCGCTTGTGAATCCGATGTCAAAGAACATCGAGAAAATTTATGCGAGGTATTGAAAAATGAAAAGCGGAATCCATCCCAATTACGTAGAGTGTGTCGTTAAGTGCGCTTGCGGCGAAACTGTCACCACCCGTTCCACCAAGGGCAGCGAGATGAGAGTTGAAATTTGCTCCAAGTGCCACCCCTTCTTCACCGGTAAGCAGAAGTTCGTTGATGCCGGCGGTCGTGTTGACAAGTTCAAGAAGAGACTGGAAGCTGTAAGAAAGTAATTCCTTACGACGACATTATTGATAAACGGGCAGACTCTACGCTGATGTGTGGAAGTCTGCCCGTTTTCACTTTTTCATGGGGATTTTTTCCCGTATCTCGTACCGAGGCACGATACTTTTTCGGAGCCGAGGAGAAAGAAGGACAGATATGGAAATGCTGGACGTTTATACGCACGACGGAGAAAGAACGGGCAAACTGGTTGAGCGAGGCCGCCGTTATCGCCTTTCTGACGATGAGTACACCATGGTGGTGCACGCTTTTCTGTACCACAGAGATCATGGCTTTCTGATTCAGAAAAGAGCTGCTACCAAGAGAGTACTGCCGGGCGCATGGTGCGTGACCATGGGCGTTGTGCAGGCGGGTGAGGACAGCGAGAGCGGCATGCGCCGCGAAGTGCGCGAGGAACTTGGATTTGAGCTGCGCGACGAGCAGATCCGCAGCTGCGTGCGTACCTATAACGGCCACAAGATCGTGGATGTGTATCTGGTGTATATCGATACAGAACTGGAGGATATGGTCCTGCAGACCGAAGAGGTGGAGCAGGTTTGTTGGATGAGCGGCAGAGAGGTGCTCTCGCGCTTTGGAGGCAAGAATTCCAAGGTCAATGAGGAATACCTGTCCTGTATGCAGCGTTACGTGCACGTGACGGGCAAGGCTGCCAAAAGAAGGAGAAAAAGACAGAATGCAAAGCTTGCAAAACAAGGAAATTGAAGCAAAGACGCGCGCGCTGCTTGTAGGCATCGTGACGCGTGACGCTGATATACAAACGGTAGAATCGGGACTTGACGAGCTGGAAAGATTGCTGGATACCGCGGGCGGCGTTGCCGTGATCCGCGTCATTCAGAGCAAGGATACGCCCGATCCCCGCACGCTGATCGGCTCGGGCAAGGTGCGCGAGATCTCGGAGCTGTGCGAGAACAACGAGATCGATCTGATCGTTACGGACGAGGACCTTTCGCCCGCGCAGATCAGAAATTTGGAAGACGATATCGGTCATGACGTGCGCGTCATTGACCGCTCAATGTTGATTTTGGATATTTTTGCCGCGCATGCGGTAACCGGTGAAGGAAAGCTGCAGGTCGAGCTGGCACAGCTGCGCTATACTGCGCCCAGACTGATCGGTAAGGGTGCTGAGATGTCGCGTCTTGGCGGCGGTATCGGTACGCGCGGTCCCGGTGAATCCAAGCTGGAAAGTGACCGCCGACACATTCAGCGCCGCATCACCGCGCTGGAAGCACAGCTTACGGAAATGGAAAAGAACCGCATGACCATGCGCGCCTCTCGCGATAAGAGCGGTCTGCCCAAGGTGGCTATCGTGGGATACACCAACGCAGGTAAATCCACGCTGCTCAACCGCATGACCGACGCAGGCATTCTTGCCGAGGATAAGCTGTTTGCAACGCTGGACCCCACCACAAGAAAGTTCGAGCTGCCGGGCGGTGAGAGCATTCTCCTGACCGATACGGTTGGTTTTATTCGTAAGCTGCCCCACCATCTGATCAAAGCGTTCCGCTCCACGCTGGACGAGGCGGTATATGCCGATATTCTGGTGATCGTGATTGATGCAAGCGACCCCGAGCACGAGCAAAAGCTGGAGGTCACCGAGCAGGTGCTTTCCGAGCTGGGTGCTGCGGGCAAGCCTACGCTTTACGTGTTCAACAAGTGCGATCTGGTGACGGGCACGCTGCCTCGTGTAGGCGGCAGAGATGCCGAGCATCAGACGCATATTTCCGCGCTGACGGGCCAGGGCTACGAGGCATTTGCCGAGATGCTGGAGGGTATGATCCACGCAGGAAAATCCCGCGTGACCTTTGTCATTCCCAATGCAAAGCAGGGGGCGTTGAACACGCTTTACCGCATGGCAACGGTCGAGGACGTGGATTACGGTGCAGACGCGGTCAGAGTGACCGCTGTTGTCGACGCCAAGGTGCGCGGTATGCTGCGCGAGTTTGATCCGGACGCGCCTGCTAAAAAACAAGACTGGGAGTAACTATGGAAAAAAGAGATATTTTTGATGCCGAGGGTAACAACCTTGGCACGCCCATTGTAAGAGGGGAGAGCATTCCCGAGGGACGCTACGTGCTTTCGGTCAGTATCTTCACCGTCAATGATAAGGGTGAGATCCTGTTGACGCTGCGCGCGCCCGAAAAGCCCAATTTCCCCAACGTATGGGAGATTACGGCGGGCGGTGCACTTGCGGGAGAGAGCGGCATTGAGGCTGCTATGCGTGAACTGAGGGAAGAGACCGGGCTGAAGGCAAAAAAAGAGGATCTGCAGCTGCTGCGCGTCATCCGCGAGCCGTCGGCTTTTGTGGAATGTTATTTGTACAGAACAAATCTGCCCGCATCCGCGGTGGTGCTGCAGGAGGGCGAGACGGTAGCGGCGAGATTTACCTCGATCAAACGCTTTGAAGAGCTGATACACACCGACGGCATTGCGCAGCCCGTGGCGTTCCGCTACGGTGTGGTGCGGGACGTGCTGTATGATGCGCTCGGTATGGACAGAGGATAAGCATGGCAAACGAGCAGTTATATATGACGCTGGAAAAGGTGGCGTCTGCCGAATTTGAGGAGCGCGGTTCGATCTTTATCGGGCATGCAGCGCCCATCAAAAACGAGCAGGAGGCTATGGCGTTTATCAAGCAAAAGCAAAGAGAATACGCGGACGCAACGCACAACGTGTGGGCGTATCTCTTAAATGGCGGCATCGTGGCAAGATACAGCGACGACGGTGAGCCGCAGGGAACTGCGGGCGTGCCCGTACTGGAGTGCATGCGCAAGTCGGGCGCTACGGATATGGTCGTGGTGGTCACGCGTTATTTCGGCGGCGTTCTGCTGGGCGCGGGCGGATTGGTGCGTGCGTATTCCCATTCGGCACGCATCGCCATGGATGCAGCGCACATCATTACGTACTATAAGTATGGCGAATACAGCATGGTGTGCTCGTATTCGGATTATCAGAAGTTCAATTTGCTGCTGCCCAAAATGGGGGCGTTGGTGGACGAGGTGGAGTATGCGGATCAGGTGACCGTGCATTTTGCGGTCAAGGACGAGCACAAGGACGCGCTTTGGCGTCGCATCTCGGAGACGGGCAACGGCAAATACACCCCCGAAAAAACGGGAGAAAGATACGATTATCACGAAATCGGAGAGTGACCTTGCGGTCATTCTCCGATTTTTCACCACACAGACGCCCCAAACTCACGAAAGTTTTCGCCCGCCTTTTTCAGAAAGGCATGGTGGCGTGTGAATGTTGTCATGCTTTCGAGTGTTTCTGACGCCACCCTGATGTTGGACTTCTGCGAAGTCCAACATCTAAAACTCAACCTGAGCGCAGCCCTCGTCGGCTCCGCAGAGCCGAAATATCCTACGCCGTTTAATTTCGCGCAGCGAAATATGTTCTTCTTTGCGGCAATTTTGCCAAAAAGAACGGAAAGAGTTTTCTCAATGTTACCCATCCTAATTCATTCCGTACTTTTCTTTGACACCGCTGGCGCAAAGAAAAGTACTATTATTTGCAAGCAAATGAAACGCCGAGTATGTTTCGCGCCTGCGGGCGCGACCAAGGGCTGCGCGCCCTTGGATAGGCGGTCGCTTTTTGCAAAAAGCGACGTAAAAACTTTCATGAGTGAAGGCGTCCGGGTGGTGGGCGTTTTTGTTTTTTTACAAAAGTTCATAAAAAATTCGCAAGAAAAAAAGGAAAATCGCAAATAATTGCGTATATTATATTATAGAACGAAAAATGCTCGGGAAAGTGAGGCTTATACCATGGATCATACGCAGGATAATCTTGTCAATATTTTCTTGGAAAGGGAAGAAACTTCCCTCTCGCCCTATGCCTTCCGTACTTCGCAGACAAAAGGTCGCGACCGTTATCAGGAGCCCTGCCGTCTGCGTACCGAGTTTCAGCGTGACCGTGATAAGATCACGCATTGCCAGTCCTTCCGCCGTCTGATGAATAAAACGCAGGTCTTCCTCGCGCCCGAGGGTGACCATTACCGCACCCGTCTGACGCATACCTTGGAGGTTACGCAGATCGCGCGTATCATGGCGCGTGCTTTGCGATTGAACGAAGATTTGACCGAAGCCGCTGCGCTGGGACACGATCTTGGACATACCCCCTTCGGTCACGCAGGCGAGCGTGCGCTGCAAAAATGCTTTTCTCCCGATTTTTCGCACTACATGCAAAGCGTGCGCGTGGTGGAAAAGCTGGAAAATGGCGGACTTGGTCTGAATTTGACGTGGGAGGTCAGAGACGGTATCGCCAACCACTCCGGCTCGATCGACTACTGCGGTGCGAGTACCCTTGAGGGCGTGCTGGTCAAATTCGCTGATAAGATCGCCTATATCAATCACGATATCGATGACGCCTGCCGTGCAGGTATACTTACCATTGACGATATTCCCGCGCATCTGCGCGAATGCCTTGGACAAAAGCACTCCCAGCGCATCAATACCATGGTGACCTCGGTCATCCGCGCATCTACCGACAAGGATCACATCTGTATGACCCCCGAGGTCAAGGTGGCTACCGATGAGCTGCGCGATTTTCTGTTCGAGAACGTGTACCTCAACCCCGTCGCCAAGGGCGAGGAGGGAAAAGCAGAGGATATGCTGATCAAGCTTTATGAGTATTTCGTAAAGCATCCCGACAAGATGCCCGCAACCTATCGCAGAAACCTTGAAAAGGAACGCGTTGAGCGTTGCGTGTGCGACTACGTGTCCGGTATGACCGACAGATACGCGATCCAGCTTTATAACGATCTGTTTATTCCGCAGGTATGGAGGGGCAGATAAGACATGAGGATCCCAAGAGAAGTTGTGGAGGAGGTACGCCACCGCACGGATATTGTGGAGCTGATCGGCAGCTACGTAACGCTCAAGCGTGCCGGCTCCAACTTCGGCGGTCTGTGTCCCTTCCACAGTGAAAAAACACCTTCCTTTACCGTTTTTCCCGATAGCGAAAGCTTTTATTGCTTTGGCTGCGGCGCGGGCGGTGACGCTATCACCTTCGTCATGAAAAACGAGAACCTCGATTACCCTTCAGCGGTAGAGGTGCTTGCGGCGCGTGCGGGTATTCGCATCGTGCGCGAGCAGGAAAAAGAAAATACGGGCGGACTGACGCGCTCCCGCGTGCATGATATGAACAAGGAAGCCGCCAAGTTCTTCCACAAATGTTTGCTTGATCCCATCGGCGCAGAGGGCTTGAAATACCTGACCGAGAAGCGCGGGTTGAGCATGGCGCTCATCAAGCATTTTGGCTTGGGCTTTGCCCCCGGGTCATTCAATATGCTGACCGATTACATGCATAAAAAGGGATTTACCGATCAGGAGCTGGCGCAGGGCTTTCTGTGCGGCATCAGCCAGAAAAACGGCAGAGCCTACGACTATTTCCGTAATCGCGTTATGTTCCCGATCATTGATACTGCGGGCAACGTCATTGCCTTTGGAGGCAGAGTCATGGATGACTCCAAGCCCAAGTATCTCAACTCCTCCGATACCCCAGCGTTCCAAAAGCGCAAGAACTTGTTTGCGCTCAATTTTGCAAAGAATTATTCGACGGATCGCCTGATCCTTTGTGAAGGGTATATGGACGTCATCTCCCTGCACGCTTACGGCTTTGAAAACGCCGTGGCTACGCTGGGTACAGCCATTACACCCGAGCAGGCAAGGCTGATGACCAAGTATACCAAGCAGGTCGTGATCTGCTACGATGCCGACGAGGCGGGACAACGCGCCGCCGTCAAGGCGATGGAGGTGCTGGGACAGGTCGGTATGGACGTGCGCGTGCTGCACGTAACGGATGCCAAGGACCCCGACGAATATCTGCGCAAATTCGGAGACGCACGCTTCCGCCGCTTGGTGGAGGGCAGCCGCACCGAATTTTCCTACAAATCCGAAAAGATATTTGCAAAATACAGCATGGATATCCCCGAGGAGCGTATCAAAGCCTCCGAGGAGCTTTGCGCGCTTATCGCACTCTCACCCTCTAAGGTCGAGCGCGAGATCTACGCTTCCACCGTGGCGGACAAGCTGCATATCAGCGTGGACAGCCTGAAAAACGACGTGGAGCGCATGCGCGCCAAAAAGCTGCGTGCCGCCAAGCAAAAGCAGGGGCAGGAAGCAAGCCTTGCCGCGCGCGGATACGGCGACCGTGTCAATCCCGATACTGCCAAAAACGTGCAGGCGGTTGCGGCAGAGGAAGCCATACTCGGACTTTTGATGCTGTATCCCGAGCACAGAAAAATGATCACCACGGGGACGATCTCCCTTGGTGAGGATGACTTTTTCTCGGGACTTGGCAAGCGAGCCTTTGCGCGCATCATGCAAATGGAAGCGGAAGGTGGATTTAACTACTCGTTCTTGGGAGAGGATTTTTCTCCGGACGAGATGGGCAGGCTGCAGAGCATGCTGCAAAGGCGGCGCGCCCTGGCTGAAAACGGCACGGCGGTGCTGCGCGCAAGTGTGCAAACCTTGAAGCAGCAAAAGCAACGGAGCGATTCCAAGGAGTCGGGCGACGCTATGGAATCCATCAAGCAACTGCTTGACGCAAAAAAGAAAAAACAATAAAGCATATACATTACCCAAGATGTGAAAGGAAACCAAAAAAACATGACTGATACCAAAAACGTAATCGGTGAAAACGAAGAAAAGAAGCTGAATATGGAGGAGCTGGTTGCCAAGGGCAAGAAGGGCGATCTCTCCGCAGAGGATCTTGATGATGCGCTGGAAGAAATGGACTATGACCTTGACAGTATAGACAAGCTGTACGAGGCGTTGGAGGATAGCGGCATTCCGATCGGTGACGAGATCTCTTCCGCTGAAATGGATGAGATCGAGAGCGAGGTCGAAAGCTACAGCGACGGTGAGAACATGGAAAGGATCCTTGGTCAAGAGGGCCTTGCTATTGACGACCCCGTACGTCTGTACCTCAAGGAGATCGGACGCGTACCGCTGCTGACCGCTGATAAGGAGCGTGAGCTCGCAGAGAGAATGGCAGCAGGCGACGAGGATGCCAAGATGGAGCTGGTGGAAGCCAACCTGCGTCTGGTTGTCAGCATTGCAAAGAGATACGTAGGCAGAGGTATGTTCTTCCTTGACCTGATTCAGGAGGGTAATCTCGGTCTGATGAAGGCTGTGGACAAGTTTGACTACACCAAGGGCTACAAGTTCTCCACTTATGCAACCTGGTGGATCAGACAGGCGATCACCCGCGCCATTGCAGATCAGGCAAGAACCATCCGTATTCCCGTGCATATGGTGGAAACCATTCATAAGGTGTCCAGATACTCCAGACAGATGCTGCAGGAGCTGGGCAGAGAAGCAACCGCCGAGGAGATCGGTGAAAAGATGGGTATGAGCGCGGATAAGGTTCGCGAGATCCTCAAGATCGCACAGGACCCCGTTTCGCTGGAAACGCCTATCGGTGAAGAGGAGGACAGCCACCTTGGTGACTTCATTCCCGACGATGAGACCCCCGCACCCGCAGAAGCTGCGTCCGCAACCATCCTGCGTGAGGTCATTGAGCGCGAGCTGCATACCTTGACTCCCAGAGAAGAGCACGTTATCAAGCTGCGCTTCGGTCTGTACGACGGCAGAACCAGAACCCTGGAAGAGGTCGGTCAGGAGTTTGAAATTACCAGAGAGCGTATCCGTCAGATTGAGGCAAAAGCACTGCGTAAGCTGCGTCACCCCAGTCGCGCACGCCATCTCAAGGGCTTTTTGGACTGATTTGTTGTAAAAAAATTGTGAATTATCGGAGCGGCATACGCGTGCCGTCTGAACCGAAAAACTCCCGTTTTCTACCTTTCATAGGCAATATCCAACAAAGAAAACACGGTTGGTTTGTGGGAAATGACGAGGGAATTTCGAACGCCGGATTGCCAAGAATTGCAAGGTCAAAAAAGGTTTACAAACTGAGTAAAATTAGCCCTTGACACAATGGCAATTATAGTGTAAAATATATAGGTATAATAATATGCCGAAACTCTGCTCAAAACGGAGCGGAGAAGGCTTTACGATTTGCAAGGAGGATTCCAATGAGAAACAGATTCATCTGTCTGACACTGGGCATGCTGATGCTGCTGACCGTTTTTCTGACCGGTTGTAACCAGAAAAAGGACGAGGCGGACGTTGAGCAGATCTCCGGTATTACGCTGACCATGTGGGTGATCACCGACAAGGAAGTAGCCAATACCGATGAGGAAATGGCAGAGCTCAAGGCAAAGCTGCTCGCAAAGTATGGCGAGGGTGATGCTTACAATCAGGCTGTTGCCGAGGCAGAAGAGACCAGAGCTGCCTATGAAAAGGTAGAAGCTGAAATTACCAAGATTACCAAGTCCAAGTTTAAGGTAAACCTTGACCTGTACTACTATACCGAAGAACAGTACTACGGCACCAAGGAATTTGATCGCGATAAGTATACCGACATGCAGATGACTGCTACCGATGAGGAAATCGCGCAGTATCTTGAGGAGTGCGGTAAGCTGACCGAGATCATGATCCTGAACGAGGAGTACCTTGCTCTCAAGGAAAAGGCTAACAAGGAACTCAAGAAGTACCTCAAGGATGCTAAGGCAGAGGGCAGAACCGATACCGATAAGCTCAAGGCTGAATTCTATGACTTGAATCCCAAGTATCGGGAATTTGCGAATGCCAGCGATGAGGATGACGAGGAAGAGACCGGCGTCGTTGAGGAGCTGACCTCTTACAACGAATACGAGATCGCTGAGATCGTATATCCCGAGCTGAGAAAGAACCAGGTAGACATCGTTTACCTGTCCGGTTTTGACCGTTACAACGAATTTATTGAAAACGAGTGGATCCAGTCTCTGGACGAGGAGATCTCCGGTGCTTCCAGAAAGCTGACCGACTATATCTCCGCAACGCTGCTCAGCGGTGTTCAGATCGACGGTTCTACTTATGCAATCCCCAATAACGTATCCATTGGCGAATACACCTACATGATGATCGACAAGGAACTGTTCGACAAGTACTACTACACCATTGATGATGTAGAGGACGTGCTGGACACCAAGTACTTCCTTGCAGATATCGTGAAGTTTGAGCCCGATGTGCTTCCTCTGAACTCTACTTATGAGGAATGCATGAACATGCTGGTTTGGTACTGGTCCATGACCTGCGAGGAGCAGGAAGTGGAAGAGGGCGACGATATCGGTGATATCGGTCAGGACTCCGAAAACAAGGATGAGGAGCCCGTTAAGCTCTTTAATTACTACTACGATAAGGAAGGCGACACCTTCTCCATGTTCGGTACCGTTTACGGCGGTGCTGCGAACCGTAACCGCGGAAGCATCCGCCTGCAGTTCAGCAACCTGTTCACCAAGACTGAGTATCTTGATGTTCTCCGTGAACTGATGAGCTTCAAGTTTGAAGGCTACTTTGGTGAGGCTGCTGAGGGTCAGACCGTTGCAGTTGACTTTGTCAAGGGCGATTCCGCCTTCAAGAAGGAAATGGAAAAGAACGGTTACTGCACTTACAACGGCAAGACCTATTATGCCATCATCGCCGAGTACCCCGAGGCTACCGAGAACGAGCTGTACGGCAATATGTTTGCAGTCAGCGCATATTCTCACTTCGCAGTAGGCAGATCCATGGATATCATCACCTACCTCAACACCAACTCCACCATTCGTAACCTGCTTCAGTACGGTATCGAAGGTAAGAACTATGAGATCAGTGAGCCCAGCGAGGGCAGCGTGCTGACCATGCTCAACGACAACTACCAGATGACTCTGGAGAAGACCGGTAACGTATTTATGGCACATCCCGGCGAGGGCAAGAGAGCTGACGCTTGGGAAGGTGCAAGAGAGCAGAACAACGAGTCTTTGATCGACCCGCTGCTTGGCTTTGATTTCAACACCGTGCTGGATGGCGACGAGAACGGTATCGACTGCGATGGTCTGTATGGTATCACCAAGGAAGACCAGGCGGCTGAAGACTACGTACCCAAGGGTCTGATTGAAAATATGACCATCAAGAGCGCAGACATTCTGGCAAGATTGGAAGCTTGCACCAACGTCAACGAGCTTGAAGACCTGATCACCGCACTCAAGGATGAGCTGAAGGAATCCACCAAGACCAACGCTTGGATCAAGAAGGCAAACAATCCTGCATACGATCCCGATGCAGCAGCTGAGACGCTGGAGACCGATGATCCCTCTGACGACGACCTGTCCAAGGGTAATTCTCCTTACACCATTTACGTCAACTGGCTGACCGAGTACGGCTACGACGTTCCTGCAAACTAAATAATAATGCACAAATCAAGCCCGTTGCGCACAGCGCAACGGGCTGCTTTTGGAGAAGCTATGAAATATACCGATATCATATGGGATTTTAACGGCACGCTGCTGGATGATATCCGCGCAGGCATTGATGCGGTCAATGATATGCTTAGCCGCAGAGGGCTTGCCACGATCGATAGCGTTGAGCAATACCGCGAGCTGTTTTGCTTTCCTATTATAGATTATTATGCGAAGCTGGGCTTTGATTTTGAAAAAGAGGACTACTATACGGTGCTTGCGCCCGAATGGGTTGCGCTGTATTTGGAAAACTATAAGCATAGTGCGCTGCAAGCAGGCGCAGAGCAAACTCTGCAGGCGCTTGAGAATATGGGCTATAGGCAAACGCTGCTGTCCGCTACCGAGATTGAGATGCTGAAGGGGCAGCTCAAGGAGCTGGGGCTGGATCAACGATTTGCCGAAGTATGGGGGCTTGATAACATCCATGCGGGTGGTAAAATCGGCACGGCGCGCTCCTGGAGAGAGGAGCATCCGAATGCCAAGGCACTGTTTGTGGGTGACTCCGTGCACGATTGGGAGGTCGCAAGCGCGGTAGGGGCAGATTGCGTGCTGTATTGCGGTGGGCATCAGAATCGTCAAACGCTCAGCGTGTGCGGCTGTACCGTGATCGAACACCTGGATCAGCTGATCGATTTGCTCGCTTAAACGAGCACAACTCGTACGTATATATAATAAGGAAGAAAACGACCGCAAGGGAAGAGTTCCCCGGCGGTCGTTATTTTTGTTGTATGCGTACGTTGCCTGCGTCATCTGCGGTTACGAAAAAGACAGCATCGGGAGTCAGACCGTGTTGCCGGATTTGTTTATTGACCCAGTTGCGGTCGCGCCCGATGGCGCGCAAGGTTTTGTCTGCGTAAATGCCGTCGCAAAAAACCGCGCGCATCATGCCTGACTCGCAAGGCTGCATGCCGAGCTGTGCTGCGGTAGGAGGAGAATTTGCCACTTTCTTGATGACGCTGATTTTGCCGCTGCTCTCGATAATTGCATATTGCACTTGCCCTATATCTGCTGCGTCTTTTTGTCGCAGCTCGCACATCAGCTCATCCAGAGAAACGCGCGCTTTTTGCATTTGCCTGCGGTCAACTTTGCCGTTGTAAATGAGAATGGCCGGAGCGGGGGAGAGAATTTTTCTGAATTTCGGAAATTTGAGGGAAAGATAAGACGTAAGCACTTCTAAGATCGCGAGCGTGATGACGGGGATGACGGTGTGCAGCAAGGATTTGGTGGGATCGGTCAGCGCAACAGTTGCAATTTCTGAGAGCAAAAGAGTGATGACCAGATCGGTCATTTCCAGCTCACCAAGCTGCCTTTTGCCCATCAGTCGCATCACAAAGATCAAAAAGATGTAAGTCAGAACGGTGCGTATCAATAGAGTCAGCATATATTTTTGCTCCGTTTCGTGTATTGCTGTTATTGTGGAAAGAAGTGCTTGGCTTTATGAATGGCAATGATTGCATGGGAATTGTGCACCATACACAAAACAGGCATATAAAAGATATACACTTTGTCGAAACTCACACTTGACAAAGCGGGGGGAAAGTGGTAGAATATTCAAGGTCGCGAGGGCGACCGAAAGATATCGAGAGTCTTGGAAGTCGGTAGAAAAAGTTGAAAAAAACTCAAAAACTTTTGAAAAACCTATTGACAAACGAAAGACACTGTGATATAATAATCGAGCTGCCGCAAAAACGGCAAGCGAGTTACCGGAAACGGTAGCGGACATTGGTCCTTGACAATTGAATAACAGAGAGAAGTACAAAGC
>JAZNCE010000138.1:0-12084 GCA_045587385.1 Eubacteriales bacterium
GGCACGCGCGATAACGAAGGATTTTCCGACGTTGTCGATGCGTGCCCATCATGAATTGCCCATATGGGCATGAATTGGCTTGCGCCATGATTTGCGCCTGCAGCGCATGAATTGCCTGCGGCATGAAAAACCGGGCAATTCAATTCATGAAAACGCAGTTTTCAAATCATGAAGCCGAAAGGCTTCCATTCATGAAGCAAGGCGTCAATTCATTACTCTCGGGAACAACCTTTCCCAAAGCAACGCAAAAGCACTTATGACAAACGATGTTTCGTTATCATAAGTGCTTTTTTCTAAAACTTCGTTATGAGGCTTTCGCTAACCGTAGCGGTTTTTTGTTTCATGTTTGAACTTGCTTAGTCTCTGCTCTGAGCGGGAAGAACTCATCGTCATTGTTATTCCTTGCCGCAGAATACTTTACCGTATCGGTAGCAGCCAAGTCAGACATTGGGATCAGAAGAAACCCAAAGGTTTTTAATCACACATCCGTTGCCATCAAAAACTCCAATGCAACCAAGCATACGATCGTACGTATATATCGTCCCGTTAATGTCAAGAACACCGAACGATGCGATCTCCACCTTGTAGTCAGAGGGGGCCTTTGACCGAAACGCTCATGCCCTGCGTCGTGACTTCTTTGTTATTCGAAAACCATGCAAGGCTGTCGTCTAAAGACAGATAGGCGACGAAGCTGAGAATTAACGCAACCGCCGTAACTGCACAGGTCAATTTTGCACTTAAATTCTTCATCTTCGTCGCCTCCTTTACTACAGTGTTTATTTAACCTTCTTCTTAAATTGGATCGAGGTATTACTGTTAATAAAGATGCGATATTCCTCAATCGGAATTGCCTTAGCATAGTAATAGCCCTGAATAACCTCGCATCCCATTTCGACAACGCGGTTAAACATTGCTTCCGTCTCGACGCCCTCCTGCACAACTTCTACGCCCAAGTCCTTGGCAAGCTGTACAACCGACATGATGATCTTATCATCACGCTCCTGATCCAAGCCCTTGGCAAGGAAGATACGGTCGATCTTGATCTCGTCAATCGGGATCTGCTTGATCGTATTATACGAGGAGTATCCTGAACCGAAGTCGTCGATCGAGCAGCGAATGCCGTTCTCGTGCAGTCTGTTTACGATATCCAAAAGCTTTTCGTCACTTTCCATAGCAAAGCTTTCGGTAATTTCCAGCGTAATGAAGCCGTCGCCAATCTGATGATCTCTCTTGTTCTGAACGTAGAACTCAATGAAATTATCCTGCAACGCGGTCACGCGCGATACGTTAACCGAAACAGGCACAATCTTTTCTCCGCGTTCAGCTGCGGCACTCATATATTTGAGCACTTCCAAATAAATGAAGTGGTCGAGCTTGATAATAAAGCCGTTGGCTTCAAACAAGCTGATAAAGTCACCCGGGAATCGGTAATCACCGATCGAGGGGTCAAACCAACGAACCAGTGATTCCGCACTGTCGATGCGGTCATGCTTGACGTTGTATTTAGGCTGCATGAACAGCTTGAATTCGCCATTCGTCAGAGATTCCTCCATGCGCGCCTCAATACGCTCATTGTTCGCGATCTCGCGATCTACCTCTTCGGTATAAATCGCATAAGACTTGACCGCATTCTTCTTAACGGTCTGTGCAGCCAATCTTGCACCTTCGATCATCTGCGGTACAGTTGCGCGACGGTTCTGCGCGGTCAGATATACACCAACTGCGAATTTGACACTAACGCCACTCTTTCTGACCAGATCGGACTTGTTGATCACCGCTTCCAGCAGCGTAATCTTATCACCGATCTGCTTTTCATTACGGTAGCGGATCATCATCAAATATTCACCGTCACCAACGTAACCGTAGGTCTCACCTTCATTGCAGAATGCTTCAAACACGTTGGCAACAAAGCTGAAAATCTCGTTTGCTTTTTGCTCACCAAGCATATCCACAATCACGTTGTAACGCTTGATCTTGCAATACATAATCGCATAGGGCTGCATGCGGCCTGCGTACAGAACCTCAATAGCGTCACGACGGAACTGCTCCGCGTTGGGACACTCAATGGTTGCATCGGTCAACACAGCACGGGAAATAGCCTTTTTAGACTGTCTGGAATACAGAATGGAGTAGATCAGAATGCCGATAAACGCGCACAAGGTTACAGCAAGCAGTACAATGATATGGCGAATGAACACCATTTCGTTCTGCACCAAATTTTCATTGTTGAACACCTGCACGAGCACAGCGTCAGAACCGAGATCGGTCAGCGGTGCGCAGGAAATACAATACTGTCCACCGTTAATCGAAGACACGCTCACTGCATAACGGTCTCTTCCCTGAACTGCGCTGATAATAGCCGCGCTATCTTCCTTTTGCAAGGTGAAATCCGCAAGGAAGGACTGCACGTTATTGCCCAGATGGATAAAACTATCTGCCTTGGAAAACAGCATGACGCGGTCACCGGGACCGATCATCATGATCGCCTCGCAATCCTCGTCGCGAACGCTGCCGAGATCCAAGATCTTGCTGCCCGTTTCTCGATCGGTTATGGGCACGATGGAAAGCACGCCGTCCACGTAAGAACCACTCTTAACAGGCAGGAAAAACGCGATGCAATCCTGCTGCATGGTGCTGTCAAAAAAGATGACGCCGCCCTGCTTACGCTCCTTGGCAAGCTCTGTTATGCCGTTGGCAACCTCGTCTTCAACCTCTGCACCGTTGGCTGCGTAAGCCTTTGTGCCTACGTAGAAGCGCAGATTACCAAACTCGGTGCTGCCGATATAGGTATCCATGATCGCCTCAGCCTCTTCCTGATTGGTGACCGACGCCATTTTATCTGCAACTCTTTGCAGATTGATATAGTGCTGGTCGATCAGACGCCCGGTCTCTTCAAGGTCGGTATCCAAACGATTGAGCGCATTACTCTGTGCCGATTCCAGGAAGAAATCGGATGCGGTCAGGATCAAGGAGACCATGTACACGCACAAGAACAGCAGCAACAAAAGGATCACGACACGTCGCAGCACGGCAAGATGCTCTTGCTTCTTTTCTTTATTCACTTTTTTGGGTGAAGCTGACGTTTCCATACCGTACCCTTTCGCTTGTTTATGATTTGTTGTTAGAGTCATCTGCCTCTGTCTCCTGTCTCTTTGCCTGAATGAACATGCTTGCAAACATGACCACAGCGGTCATCATGACAAGCGAGCCGACAAGCCAGATGAAGTTTTGGGTCATAAATTCCAGAAACGAGGTCAAGCCCGTCATGTTTCTGACCCAAACGCCGATCAGGCGATCCCCCTCGGCAGGCTGCTTATCCTGCAGCGGATTGTTATCCCCGCGCGTTGTAAAATACAGCTTGCCGTTTTCCTCATAGGGCTCCTCAACCACTCTGTGGGTGTTGGGGCAGCCGTAGATGGTGGGATCGGTTGAATAAAAGCAAATGATATCGTCTTTTTGTACTTTTTCGGGGTCGACGCGCTTAATCAGAATGTACGTTCCTTCCCCGATGGTCGGCTCCATACTCTTGGACACGATGTTCATGACCGAGTACTTGCCGATATGAGGCACTTCGCCTTTGATATGCGCACTCATAAAGCTGATGATCAGGACGGCACCGAGCAGCATAACTGCCCACCAAATTCCCGAACATACGTGCTTTACGATGCTCCAGATCTTTTTCTTTTGCATGATTTACCTTGATCAGAGGACGGAAACATCCTCGGAGTATTCAGTGAGCTGTTCAAAGCTGTCCCCCAACCTTTGCAGGTTGAGCGCGCGGTACTGCTCTGCGTAATCCTTGTAGGAGTGTTCGATCTGCTCTGCACCGCACTTCTTCATAGCGGACTGGATCAGCTTGAGCGCAACGCTCAGCGAGTTTACGGTCTTGACCTTGACAAGCAGCGAGGTATCCGCATACTTGCTCTTTGCGCTGCTGACGTAGTTACTCTTGCTGTACGAGCCTGCGGTGGTTGCAAGGTACAGATACAGTACCTTACCCTTGACACCGATGCGGGCAACGATCTTGCCGTTCTGCTCGATAGTCTCCTCTTCGTAATCGATACGGGCTACGGTGCTTGTATAAGACAGCAGCTCGTTCTTAACCTCGTCGTAGTCCAGACGCACGTCACTACCTGCCTGCAGAAGTCTTGCAAGGTAAGATCCGCGGTATCTTGCATCGCTTTCCTCGCGAACGCTGAGCACAACGTAATCCTTCTTTCTATGGTCAACCTCGGGCGTTTCAACGGCTACGACCACGGGCTCGGGCTCGGGTTCGGCAACTGCCTCAACCACAGGCTCGGGCTCTTCGACGGTTTCCTGCTCATCGGTCTGCTCGGTTGTCTGCTCTTCCTCGTCGTCGTTACGCTCGGTAAAGACGCCGGACATATCCGCCTTGACAAACTGGTCGAACTCGTTGACCTGAACGTCGGGCGGCAGGATCATCTTGACCAGTCCGCGCTCAACAAGCGCCTCGGTGGTCTCGTAGGGCAAGCTGTAATCCACGTATTCGCGCTCGATCTTCTGAAGTCCCAGCTGCTCCATCATTGCCATGATCATATTGACGGCATATCTGCAGGAACGCGGGCTTCTGACCTTGATCAGCAGCTTGGTATCGTCGTTCTTATCGCTGACGTCACTTGCATAGGGGCTTTCCTCAATGCCCTCGGGAGAGAGCGCGAGGTAGAGATACAAGCTCTTACCCTTGATCTTGATACGGGCAATGGTGTTTCTTCCCTGTCTGAAGCTTTCATGCTTCCAGCTGATGCGGGATGCGACGGGCGCATAGGAATGCAGCACGTTCTTGATCAGCGTGTAATGCTGCTGCAGCTGCGCCTCTGCCTGAATGTATCTTGCAAGGAAGGAATACTTGTACGTAACCGCGATAGGACCGCGCTTTGCGGCTTCCTCCATGGCTGCCAGACGCGCAAGTCTTGCCTGCTCTGCAGCAATGCGCTCGCGCTCCAGTCTTCTTGCTTCCTCCTCCTGGCGCAACATCTCCTGATACAAAAGCTCGTCTGCCAGCAGCGCGACCGTGATCGCTCTGCGGATGCGCTTCTCGTCCTCGGACAGCTGCTTTTGATTGTCCATCAAACGGGACACGGGAACCATTTTTTTATATTCGGAGTCATAAACCAGATAATCATCCAGCTCCTGCTCGTCGAATTCTCTTCCGAAGTTGGGGTCCATTTCGGACAGCTGTCTCTTGGCGAGAATGCTGACCTCATCATTGACGACACCCTGATAGAAATGCGCGTACTGCAGCGCGACGGTGGTATACAGATCACCAACCGACTGATCGGCAGGCTTTTCCGCATATTCCTCGCCCCAGACCGAATAGCCGGTCTTGTCGTACTGCTCGATATACTCCCACAGCGCAAGGCAATCCTTGAAATTCTTGTTCTTCAAGATCGCGTTGGTGCGGATGACGGGAGGACGGATATAGTTTCTACCCAGTCTCTGTGCAAAGGGCGAAGCCATATACACGTTGATCGCTGCGTAAATGCGCTCCAAACGCTCCAGCGCGGACGCGAATTGGAGATTGATATCGGTATCCATATCGTTATCCTGCTCGAATTCGGGAGAAACGAGCTGGATCTGCAGCTTCATCTTGGCGGTGGTGCGCTTTTTGGTTTCGGTAAAGTGCTCGAAATCCACGCCGTAGTCAAAGCAATAGTCACGTTCTACGCCGCTGCCGCCGACAAGCGCGCGGTAACGTCTGTCCACAAACGCGGAAAGACGGGAGAGCAGCGTGTTGATAAACTTGTTTTCATAGGTCAGGTAGGTCTCCTCACGGTGCACGTTAAGGATCTTGGAGGGGATGACCTCGTCCCCTTTGATCTCGCTGATGAGATTGGTGTGCTGCGCCAGGTGTCTGACAGACTTTTCGGAAATGACGCGGGTCAGCTCAACCGGTACCACCTCTTCCTGGTCCTCGATGGAGATCTTGGGCTCACGGATGATGATATCAAGGGCGGGTAGAGCTTCCTCTACCCGCGTTAACCATTCGGTATCGATCGACTTACGGATCACGCGTTGCTTGAGCGACGCTTCTGCATCTGCGCCGCCTATGATCATGCGCATTTCATCATAGTCCGGATTTTGCTTAGCAAGTCTTTGCAAGGCGGAGAAGGCCTTTGACCTGAGCTCTTCATATTTGTTATTCATAATACCTTCCCCTTCCTAAGCCGCACGGGAGCCGAGCCAAGTTGGTTTTGACGGGCAGATTTTCCCCATCCCTGTATCTTTCCCCTTGGACATATCGCCTATATGCCCTGCGGGAAAAGCTTTTGGGATAGAAAAAATCTGCTTCGTCAAAACTGCTCGCACCCGAGGGCGAATGCATTTTTGATAGATTTTGGTGGGATTTTGCGAAGCAAGATACCAATCTTGCGAGCTAAAGCACGCCGAAAGATGCGAAAATGAATCGCTCTCGGGCAATTCGGTTCGACTCCCGTGCGGCTTCAAAACGGTAATTTTACTTATTAGCTTCTCTGGAGTCTTTCCAGGAATGCGATGGAGCTCTTCATCTTGTCCTTGCCGAACAAGGTGTTGAGGTAGTTGATCAATCCCTTGATCTCATCACGGATGAGCGCGAGGTTGAGCATTTCAAACTTACGGAAGACCTTGGTTGCCAGCATGTGGTCGATGCCCTCAAGGACGTCACCGCCGCAGGCTACGTAAACGGGAACGAAGATCTTGAGCTGCTTCATAATACGGTTACCGAAAGCAACGCGGAACTTCTTGATAACGTAAGCGTCCAGGCTTTCGATCATATCGAGGTACTTCTGCTCTACGGGGTAATCCTCGATCGCCTTGCGGTACAGCGCGTCCACGGACGAGAAGCTGACCTTGGAGGGAGGCGTATCGGGTGCATCAAAGGCAGCGCCCTTGTTATCGATGTTGATAGTGAGTGCACGGTCGTAAACCTTATCGGAAACCGAGAAGGTGGAGTCGTCGTTGTTTGCAGTACCGACGTACCAAGTGTTCTGCGGGATGAGCAGCTTGCCCTCGGGCAGATGCTTTGGGTCGTTTTCCCAAGAGGAAGGAACCAGCTCGATCTTCCATTCGTCCGCATCGGGCATTTCCATCAAGGACAGCATTTCTGCGAAGTAATACTCCACGCGCGCGATGTTCATCTCGTCGAGGATGATGACGTTGATATCATCGGTGTAGGACGCCTCGTAAATACGGCGCAGCACCTCGGTCTCGTTGAACTTCTTGGAGAACTCGTTGAAGTAACCGAACAGCTCGGAGCGGTCACGCCAGGAGGGCTGTACGGAAACGATGGTGGCATCGTTCTCAAAGTACTTACCCAGAGCGTAAGGCAGCGAGGTTTTACCTGTACCGGAGATACCCTGCAGAAGAATGAGCTTGGTTGCGGCAAAGCCTGCAAACAGCGTTCTGATGATCTGCTCCTCATAGTAAAGACCCATGCGCGAGCAAGCGAAGTTTCTGAAGTCGCGGCAGAGATCCTCAAGGGTGAACTCCTCTCTGTAGTCGGGAGCGATGTAGTAGCGGTACTTCTGGTCGATCGCATCCAGACGGGCGAAACGAGGAGCAAGACCGCTTGCGGTTTCCTCTTGTTTCTCTTCCCCTTCGGGTGCGCCCTCGTCGTCGGTCTCTTCAAAGATCCTGTTAAGCTCGGCAACGTCGATGGTGGTCTGACCGATCTTGAGTGCGAGAATGCGCTCCTTTTCCTTGGTGAGCTGGATCACGTCGCGGTGCAGCTTTGCAACCTCCTCGAGCAGATCCTCACTGCCGACGTTGGAGCGGCGGAAACGAACGTACTTTCTGATCAGCAGCACAGCCATGTAGAAGATGATGAACCAGATGGCAACGACCAACAGGATCGCGAGAATACTGAAGATCCAGTCAACGACGCCAAATCCGTCCTTGTACTGATTGAACTGCTTGAAATATGCAACAACGTTGAAGATCTGGAAGAAACCGTTGAAGAAACCGGAGATGATCTTCCAGATGCCTTCGATCATGATAGTCAGAAATGCAAAGAACCAATCTAAGAATGCACCCATCTGCTTTATACCACCTTTGCGGGAAATTTGCTTTGATACAAGGGATTACTGATCGTTTTGATTTTCATCCTTGTTTTGATCTGCAGCATTTTGATCCTGCTGCATGGTCTTGAGGTATTCCTCAATTGCGCGGCGCTTGATCTCCTCCTCGGTCTCCTTGGAAACGGGGGCTTTCTTTGCCTTTTCCTCAAGCAGCACCTTGATAAAGTTATACAGCTCGTAGAGGAAGAAAATTACCAGCGGCAGTACGATGCACAGGAAAAATCCGAGCGAGGACTGCAAGAAGCCGATAACCGCGCCAACACCGGGAATGCGTGCATCTTCGTGTGCAACACCGATAACACCGGTATAGGAAACGGTGAAATCATCCTCAAGGGTGTTGTGATCGCCCTTGGTCTTAAAGCCACCCTGCACTTTTTCCACAATGCGGTGGGTGTTGATGTCGTTGAGCAAGCCGTCACCGTTGATGTCAATAGGCGCCCAGTAGGTAATGATAGTGCCGACTTCAAGTTCCGTAACGCGATCCAAAACACCATCGCTGCCTACCAGCTTGTCGATCAGGATCAAATCACCCTTTTCAAAGGTGGGCGACATTGAATCGGACACAATGGTGATCATACTCTTGCCGAACAGCTCGGGTACGCCATCCTCATTGGATTGTGCGGACAGCACCATGACGGTGACTGCGATCGAGAAAGCCACGAACGCCCATACGAGCACGTTAGCGATTGTAGAGAGCACCTTTTTAACCTTAGACTTGGTCTCCTTTGCCATATTGAAATACCTCACTTTTTTATCTGTTGGTTTGAATTATGCGTATATATCATCGCCCGAGGGCGTTGCATTCGAAGTTAAGTGTTTTGTTAAGTGTTTAATAATTATATATATACGCGCGCGTGCGCGTTAAATTAAAGAGGACTTTGGAGTAGTCCCGAGATGGATATACTTTGAGTCAAGACGGACACCTTTGTGGGCGCAATTTGGGTATAGGTAGGGTTAAGGCGCGAAAAAAGCGGCTTTTCCGCTTTGGGTATAAAAATGGCTTTGACCTATCCGCCGCACAAAGGTGCGGCGGGTAGGTCTCGCGAGTGCCTTTTAGGAGTGGCGCTCCGATGTCTTGTTAAAAAAGATTTTTCAATCTAAAATTTAATTGGCCTTACTGAGTGATAGTAAACGCAAGATCAATATTAGCAACTAATTGCGTAGTGATATTTTTGTTTACGCAGTCCGTATCTTCACCATCCAAGAACACATAAACAGTAACCATTTTTGCGGTTGCACCAATCTCAGCCAGCTCATTGGTCACGCTGGTCACGCCGTCGCTAGTTTCTGCGGCTCCCATATCCAGTTCCACAACTTCACCATCAACGACAAGCAGAACATGGATTGCATCCCTGATTACCTCTGAGGTTGTACCATCTACCCACGTAGCAGTTACCGAAACGGACTCTGATTCTGCTGACTGTGCAGCATCAAGCTTCAAGTAAAAGGTCTCCTTGAAGTAATCATTGGACTCAACAAAGTAGTCTTCGTAGCCGTCGTCTCCTACTTTTACGCTAAAGCTGCCATCATCGCCATCTACAAGTGCTTCTCCAGCGATATTGAGCTTATAAAAACTGATAGTACCATCATTATTAAGGTCCGCAGCAGGAACAATATCTCCAGTCAAGCTTGTATTCTCATTTCTGAGCACAATAGTCGAGACGTAACCAGTATTCTGACTCTGGCTGATCAAAAGGGACGAAGAAGGTGCCTGTGCAGTAACGCTAATGCCGGTAGCGGTAACCTCTTCATTCATGGAGAACCATGCAAAGGATGCTGTGGACATCAAAACAGCAGAAACCAGGAGCATGGCAAATGCGGGGATAAGTCTTCTTGAAAGTTTCATAATTTTTCTCCTTTTCAAAAATTATTTTTAGACTTATTGTATTTAGATCTCACTTTTTGGGGTGAAATATAAATCGGTGTTCATGCATCAATGCACGGCATTGATATTCATATCCGCCTTGATCTGTCCGCCGATGAGCGGGTCAAGGCAGTCGGGGTCGTTGCCCTCAATCCACAAAACGACCGTGAATTTGACGATCTCGCCGGGTACGAGCTTGTCAATTCTTCCCTTCGCCATGACGTTGGAGGAATAGAATTCAACCGTTCCCTTCTCGGGACCCGTGCCGTCGCTTCTGGTCTTGGCGTATACGGTGGGCTCTCCGTTGACGTACAGCTTGAGCCTGATGGCTTCATCCAAGCCGCTTGTGATGTTGGTCATGTTGACCGAGTATTCCACGGGGATTTCGAATTCGCCTCTGTTTTGCAGATAAAAGGTATAGGCTATGTAGTTCTGTCCGTTATGCACACCGTCGACCATATCGACGTTTGCGGGAATGCTCTCCTCAGCAATGTTGGTGATGCTTTCATTGATCTCGGCATTGAGGTTGGAGGTCATCTTGGACATATCCGGACTTTCGGAAAGGGTCAGCGCGTATTTGGTCATTTCGACCTTGTCAACGGTGACGGTAAAGCTGCCCGACTCGGTATACAGTGCAGCAACCACAAACAGCAGCGAGGTGACCACGGTCAGCATGCCAAGCAACGCTGCCAGCACCTTCATGGTGCGGTTATAGCCTCGGATCTCACTTGCGGTTCTGCGCATTACGCTGTCACGCAGCACGGAGTTGCGTTTCATATCACACCACCTCCTGTGCTACTACGGGCTCGGTATATCCGTCACACCCCATGGCAAGCATGGTGGCGCACTCGCGATCCCCTTCTAAGTTGGGAGCGAACACGCGCGTGCCGCGGGCGTGCAAATATTCTACCAGCCACTTGACTGTTTCATCTGCCTGCTCGGTGCCGGCAAGCTTGATGGCGTGCGGGTCAAGGAAGGCGTACTCAAACTTGACGCCTGCCAGGCGGAAGACGGGACAGTAGGCGTCGCCGACCTCGCTGATGGCTACCTTTACGCCGATCTCACGCAGCTTGTTCACCGCTTCGGCTAACCAGTCGATATCCTCATAAAGAATATCGGCGGAAATTTCTACGCATATTTTGGAGGGCTGCGCCTTGGGGAAATTGGTAAAGCCCTCATACAGGATCTCGGACAACACGCCGTCGCGCAAGTTCCTTGCATATACGGGAATGGTGAAGCAGACGATCTTATTGTCAAGCGTATTTTCATCCACCGCCTTGCTGATAGCACGCAGCAGCTTTGTGACCTGGCAGCGCAGCATGCGCTCGCCATGCTTACATCTTGCCGCTACGAAGCGGTACTGGTCAAATTCCAATCTGCCAACGTCCAGGCTGTTGATCGCAAGCACGGTGCGCTGCACGATGCTCGGGCTGTCAAACATATGCACGGGTTGGTAGACCATTTCGATGGGCGTGATGCCGCTCTCTATGACCTGTTGGACTTCTTGCTCAATACTCATCGGCTCCCTCCTTCCTCAAAAAATAAAAAAATCCAGACTCAGTTACATCCAAAAATGCAACTGGCTGGCTTAATTTGAGGCCCCTATAGTTTTGCGTCACATTCTTTCAAATGTTTTGCCATCTATTTACATGCATATTATACGACGACTTGGCGCATTTGTCAACCTGTTTTCAGATTTTCGGCTATTTGCATAAACATAGTGTTATTTTTTATTCACTTTCACGACACAAAATCGCATAAAATATGCATATTTGCGGTTTGGTCTTCATATGAGCTGTGCGGACGCGCCCCAAAAGCCGTCCCCTCGGGGGAAGGAAGGGGACCCCGTAGCGTAGGCGTACGGGGAGGAAGGGGTATTGTGATGAATTGGGGTCAGTAAGAATTTTTAAAATCACCGTAATTTGGGCAGATTATTTACTTGCCCTGCTTTTACGCGCGCTCCCCTTCCTCCCACTGCGCTACGCTTGTGGGATCCCACCTTCCCCTGTGGGGACGGCTTTGAAGGGCGGCTAATTCCCAAGCCGTCCCCCCGGGGGAAGGAAGGGGACCCCGTAGCGTAGGCGTACGGGGAGGAAGGGGTATTGTGATGAATTGGGGTCAGTAAGAATTTTTAAAATCACCGTA
>JAZNCE010000139.1:0-36916 GCA_045587385.1 Eubacteriales bacterium
ACTAAAGCCTTAAAGAATACACTGTAGGGGCGATCATTGATCGCCAGCACCTACAGCAACTATCTATAAAAGCAATCAAGGACTGCATCAAAACGATACAGTCCTTGATTTTTGCGAATTTCTCCGCTTATTTATCAGCCCGATCGGGCTGCCTTTTTCTTATGAAAGTGATATTGCGCTTTAGTCCTCATCCTCATCCGGCTCGGCATCCTTGCCGGTTTTGACCTTGTAGATCAGCTTGATGACGGTAAAGATGGCAGAGCCTGCCAGCCAGGTCAGCCAGGAAATGTGCCAGTCGCCCGAGATAAAGCTCCATGCAAAATAGGTGATGGTAATGACCAGCCAATAGACCTCGGAGAACAAAGCGAACGCACTCTGACCCTTTTTCTTTGCCTGCTCTCTCTTGGCGCGCAGTCTGCGGTCGCCCTTGAGCAGGCTTTCGTAAGCGTCGTAGCGAATGCCGCCCAGTACAAAGCAGAACACGCCCGCTGCGCAAATGGCAAGCAGCACGCCCGTCATGATCACGGAAAGCAGCTCTTGCTCCAGCGCGCCTGCCACGATCAGGGGAGCGGCGCAGAAGATGCAAAGCACCACACCCGCTACCACCAATGCGGTGTGTTTGGGCGAGAATGCTGCCATCTTTTCGCGCACCATGCCGTCCACGCCGTAGGAAAGCTCAAACGCCTTGTTTTCGTCAATGAATTCCCACTTCTTGCCTGCAAATGCGGTCGAGATAAAAATGCCTACAGCCACAGCAATCATGGCAAGCAAGGTGCAAACGCCTATCGTGCTCGCAATACTTTCGCTCATCATGCCATAGTCCGCAAAGCCCGAAAGCAAAATCAGGCAGATGGGGGAAAGGATGCAGAGCAGCACGCCCAGCGCGACTTTGACCGACGCGGTCTTTTTATAGGCAAGGTAGTCGTTTGCTTCTTCCATGCTGACCGCACGCAAGGGGGAATCCTCGGCGGTCGAGCCCGTATATTCCTCTGTTTCCATTTCGTCCTTCAAAAGGAAATCGGTCGTCACGCCAAAGATCTCGCTCATGCGCAGGATCTTATCAAGGTCGGGGACGCTTTGCGCGCTCTCCCATTTGGAAATAGCTTGGCGCGAGACGCCCACCTGCTCGGCAAGCTCCTCTTGCGACCAACCGTTCTTTTTCCTGAGTGTAATGATCTTATCTGCTAATATCATCATGTGCCTCCCATGTGTGGTTTGTGCCCTTATTGTAGCATTTTTGGCGGTTGCCGTCAAGCATTTTGACCTTGCAATTTGTCAACTGCGGGTTGCAAGTGGCAAAAAGGGAGCTTTTTTGCAAAAACTCCCCTGTAAATGTGCTTATCTCAGCTGTACAAAGCCCAGCTTCTTTTCCACCTTGGAAACGGTGCGGCGGGCGATGTAGGACGCTTCCTCCGCGCTTTTTTCGATTTTTTTGATAGAATTTCATGAAAAGTAATCATGCTGTAATCATTCCATAAGACTCTTAACAAAAGAAATAAGGGAAACTGTTGACAAACATAATAAATGGTGATAAAATTATGCATAATCTTATGTTTATTGCTTGCGAAACAGCTAAGAGTTTACAATTAACAGGAGCAAGAAATTTACCCAATGCTGCAGTATATAACGGTGCTAAAACAGCCCTTGGTTTTACGGCCGAAATTGATTGTAGCAAAGCTAATGAATGGACTATAGATCTGATAGACCTGTTGGAGCAAGGATATACTATACAAGATGCGTGTAGGGAATTGGACAATAATAAAAAATATACAGGAACGACAATGACCACGTGGAAAATATACGGGGACACTACAACTAAATTGAATTGAAGAGGGAACACATCATGAAACGCTTAATATTATTACTATCCGTTAGTATTCTTATATCCTATATGCTTATGGGTTGCTCGATGCAATCCGCAATGATGCAATATGAAGTTCTTCAAGTCGGTGGTTACGATGGGGAAGATGGGGGCACGCACGCTTCGGAATTTCAGTTATGGGATAGCAGCTTACAGTCGTACCACCAAGACAGCTCCGCTCCCAAAACAGCCACTGTTACGTTTGACGGTAAAACGTATTCGGGTGAGTATAGTAGAAGTGTTGTCGTAGCACCGACGCTTTATAAAGCTCACGTATACAAAGGAGATGGAGTCAAATTTGAAATTAATGCCTCCACTGGTGATTTAACTGATATTTTATTTTATAATACCGAAACCCTTGTACACCAATACGATGAAACAGCCTGCAAACAAATTGCTGATAATATAGCGGCTGAATATATTGACATTAACGACTTTTCCGTTGAGACGGTTATCCGTGATGACTCTATTCTGTTTGATTATTATAGAACAGTAAATGGATATAAAACCACAGATGAGTTGTTTATTACGATTAACTGTGAAGGTAATGTTTCTTATTTTGGTTATTTTACATTAAACGACTTTGAGAACTGTGAACTGACGGCGTTCTTGCCCCAACAAGCAGAGCAACTCGTTTATGATAAGCTTGATTCGATCTATCCTGCGAGTTCCAACAGAACCAGCTCGGAAATCCAATCTGTAGTATTAGTAAAAATGGAAGATGGAAGCGTTGCTTTTTATTATACTGTCAATAACGAATTCAAAAACGGGAATATGCAATATGGAAGTGTTGTTAATTTGCTTGTGAAGCAAAAGTGACAATTATATATCCATTACTAAGATTTGGTATCTGTTGCATCACGCGCCCGATGGAATAATTATTATGATTAAAAAGAGCCCGTGTCAGTGTGATACAGGCTCTTTTCTTGATACAATTATCTCAACTGCACGAATCCCAACTTCTTTTCCACCTTGGAAACGGTGCGGCGCGCAATGTAGGATGCCTCTTCCGCGCCCTTCTTCATCTGCGCCTCCAGCGCGCCCTTGTCAGCCATGAGCTGTGCAAACTTCTGCTGCACGGGTGCAAGTGCGTCGGCGCATACCTCGCCTACAGCCAGTTTGAAGTCACCGTAGCCCTTGCCTGCAAACTCTGCCTCGATCTCTTCCATACTCTTGCCGGTAAAGCAGGAGTAGATGGACATCAGGTTATTGATACCGTCCTTGCCGGGAGCAAAGCGCACCTCGGTCTCGGAGTCGGTCACGGCTCTCTTGAACTTGCGGATGATGGTGTCCTTGTCGTCGAGAATGTACACAACGGCATTGGGGTTCTCGTCCGACTTGCTCATCTTCTTGGTGGGCTCAGCCAGCGACATGATCTTCATGCCGGACTTGGAGATCACGGGCTCGGGAATGGTAAAGGTATCGGGAAATACCGAGTTGAAGCGGGTGGCAATGTCGCGGCACAGCTCCACGTGCTGCTTCTGGTCAATGCCTACGGGCACAACGTCGGTCTGGTAAAGCAGAATATCGGACGCCATGAGCACGGGATAGGTGAAAAGACCTGCGTTGATATTATCGGCATGCTTGGCACTCTTATCCTTGAACTGCGTCATGCGGGAAAGCTCACCGTACATGGTAAAGCAGTTGAGCAGCCATGCAAGCTCGGTGTGCTCGTGCACGTGCGACTGCACGTACAAGGTGTTCTTGTCGGGGTCAAGACCGCAAGCCATGTAAAGCGCGAGCGTTTCGTAGGTGCGGCGGCGCAGGTCTGCGGGCACCTGGCGCACGGTGATGGCGTGCTGGTCTACCACGCAGTACAGGCATTTATAATCATCGGAATATGCGGAGAAATTACGCAGCGCGCCCAGGTAGTTGCCAATGGTCAAGTTACCGCTGGGCTGTACGCCGGAGAAGGAAACTTTTTGATTTTGAAACATGATAACCTCCATGCCGCCTTCGGCGGCTCAAATAGTATTGAAAGCTCAACAGGAAAACAGATGTTGATCTGTTTTCCGTTGAGGTTTAAGCGTGAACGGAAGACTGTGCGGATAGGCAGCGTGAGCTTTCACGCTATCCTTTCGAGTTAGTTGAGAAATTCTCTTGCCACCGCGCCAAGTCTTGCGCAGCCCTCGACGATCTGTGCGTCCGAGGGGGTGGAGAAATTGAGGCGGAAGCCCTGTGAGGGGGCATCCTGGTCGCAGTTGAAGGTCGCACCGGGCACGACCAACAGCTTCTTTGCCTTGCAGGCGCGTACGAATTCCATGCCGTCCACGCCGTCGGGCAGCGTGCACCAGATGAAAAGTCCGCCCTCGGGCTTGGTGTAGGTAATGGTATTGGGCAATTCCTTGGCAAGGCAGTCAAGCATCAGATTGCACTTGCGGCGGTAAATGTCTTTGATCTTAGCGATGTGCGCGTACAGGTCGCACTCGGTAATGTATCTGTGGCACAGCATCTGGAAAAACAGATTGGTGTGCACGTCCTCGGTCTGCTTGACGATGACCATCTTGGAAGCGATCTGCTCGGGTGCGATCACGAAACCGACGCGCATGCCTGCGGAGAGCACCTTGGAGAGCGTGGAGCAGTAGACCACAATGCCGTCCTCATCCATGCTCTTGAGCGTGGGCAGCTCCTCTCCCGCAAAGCGGGTTTCGCCGTAAGGGTTATCTTCCAGAATGATCAAGCCGTACTTCTTTGCCAGCGCGTACACGGCCTTGCGCGTCTTGACCGACCAGGAAATGCCCATGGGGTTCTGGAAGGTGGGAATGACGTAAAGCAGGTGCGCATCGGGATTTGCCTTGACGGTTGCTTCCAGCGCGTCCACGTCAATGCCCTCGTCATTCATGGGCACGCCCAGCGTGCGCATGCCTGCGGCGCGGAATGCGTTGAGTGCCCCGATAAAGGAGGGATCCTCGCAAATGACTGCCTCGCCGGGGTTGCACAGCACGCGGCAGGTCAGCTCAATGCCCTGCGTACCGCCGCTGACGATCAGCGTGGTGTCGTTGAAAGCATAGCTCTCGTCTGCGGTTTTGCCGATTTGCCATCGTTCCTTTTGCCACTTGGCAATGGCTGCGCGCAGAGGGGGATAGCCGTCGGTCGCGCCGTATTGCAGGGCAAGCGTGGAGTGGTGCGCAAAAATGTCCGCGGACAGGCGCGCAAGCTCCTCTACGGGAAAGGATTCGGGCGAGGGGTTGCCGGCAGCAAACGAGATGGTCTCGCTGTCCGCGGGAGCCTTGAGGATCTCACGGATGGCGCTGGGCTTCATGCCCGATATGGAATCGGAAAAACGGTATTGCATGGTGTTGCCTTTCTTGGTAAAAAAACTATTATTCTTTATTATATCACGCCATTTTATAAAATGCAATAGGGAAAAGGGATTTTTGCGCAGAAAAGGGGCTGAGTCATTGACTCAGCCCCTTATGTTGGGCAATATTACTTGCTGAAATTGAGCTCGTTGAATACCTTGCCGTCCTCGGTTACGACAGAGAGTACACAGCCGGTGTAGTAGTTCTTGTCGTTCCAGTTGCAGGCAGCAACCTCAACGGTGACTTCCTGCCCTGCAAACGCCTTGAGCCAGTTGTACTGGTTTGCGCTGGAGCAGTACAGACGCAGCTGGGTGCCGTTTGCGTCGGTCAGGTAAATGTTGGTGTAGTAAGCAGCTTCCTCAACGGTCACGCTTGCCTTGAGCACGAATACGGTGGTGGTGTAGTCGACCACGGGATCCAGATCGTAAACTTCCTTGAGCGTCTTGTCGGTGACAAAGGTGGAGGTGGAGTATTCATGTCCGCCGTAGTAGTTTACGTCAATGGTGGAGTTGTACAGATTGGACTGACCAAAGTAGTTTGTGCCGCCCTTGGTCTTGACGTCTCTGGTACCGGTGACGACAACCTCGTCGCCAATACTCAGGGTTGCCATGTATTCAGCGGTAGTCTGTACGGCAATTACGCCGGTCTCGTCGATCAGGTAGAAGCCAACCTTGTTGACAAGGGAAGGACCAACGATGCCCTTGACGGTGACGACCTCACCGGTAGCAGCGTTGATGGCATCCAGAACGGTGCCGTATTCGACGGTGGGAACGGGGGAAACGGTGATGTCAACCGTGCCGGTTGCGCTGTGCTCACCATAGGTTGCGGTAACGGTTACGGTAACGGTCGTGGTTGCATCTGCCGCGCAGTGCATGATGACCTTGCCGTCAACGGTTTCAAAGCGGATCACGCCCTCGTTGGAGGAAGCGTAGGAAAGGGTAACGCCGTCAAAGCCCAGCAGCTCGGAGGAAACGGAGGTCAAAAGCTCCAGAGCGGGGTCTGCGGTGTAAGAGGTGCCGAACTGGCCCAGCGCGTGATACTTGATGGCATATTCGGGAGCCTTGGTGGTATCAAAGGTGTAGCCCTCGTCAATTACCTCAATGGGAACGAGGCGGAAGAAGCATGCGCCTGCGGTGGACTTGCAGTTGATGGGGGAGAGGTAAACGGTGCAGATCTTGCCGTCAAACTCGTCCAGCCACTCAAAGTCGTTACCGTTGCACTGCGAGTAGGTGTATTCACCGGTCTTGCCGTCAATGTCAAAGAAGTAGTAGTTGACAAAGCCGGTGCCGGGAACCTTCTTGACCAGTGCGTTGACCTTGTAGATGTTGGTGGTAATGTTTTCGGTTACGGGGGTGTCAAGAATGTCCTTGACGGTGGACTCGGTGATCCAGGACTTGTCGTAAGCGTAATTCTGGCTGTCGTCCAGCTCGATCAGGGTAGTGTTTGCGATCTGGCAGCTGCCCCGGTAGCCAAAGTTCTGTGCAAAGCCCTGCTCGGTTTCCAGAATCCAGTAGTCCTTTTCGCCAACGAAGGTGACCTTGTTGCCCTCGGCAACTCTCTGTGCAAGGTCGCCGTCAAATACGTAGATGGAGCCGGTCTCGTCCACAAGGAAGAAGCCGTTGGGTCTGAAGCCGTTTGCGTAGGTGATCTGAGCAACCACGCCGTCGATCTTGATCTTGGTGCCCTTTGCAGCCTCTCTTGCATCGGCTACGGACATGTCGGTGTAGTCGTCCGGATTGATGTCGGGCTCAACGTGGGTAAACTCGATCAGGCGAGCGTTCTTGACTTCCTTGGTGCCGTTGTAGTTCTGCAGGATGCAGTACAGGAGCACCTCGTCGCCACGGTAGGGTCTGTCCTCAAGCTGGTTGTAGTAGAGCTCACCGTCTGCGCTGTAGGTGCCGTAAACGGAGATCTCACCGGTTGCGTCGGTAATGATCATCTGACCGTAGGTTGCGTTAACAATGGTCTTAACGGTCGCGCGGATGTAGTATCTCTCTTCGGTAATGTTGCCCTCTTCGCCGCAAAGCTCAAGTGCTTCGGCAATGGTAATGACCTTGATCTCATCCTCTTCGGGAGCGGTGGTCTCTTCCTCGGTGGTGGTCTCGGTTTCGGGCTCGGTGGTGTCCTCACCGGGAGCGGTGGTCACGTCCTCGGTGGTGGGAGCATCGGTGGTGGGTTCGGTTGTAGGCTCCTCGGTTGTGGGAGCGTCGGTGGAGTCGGTGGTGTTTTCGGTGGGTGCTTCGGTGCTCTGATCGGTGGTCTGCTCGTTCTTATCACCGTTGTCGCAAGCAACGAATGCGGCAATGGTCAGAAGCGCGATCAGGCAAAGAGCAAGGATCTTGGAAAACTTCATGCGCGTTGATCTCCTTATTATTTTATAAAATTATTCAACAGCTTATATTATATGATATAATTCGTCAAAGGTCAACAGGATAAGAGCAATTTCTCCCTATAATACAAAAAAGCAGAACGGCGTTCTGCTTTTTGTGTAACATATAGCAATTTAATTTTCGGGTGCGCGCCAGTCAAAGAGCAATTCCGGCTTTTGGAAGCCCACGTGGAAGAATTTTTCATCCGCAGGTGCACCGATGGTTCTTTGCAGAATGATGTTGACCAGCATTGCAACGTCCAGCGGCTGATGGAAATGCACACCGGGGCGGAAGTACCAGTACAGATTTTCGGGCACACCGAGGTACTTGTACACCTCGCTTGCCGCCATGGTGGTCTGCCAGGAGCCGATGGGGTTTGCCCAGAGGTCGCCCGCAGCCTCGGAAATAAACAGAATGCGGGGAGCAACCATGGCTTTGAGCGAATGTGCGTCAAAGGGCAGATCCTCGGGATGATCGGCATACTGTCCAAGCTCCGGACCCATCCAGAAGTCAAAGTTGCGCCACAGATCCGAGAGCATCTCGCTTTTCTTGAATTGGATGCCGCGGTTGGGATCGTTATTGCCCATGTATTCGCCCTCCACGTAGAGGCGGTAGCAGGAGCATGCGCCCGCGCAGGTGTCGTTGGGGTTGACGATGGCAGCGCGCGTATCCAGCACGCCCGCAAGCGCAGCGGTCTTGCCGCCGCGCGAGTGACCCGTGAATGCGATCATATCGGGATTGGTCAGCTCCAGCTTTTCCAAGAGGTCTACGCAGCGGGAATATCCCCATGCCCATGCGCCCAGAGCACCGAAGGTGTACGCGGGATAAACCTTGTGCAAAGGACCGTTGCCGCGTCCTTTGAACTGAATATCGTTGGCAAGCTCGGTGCGGTCAAACAGCATCCATGCAATGCCCTTGTCCAGGGCGGTGTTCATAAATTCCTTGTCAAAGGCATATTTGAATGCAAGGTCACCGTCCACAATGACGGGGGGCAGGGGAGTGGGGGTGGGAACGCCCCAGCCCGGCAAAAACAGCTTGGCGATAAAGGACACCTGCTTTTCCTTTGTGCCTGCCGTGATGCGGTAGGTGTTCATGCCGCCCTTGCCGCCCACGTAAAGCGTCTCGTATTCAAATACCTCGGGAGCGGGCGGCTGCGTGCCGTATTGCAGCTCAACTGCCTGCTTGTAGATCTCGGCGCGGCGAGCTTCCCATTCTGCGGGGCACGTCATGCGCGTGCCGTCGTCAAATTGGAAGAGATCGGGCAGCGTGCCGTAGGTTTCATATTTGGTGACCTTGAGCATTTCGGGATATACGAAATTTTCCATAGCAGCCTCCGTCTTGGATTATCTGAAGTGCTTCATGACCTCGTAAGCACCGGTAATATCGGCAATAAAATCACCGTAGACGGGCTCCAGCGAGATCTTGTCGTCGTAGCCGATCGCGCGCATAGCGTCTCTGTACACAAAGCACATGTCGGCGTCCGCCTCGGTGGGTGCTTTGCGGTCTGCTGCGGGGCGCGCCAGGTGCGCGTGGAAGACGTATTGCTTATATTTTTCAATGTTGGAGATCGGCTCGCCTCCTGCCCAAAAGTGGAAGATATCCAGCGTCAAGCCCACGTTGGGGTGGTTGACCATTGCGCAGATCTGTGCGCCCTCTTCCAGGGTGTGTAAGAAGTTGGTTTCCTTTTTTTGCAGAGGTTCAATGGCAACGCGCACGCCATACTTTTCGCCCTCCTGGCCAAGGATGCGCATCAAGGCTGCAAAACGCTCCTTTGCCTCGGCAAGATCCATGCCCTCGGGCACGTTGCGTGCATAACCCGAGCCCATGACAGCCACGTTCGCGCCGAATTTAGCCGCGCGCGCAAAGCCTGCTCTTGCATAGTCGCGTGCCCAAGCCTCAATCTCCTCGCGGTTTTCGCCAAACATGACAAATCCGCCGGGGAAAAAGCCGTTGCACGAGGGGATATCAAGCCCCAGCGCGTTCTTTTGCGCAAGGTATTGAGTCATTTGCTCCTCGGTGTAATTTGCAATCACCGAAAAGTTCCATTCCACGTGGTCGTATCCCAGTTCTTTTGCCGCAGCCCAGTATTGGGGCGGTGCGCAAACGCCTATTTTCATCTTATGTACCTCCTGAAGAGAGTTTTTCGTTGCTTCTATTTTAATATATTTTCGCGCGTTTGTCAATCATTTGGAGCAGCCGAAAAATTTTTTTGAAAAATTTGCAAAAAAATGCGAACTTTTTGCGAAAAAAAGCGTCTATATAGGTAGAGGGATACGTATGCGCTTGACAAAGTCAAGATGCGGTGGTATACTGAATTTATGAAAATCAACTTTGGAGGATCAAAATGGCAAGATTTACTTCGGGCGCGCGCAGCTTGACGCAGGGCGAGCGCTATATGATGCATTATAATTCCGCACGCGGCAATATGCTGCTGGCAATCATTTTCACGGTAGTCAACGGTTTACTTGCTTGCATTGGCGGTAACATGTATTTTCTGTTTTCCATCACGTTTCCGTACGCTATGGTGTCGGAGGGTGCGTTCTGGACGGGGCTGATGGGTACGCCCGAGCAGTATGCGGAGTATGGATACACCGAGGCGGATATGATGCCTATGTGGTTTTTGGCTGTGATGATCGTGCCCGCCCTGGTTGCGCTGGGCGTATATCTGCTTTGTTGGATCTTTTCCAAAAAGCACGTGGGCTGGATGATCGCGGCAACCGTCGCGTTCGTGCTGGATACGCTGTTTCTGATCGTTTGGTACGGCGTGGACGTGACCATGCTGCTGGATTATTTGTTCCACGGCTGGGCTTTGTTCTTGTTTATCCGCGGTTGTATTGCGCATTTCAAGCTCAAGGAGCTGGAGCGTGAGAATGCGGCGGCGGAGAACGTTTTTGTGCCCGCAACGGATCAGGGGACTGTGATCTCCGCTACGTTTGCCGAAACGGCGGACGACACGGCAGCTCCTGCTGAGAACGTGACCGCAGCGCAGGCAGAGGACGGACAAGCGCAGCCCGATTCTCCCGTGCTGCACGCAGCGGACGTTGGCGTCAAGAGCCGCGTGCTGCTGGAGTACAAGGAGCAGGCATATGACATTTGCTACCGCAGAGTGGGCAAGGTCAACGAGCTGGTGATCAACGGCATGGTATACGATCTGCTTGAAACGGGGCTTGTTGAGCCGCCGCACGAGCTTTGCGCATACTTGGACGGTCACGAGATCGCGGCAGGCACGGGCGCCGATTCCTACGCTTTCATTCGCTTTGACGGTGAGGTCCTCAAGAGAAAGCTGAGATTGACCTAAGCCCGATTTCGTCGGTTCGCCCAAAAATCAAGGAGGTTGCATATGGGAAAAATAACAGCGGGTGCGGGCAGCACCAAAAAAGCAGAGAATCTGCGATACAGATACCGCCTGGCGCGTCTTGTTTTTTTGATCGCTACCGTGTTCGGTGCGCTCAACGCCGCCTTTTTACTGATTGAAAAAGTGAATTTTTATTCCCCCTTTGCCTTTATACTTCCGTACGGTCTGATGCTGGATAGCTTATTCTGGACGGGGCGTCTGTACACGCTTGCCGATTACGAGACGTATTACGGCATGACGACGGAAAATTTTCTGCATCAGGACACCGTTTACATGTATGCCGTTTTCGCCTTGATCGCGATTGCTTTTTTGGTGGTGTGCTGGGCACTTTCCAAAAAGCATGCGTGGGCGTTGATCGTGGGCTGTGCAATCATGGCGCTGGACGTTTGGGAGGTTTTGTGGTATCATGGCTTTTCACTGAACCAGCCGACCGAGCTTATCATGCACGTGCTGATACTGATCGTGATGGTTTGGGGCATTGTGGCGCACTATCGCCTGAAATTTATGGAATGGGCGGACGAGGACGTACCGATTGCAGAAACAGCACCCGTTCCCACGACTGTCAGCGCAGCGTTTGAGGCAGGAGAGGCAGCGGTCGTGCAAGTGGAGCAGCCTGTGCAGGAAACAGGCGATTCTACCGCGCTGCACCCCATGGACTTTGGCGCAAAGAGCAAGATCCTTTTGGCGTGTGACGTCGGGGAATACGCGATCTGCTACCGCAGATTGGGCAGCATCAACGAGCTGGCGATCAATAATATGGTCTACGACACGGTGGACACGGGAAAGAACGAGCAACCGCACGAGCTGTGCGCGCGCCTGGACGGGCACGATATCGCGGTGGGCGTTAGCAAGGATCGCAACATTTACGTGCGCTTTGACGGCGAGGTTGTCAAGAAAAAGCCGAGATAAGATAAAAAATAACATACCGACGAGCTGACAAATTAGCGGTAAAAATCAAAAAGAACTGTATCATTTTGATGCAGTTCTTTGCTTTTTAGGCAATGATTATATAAAAAGTGCAGGAAAGGAGGAGCAAGCCCCTCCCCTACCGCCCGATATTTCAGTTTAAGAAACCTTTGAAAAAAGATTTCCAAACCGTCTATCGGTAGGGGAGGGGCTTGCTCCTCCTCATTGCCGGTTATTGTATCATCTCTCCAACGGTTGCACCTTGCGTTTTTCTTTGATCCAAAGCACCGATTCGGTGACGGTGAGAGACAGCGCAAGCAGGGCGCAAACGCCTGCCGCCGCGCCCAGCGCGATCAGCAACAGCTTTCCTGCGTAGAGTCGGATGTCGTCGGGCAGGGCTTTGTACAGGACGGAAAGATCGTAGCGCACGAACATGAATGCCGACAGCTCAAACTCATAAATGCCCGGAAGCACCAAAGCCTGCAGCGCAGCAAGCACCGCTTGCCCTGCAAATGCTGTGCCGCCCAATGCAATCACGGGGATGCTCGGCGCACCGCGGCGAAGTCCCGGCACGATCGGAATAGCGATCGCAGCGGCAAAGCAAAGCGCGATCACGCCCCAGATCCAAGCGTAGGAGAGAAAGATTTTGAGCGTTTGGAGCGGATCTGCAACCATTTCATACGCACCGTCCGCGTGTTGCACGATGGTTGACGCTTGGGTTTTTGAAACGTCCAGCACGATGCGAACGGCAAGCAGCGAGGGGAGCTGCATAAGTGCAAGCGCGCCGGCAAGGATCAAGCGCGGAATCAGGGATTTGTATTTCATAAGGGAAATGCTCCTTTCTGCCTGCACTTGCGCGCAAGGCTGTCAATTGCCGACGTAGCCGGTCTTTTCAATGATATATTGCCCCTCGTCGGACAGTATCCAATCCAGCAGCCGCTGCACGTTGGGGTTGTCGTTGCCCTCGTAGGTTACGGCATAGACCGGCGCAATGATCGGATAAGCACCGCTTTTGATGTTTTCCACAGTGGGAGCAACACCATCCACCGCGATCATCTTGATATCGGGATTTTTGATCATGCCCTCTATGTAGAAGCGGAACGAAAAGCCGATCGAGCCCGACAGGTTGCGGTAGTCTGCCACTTCTTCGATGATGGCACCCATGCCTTTTATTTCCTTGATTTCGGGGTCGATCATGGTAGTGTCACCCATAAAGCGCAGCATCATGCTTTGGCTGCCGCTGCCCTCGTTGCGCTGGAATGCCTCTATGGGCTTGTCCTCGCCTCCAACCTCTTTCCAGTTGGTAATCTTGCCGGAATAGATGTCCCTGATCTGCTGGCTGGTCAGCGAGTCGATGGGGTTGTCCTTGTGCACAAAGAAAACGAAAGCCTCGTAGCCGATCTGCGTGTAATCAAAGACAGTGCCCATTTTCTCGGCGTACGCGATCTGTTCTTTGGAGGGGGCAGCGCCAATGAAAATATCGGTCTTCTTTTGTGCCAGCATTTTGTAGCCGCCCACCGTGTTGTTGTATTCAAACACGCCGTCGTACAGCTCGGTGGTTTCGGGATATACCGCATGCACGAATGCCGAGTAAACGGGGAAGGCGGCGGTTGCGCCGTCAATGATCGGTAAGTCGCCCTCAAGCTGCAGCGAGGCGTCCTCGAGCTTGACGATCTTGGAGTCCTCGACAAAGGGTAGGTATTCTGAGGTGACGATGTTGGGCGTGGTGTCAATGGTGATCGAGTCCTCGTACAAATCCTGCCCGATCTGCACGCCGAGCGGAATGCCTACCACCAAGACAAGGCAGCAAAATACGGCAAGGCAGATCAGCCTTGCTTTCTTTTTTGTCCAAAGCAAGGGAATGATGGCGGGAAGGATCAGTACGCTGACGTAAGCGATCCACTCGCTGTAGCCAAAAAGTGCGATCATCAGCATGAAAAATAATGCCACCAAGGGCCATGCAAGCAGGATGGCAACGGTCAACAGAATTTTGAGTACCAATACCGTGATTTTGACTTCTCTTTGATCGAAAAATTCTTTTAACGTCATATAAATCTCCTTTTCTTTGCAGTATTGCAAGGTGGCTCTACCTATATAGACGCATTCTCTTTGCAGAAAGTTCGACGTTGCCCGGATTGTTTACAAAATATTCACGGAGTCAAGCCTGCTTTTTGATGCGCTTAAAAAACCTGATCGTAAAGAACAGCATGACGATTCCCAGAATGGGGAAGATCGCGCAGGCGAGCATACCCGCTTTCAGCCCCACCTGCTCGGGGGAGAGCGAGAGCTGCTCAGATAGGCGCGCGCCCAAGGACGATGCGCTGACCGCGTCGGTTACGATGCCCATCAGCTGCGGTGCAACCGATGCGCCAAGGTCTCCGCCCGACGCCATGAGCGCGTAAGCGGCAACGCCCACGTAGGGCACGTTTTCCTCCATCATGATCAAAGCACCGGGCCACAGCATCGAGGTAAAGATGCCGGTCAGCACGCAAGCGATCAATGCGACCGCAGGTGCACCCGAAAAGACCACGACGAGGTAGCAGACCGCTGCACCGATCATGCCGACCGTGAGCATGCGGAAGATGTTTTTGCCGTACCTGGCGTAAGTAATACGCGTCAGCCCCAGCAGAATGGCAAATGCCGCAAGTCCCAGCATGTCACCCACCGCCTTGGGGATGTGCAGCGCGTTTTCCATATAGCCCGAGATCCAGTTGGACATGGTGTTCTCGGCACAAGAGCCGAAAAAGATGCAGGCAACGCAAAGGATAAGACCGATCGTGCGCGAGCGCGAGCGGCTTGCGCGCTCCTTTTTGCTGCCCCCTTGCAGATCGGGCATGGGGGAGAGCATAAAGAGTACCGCCGCAATGACGGGCAGCGCGGCAAAGAACAGCGTTAAGAACATCCATTTCGAGCGGTCAAACAGCGCGAAGAAAACGGTGCTGGTCACGATGACGAAAAAGATGCCGAATGCGTAAAGCGAGTGCAGCATGCTCATGTCGCGCTGGGGGTTATCCGAGGGGAGCGCGGCAATGGTGGGCGAGAGCATGACCTCGGAAAGCCCTGCGGCAACCGAGAAGATGACCGTGCCCGCAAGCAAGCCCGCATAGGCAAATTGCTGCGGGAGCAGCCAAGGGACAAGCGCGTAGATCACAAGACCCAGCGAGGTGATCAGCGGCGTGACGCGCACAAGCATCTGCGCGTTGAATTTTTTGGCAAACAGGGAGAATAGCAGATCCACGATCATCTGCGTGCAGAAGTTGGTCAGCACCAACGTGCCAAGCAATGTGTAGGAAATGCCGTACATATCCTGCAGCGTGGCAAAGAGCAGCGGCGGCAGGACAAAGATCGAGGACATGGTAAAGTATGCCGAGTAGCAGGCAAGCTTGGTGCGTTTATAGTTGGGAGTCATGCGGTCACCTCGTAAAAGACGGATTTGAGCGTGTCGGTGTTGTCCTCGGAGTATTCGATCTCCTCGGAAATGATGCGGGCGGCGTCAAGCGCGTCGTGCCCCGATGCAATCAGCGAGGCAAGCAGGCGTTCAAAGAACAAGGAAAGCCCCAAGGATGCGGCAAAGTCTGCCTCGTTTGCGGCATCCGAGCAATGGCGATAGACAAAGTAGGCGAGCGCGTTTGCAAGGATGGGCTGCTGCCAAGGGAGCACCTCGGCATCTCCCGTGTACAGCATAAAGAGCTCGACGTGCTCCTCGTGCAGGTATTCCAGGCGGCAAAGCAGCTCACTCCAGGCGTTGTCGTTCTTGATGCCTGCGTCCACGCCAAAGGCAGCGCTTATGCGCGCAAGGCGATCCTCGTAGCAAAGGGACTTGTCCTTTAATATGTCATATACACGCGCACGAGGAACGGTAGCGTCAAAGGCGTCGGTGTAGGGGTCACCGTCGAGATTTCCAAGCTCGATCATCTCGTCAAAATTGTCCGAGAACAGCACAATGCGGCAAGCCTCCTCGCAGCAAAGTCCCAAGCCAACCTCTGTGCCGTGGGGCGTTTCGTGGTAAAAGCGGGGATGCTCACGGCAAATCTCGCAAAGCGCACCCTGCCCGTAAGCGGTGATGATGCGGCAAAGTCCGCGCTCGTCCAGGTGCGGGCAACGCTCGTTGGCGGCAAGAGTGAAGTGCGGGGTGTCTGTTTGGTCAATGCTTGCGCGGATGGCGTCTGCGTAGTCGCCGTCCAAGGTGTCGTACAGCGCGCAGGTGTCCTCGTCCACGTCAATTTCCCAGCCAATGCAGCAGGAATGCTTGCAGCGGTCTGCAATGCAGGCAAATTCTTTATAATAAGCAGGTGCGTAAAGCTTCATTTTCGCGCTCCTTTTGGTTTTATTTGGTTTGCATTTTCAGCGGGAGCAAGCCCCCGCCCTACGATATGCCACCATTATAGCACACCTTTCCCGCGCTTGCAAGAGAGTATGAGATTTTTGCTTGACAAGGAGGCGCATTTGTTGTAAAATAAAAACAGAATACATCAAGGGAGGTCATCATGAAAAAACGTTTGCTTTTATGCGTGCTGCTTGTCTCTGCCATGCTTTGCGCGCTTGTGCCCATGGCGGCATCCGCCGCGGATGCGGTCAGCATGCAGCCCTGCTACTCTTTGCCCTTTGCACCCGAGGGAACGACCTACGGGCAAGTTACCTTCAGCGTACCCGGCGACGTGCAGGGCTTGACCAAGGACGCATGGGATAACGGACTTGACCACAATACCGATCTGATCCTGTTGTCCTTTGTCAAGGACGGCGTGGCATATGAGAATATGACGGTCAGAGAGGTCAAGGACATGCTGGGCGATCTGCCGCTCAAGCGCACCTGCTATACCTATGAGGGCGCGCCCGACGGCTCGATCTATCTCAATCTGCGCTTCCACATGGACGATCACTCCAAGCTCAAGCCCTCGGATTTTACCGCCATTACCGTCAAGGCGGGCTTTGTGTGGTGCGCGGGCTCTCCCTCGGGCATTGATAAGGAGCTTTCCGCGCTGACGCTTGATCACGACGTGCATTTTCCCGTCAACCAAAAGGCAGGCATTACCGCCGTGCAGGTGGGGACCATGCCGGGCGGTGACGGTGCTTTGCGCGTCAGATTTGAGCGCAAGGATCGCGAAAGCCTCAAAGCCATTTCCGCGGTGGACCTTTGCCCCTCGGCAATTCCGGGCAAGACCTTAGGCGACCTTGTCACCATTGACGGCGTGACGGTCACGGATCTGGTCAAGCAGGGCAAGGTGGCGCGCTTCAATTTCTATGGTGACACCATGATATTTCATATCGACAATCCTTCGTATCTCGCTGCCCTGAAGGAAAACGAGTACGAGATCGTCATTCTCCCGGGATTTCGCTGGATGAACTGGAACAGGGACGACTGGGGTAACTGGGCGGGCTCAAACAAAAATAATTACACGCCCGTGGACGGCACGCTGGTGCTGGAGCCTATTTCGTTTACCATCAATGCCTCGGACGAGATTTCCGTGAAGATGGGCGGCATAAGTGTGCTGCCCGGGTATAAGGACACGTATTACGTGGGCGAGCGCATCGACATGACTTCGCTGGTCGTGCACGTGGACTATGCAAGCGGTGCGGGGCTGGATATGATGCTGCTGGAAAGCATGGTCAGCTATGATTTCTCCGCGCCCGGCACGGCTACCGTGACGGTGGAATACGACGGCATGGTGGCAACGTATGAGGTGACGGTGCTGCCCGCACCCGAAACCGAAACCGAAACCGAAACGGAAACCGAGGCTGTAGGGTCGAGTAATTCGACAGAGTCGAATATAGAATCGACCGCAGAGCCCGCAACCGAGGCTGCTCCCGAGACGGATGCCGACAACCTCGTACCCGAGCCTGCCATCAAAAAAGGCTGCGGTGCTTCTCTTGCGCCTGCAGGTATGATGTTGCTTTGCTTTGTTGGCTTTGCGCTTGGCAGAAAGGAGGACAGAGATGCGTAAGATTCTTTGTGCGTTACTTGCACTGTTGATGCTGTTTTGTGTGCTTGTTGCTTGCAAGCCCGACGCGCCTGTCGAGAAACCCGCAGATACCGCAGCGCAAACCACCGAGGCAGATGCTGCAACCGAGTCCGAAACGCAACCCGACGCGCAGCCTACCGTAGAGCGTGTGCCCGATGAGCGCGGCTTGAGTGCTGCAGAATACAGCGTGCTGAATATCGTGGGCACGGATGATTTCGGACGCGTGATTGCGCCCGTGGACGGTAAGGTCAATTCCGACCGCTACGTGGGCATGTTCTATTTTTTGACCTTAGGTCAGCATGCCAACCATACGGGTATTTACGACGTCAATCTGATTACGTACGAGGGCACGTACAACAAGGCGTTTACGCGCTTCAATACGCCCATCACCCCCGTTGGCTCTGCGCATTTCTGGGGCGAGCCGGTGTGGGGATATTACGACAGCCGCGATCCTTGGGTCATGCGCAAGCAGATCGAAATGCTGACCATGGCGGGCGTGGACTTTATCGTGCTGGACACCTCCAATAACGTGCTGTATGAGAATGTGACCGCCGTGCTGTTTGAGCTTTTGCTTGAGTATCAGGCGGCAGGCTGGGAAGTGCCGCGCGTGGTATATTACCTGGGCAAGCACGACCTTGGCGCGGATATTTCCGTGTTCAAGCAGGTATACAATATTTTCTATGCGAAAGACACCTATAAGTCGCTGTGGTTTACGCCCAACGATCCCGCAAAGCCTATGATCGTAGCACCCGATAACGTCATAGCGGCGTTCCGTTCGTCCGGGGACGCGCAGGAAAAGGGCTTTGCCGAGTTCTTTGACTTCCGCGTCACGCAATGGCCTATCGCAGCCCCCGTCAATGAGCCCGTGTACGAATACGGCGCGCCGTGGATCTCGTTTGAGTATCCGCAAACCTCGCAAGAGGGCTGGATCAATCTCTCCATTGCGCAGCACGTGACGGTCAATATGACCGATACCAAAAACTCGCGCGGCAGAGGCTGGCATCCCACGCAACAGGTCAAGGGCAAGTGGAAAGGGGAGAACGACCACGAAAACTGGCGTCAGAACCTCAATTTCCAGGCGCAATGGAATACCGTGCTCGACATGACGCCCGAGCAAAGAGCGCAGGATGCAAGATTTGTGTTCCTGACGGGCTGGAACGAGTGGGTGGCGGAAAAGATCCGTCAAAATGACCGTGAGTATTATACCGTAGACACCTTCAATGCGGAATATTCCCGCGATATCGAGCCCTCGCGCTCGTCCGGCATGAAGGATTACGCCTACTTCCAGACCATTATGAATATTCACAACGACAATTTTGCTCCCGCCGTGCATTATGAGTATCCCGCCACCACGCCCGATATCACCACCGATGATGCCGTATGGGCAGGCGCACCCACCTACCGTGATTTCACGGGAGAGTGCGCAGACCGCAACTTCAAGGCAATGGCAGGGGATCTGATCTATACCGATACCACGGGCAGAAACGATATTGATACGATCAGCATTTTGCACGATGCCGAGTATCTGTATTTCCGTATCAGCTGCGTCGAGGATATCACGGCACACAAAGAAAGCGACGCGGGCTGGATGAATTTGTGGCTCAAGACCGCTAACGCCAAGGATGAACTGTTCTGCGGCTACGAGTACGTCATCAACCGCGAGATCTCGGGAGGTAAGAGCACCATTCTTGCCGCCAACGGACAGAGCGTGGGCGAGGCTGACGTGAACGTCTTGGGTAAGGTCATGATCGTGCGTGTGCCGCTGTCGGCAATCGGACTTGACGAGCACAATTATCAGATCGAGTTCAAGGTGACCGATAACGTGCAGGATATGGAAAACGATCCCTTAAACCTGTACTCCACCGGCGATGCCGCCCCCATCGGCAGCCTGAATTTTAGTTACGGGTATTGATGCAATGATATAGCAAGCCCCCGTCCGCGCATCCGCGGACGGGGGTTCTCTGTAAGGGGCGGATTCCATATCGGCCCGTAAACCACCGCATCCTGTAGGGGCGACCATTGGTCGTCCCACCGAACGGTTTGAATATTTTCACCCGAGCGGTTTTCCAACCGGGCTGACTTGGGGACGACCAATGGTGGCCCCTACAGGTATATCGCCCGCGCATGCCCATTTTCATCGGCGCATTCGTCGGAGCATTTCAGTCGGTCAACCAACGCTATCCTCCGTAGGGCGGGGCTTTACGTCCCGCCGCGGCTTCGGACGCGTAGGCAACACGGCTGCGCGATGAAGAGGCGTCCCCCGAGGGGAAGCTGTCGCGAAGCGACTGAAGGGGCGTTGCGGGCTAAACGGCACGGTTGCCTATTCGGATGTCGCTTCTTCAAGCCTGAACTTTCGCGTTCCCCTTCAGTCGCTGCGCGACAGCTTCCCCCCGGGGGACGCCTTTTTGGCGCGCCTCTGCATCGCTCGGGTATCCGCTGCGGGTTTTTGTTGACAATATCATCAATAGATCATGCAGCGAATGTAAGGATTCAAGTGAAACAGGGTATTACAATGCATGAACCGTCGGTGTTGCCTGTCCCTACAGAAAATAATAAACTCAAAGAGAACCCGTTTACGGGTAGTAAGTAACAATTGCATGGCTGTCATGCCAATAAAAAGCGCACTTGTGCGCAGCCGGTAGTATTAGGGCTATGCCCGAAACTGAAATACCCCCCGTTTTACGGGGGGATATTTGTTGATATGATGCTTATTTGACGATCTCGTCGGTGTGCACGTTGCCCTTGTGGTCGTTGAAAACCACGCGCTTGGTGCCGTCCGTGCGCAACGTCACGCCGCAGCCCACAAAGCCGTTGCCCTCGGGGGAGAAGATGGGCTTTGAGCCGATGATCGCGGTGCAGGGCTGTCCCCAGTCGTCAAAATCACAGCCGGGCGGGCAGATTTTCACCGTGTGGTGGTGTCCGTACAGCATCAGGTCGGGCTTCATTTGGTGCGTCAGCTGCGTCCACTCGCGGTAGAGCTCCTGCTCAATGTCAAAGGGGTGCTGTTGCACGTGCGTAAAGCCGATGTGCGAGATGATCAAGCGGTGCTTGACGCCGGGCGCGTTATATTCCTTGTCCGCATTGGCAATGACCGATTTGATAAATTCGGATTCCTCCAGGCGGAAGTCGTGGAAGCAGATGGTGTAGCCGTATTCCGCGCAGGAGTCGGGCTTATCCTCACCGCAATCCATGAGCAGTCCCCACACGCAGCCTGCGCGGAAGGTGTAGTAGGTCTTGCCGTCCTTGATCGGAATGTAATCGGGCATATCCTCGGCATGAATGCCGCGCGTATCGTGATTGCCGCGCGCAAAGACGCAGGGGATCTGACCAAAGGTGATTCCCGACGCGATCTCGCAGATGGCGTTGAAATTCTTGACGTCGCCGCTGTGGTTGGGAATGTCACCGTTGAGCACCAAGAGGTCGAGCTCGTCGCCAAAGAATTGCCCGCAGGCAACCGGCTCGGCAACCAGATTGTGCGCGTCCGAGATATGGTAGAGATTGATGTTGCCGTCGTCCTTGATGGGCTTGAAGGGCAGCGTCAGCGTGCGTTCGTCCTCGCTTTTGGGGAAGTAGGGCGCGCGGTCGATCATCTTGCGGTACACCACGGTGTATTCCTTCGCCTCATCCAGCACGCGCATGGGCAGCGTGACGCGGTGCATGTTGGTGCGCGAGCGCAACACGCCGTTGCAGTGGTCATAGTAGGTGTGCTCGCCCACCTTGATCCATACGATCACCTCGTCGGAAAAGGGCATAAAGATCTGGTATTGGTCACCCACGGCAAACACGGTGGGATAGGTCAGCATGTATTCGGGAAGAGTGGGAGTGATCATAAGTGACCGCCTTTCTTAATATTGTCCGTATTTGTGTGCCGCCCTATACATGGCAAGCACGTTTTCCACAGGGGAGTTGTCTTGAATGGCATGCGTGGGCGCGAAGTGGTAGCCGCGCACCGCCATCATGGTTTCCAAGGTTTCGCGGCAGACGCGTTCGGTCTCCTCTGCCGTGCCGTAGGCAAGGGGTCCTGCCGTAGAGATGCAGCCGCGGAAGTTGAGCCTGCCGCCAAAGTGCGCGGCAAGGTAATCGGGTGACATATTGACTGCCTCGGGCTGCAGGGTGTCCACCCCGCGAAGTCCCAGCTCGATCAGATCCTCGTATACCCACGAGCTGCTGCCGCAGGAGTGCATCATGCTGGGCAGAGAGTGCGCGGAGGCAAGGTCGATGAACTGCTTATGGATGGGCTTGATCTGCTCGCGGTAGAGGTCAAGGCTGATCATGGGCGCGATCTGCGTGCCAAGGTCCTCGCCCAGCCATACGAAATCAATGTAGCCGCGGCATTTATCGAGCAGTCGCTCCATGACCGCCAGCTGAAAAGCAGCGCGGCGGCGCATAAAGGACATGGCAGCCTCGTCGTCCAATATCAGGTGGCAGAGCACGTCCTCCATGCCCATGATGCGCCCGTTGGAATTGATGATATCGGGCGTGCCGGGGTCACCTACGTACAAGGCGTACTTGCCGCCGTAGCTTTTGGCGTGCGCAAGTGCGGCGTCGTAGTCAAAGTGGTCGGGATTGGGAATGGGAAAGGCGTCAAACAGCTCGTCCTCGGCGTCTTTGAGCGGGAAATCGCAAAAATCCCAGTAGCCGCCGCTGGCGTGCTCCACCCAGCGCATGATGCAGCCCTCAAGCTGATTGACCATGCGGTTTTCGGGCACCTTGTGCAGCTGCGGGCCGATATAGGGTGCGGAAATGGAGCGGGTGTCCACGCCCAGTGCCTCGTAAAGCCCCTCCGCGTCGGTCGGAGCAATGCCTAGAGTCGCACAAAGGCGTGCGTGAATACCGCCGTTGGCGTCGTACCCGATGGGCACGCGGTCGGTTTTTTCAAATGCAAAGGTTCTGCGCACGCGCTCGCGCGAGGTCATGGTTTCATGCGCTTTTTCTATGATCATGGCGTTCTCCTTAGTTGAGCGTGATCTCAAGCATTCTTGCCTGGTGGTCCTCGGTAAAGTGTACGGTCAGGGTGTTTGCGTCAAGCGTGCAGGTCACACCGCGCGCGTCTGCGGGGTAAGCGACGCGTGCACCCACGGGCTGCAGATCTGCCAGCGGAATGCGCAGCTCTCTTTCTCCGCCCAGATTCCAGACGGCAAGCAGCAATTTGCCCTCGTGCAAAAGTCCTGCCGCCACCTGCTTTTTGCCAAAGCGGGTCAAGCCAAGGGGCAGGTAGGGAACGGCAGCCTTCTTAAAGGCGGTCATGCCGTCGTAAAAGTCCAAACCTTCCTTGATCAGCGCGAGTTTTCCCACGTTCAAAAGCTCAACGTGGCTGGCAAGGTGAATGCGACCAAGCAGGCTGTTGACCATGTTCATGATGATCTGCTCGTCCGAAATGTGCTCGTTGACCCACTCTTTCGTAGGGGTAAAGCCGGGGGTGTCGGTGCCAACGGGATAGCTCCACACCGCTGCCTGCTCGGGCAGCACGGCAGAGAGCACGTTGCCGGCAATGTAAGGGTAACGCAAATAGCTCGTCTGGTCGGAGGTGGACACGATGGAAAAGTGCGAGAGCGTGGCGTAATCCATGCGCATACCGCCCGAGGAGCAGGTCTCGAACAGCACGTTGGGGAAAGCGCGGCGCATGCGGTCAATCCATGCAAGGTAAGCGCGTGCGTGGCTTTCAAGTCCCTCGCCCGGAGTCAGCGCATCTCTGTCGGTACCGATGCCGCAGTCCTCGTTAAAGTCCATTTTAATGTAGTCCGCTCCGTAGTCCTCCACCATGCGTCGAATGGTTTCGCTCATGTATGCGATGACCTTGGGATTTCTGTAGTCAAGGAAGTAGCGGTTCATGACGCCGATCCGCTTGCCGTTGCGTGAAAGGAAGCAATCGTCATCATAAAAATGAATCATTTCGGCGCACTTGGTGCCAATGATCTCGGGCTCAATCCAAAGTCCCGCCTTCATGCCAAGCGAGCGGATGTAGTCGGTGGTTTCACGCACGCCCTTGGGGAATCGCTTGTTGCTTTCCTTCCATTGTCCCACAAAGGGATAGATGATGTTGCCGTCCTCCTCGTTGTGCCAGCCGCAGTCAATGACGTAGTATTTGACGCCCAGCGCGCTGACGGTGGGCGCGTATTTGCGCGTGGTATCAGCCGAGGGGCTGTCCCAGGAAAGGTGCATGTATTCGTTGAAGATGGAGGGCAGATCGGCATCGGGCTTGCATTTGCCCGCAATATGTCTGCGGCACTTGGTCATCTCTGCCAAAAGGGCGTTGAGGTCCTTGCCAAAGGCGAGTGAGACCGCGGGTGCGGTGTACATCTCTCCGTAAGAGAGCTGCTTGCTCCATGCGCCGTGCGTGGCGTTCGCACCGCCCAAGTAGAGGTAATAGGTAGGACCGAGATCGCCGATCTCATAATGCCAGGAATTGCTGGATTCGATCTGGAATATCATGGCGCTGCCGCTTGCGTCGCCAAAGATCATGCCCTGCGGCAAGGCTTCCTTGGTAGACCAGGAGCCCACGTTGGAAAATGCAATGCGTTTTTGGCTTTGTCCGCCCATGCGGTAAAGCCCGTGCTCGTCAAAGCTGCGGGTGTCGGGCTGGCATTCGGCGTGGTGGCTCTGCACAAATTTGGTAAAGCGCAGCTGCTCGGGCGTGTCGTATGCCCCGATGCCGGGCAGGACGAAGGAGGAGACCTCCTCCAGCACAATGGGCTGCGGACAGATGCACTTGACGCAGTTGGTCACGTGTACCGCGTCGCAGTCGTCATATGAGAAAAGCAGGGTAGTGACTTCTACCAATGCACTCTTTTGCACAATGACGAGCGAGCTTTCGGTCAGCACGTGCGAGACGTAGCGCAGCTTGCGCCCCTCGGAAGAGTTGACCATCTTGACGCCCAGGTGGGAATCCTTGACAAAACCCGCCACCTGCACCTCGCAGAAAATGCCGTCGGGATTTTGCGCAATGTTTCCTGCCTTGACAAGGCGAATGGTATCGTTTTGAATGCAAAATTGCAGTTGCTTAAAATCAATCATCATTGTTCGGTTTCCTCCGATGCTTGAAATTGCGCTTGCTGTGCCTTTTTTTTGCGCACCTGCACACCGTGCAGAATCAGCAGCGCGGTGATGGGAAGAGCAATCAGGGCAAGCGGTAAGAGCGCAAATACCACGTCAATAAACAGCTTCATAAAATGACTCCTCTCATTGGCGATAAAGCGCGGGGCAATCCTCGTGCGCCTTGTAGGCACGCACGTACTCGCAAAGCCAACGGTAGTAAAGGTCACCGTGACCGCCCTGCATGGGCTCTATGTCGCGGCTGTATTCTTGGTTAAAGTTATCGGTAAAGACGTATTTGCCGTCCACGCAGAACAGCTGGGCGCACCATTCGTTCCACCACGTTAAGGTCACGATCTTGGGGTGGGTGTCAAAGGCGGTCTGCCATTGGGAGTGCCAGAATCTGCCGCCCTGCCTGCCGTGCGCGGTGTCGGTCAGGGACATGTAGGTGGATTGCATGGCAACCGAAACGCCCACGTGCTCGGGCGTGCCGTCCTCGGCATAGCACACCGTGGCGCGGTTGTCGGGCTCCAGGTAGCTCCATTGTCCCGTTTTGACCTTGCCCTGCAAGCCGTACATGGCGCGGGTGGTGAACTTGTCGGTTTCGCTCCCTTTATATCTCCAATGCAGGATAAAGGGCTTGCCGTCACGGTATACAAAGCAGTCCTTCCATTTATCCACGCCGTAAAATCTGTCGTAGAAGACGTCGAAGGCGTCAAGAGTATTGGGCCACATGACCACGTAAGGCGTTTTGAGCCCTTCGGCGCGCATCTCGGTCATGGTGTCAAGCAGTGCTTCGGTCGAGTATTGCACGTGGCTGTCCCAGAACTGCTTGTGGTGTACCGTGTTGCCGCCCACAAAGGTGAAGTCCAGCACCAAAAAATCCACGCCCGCATCCTGTAAAAGCGTCAGATTGCGGCGAATGGCTGCTTTGTCGGTCGAGCGGTAGTAGCCCTGCGCAGGCGTGCCCCAGTAGTGAAATCTGCCTATCTCGTTGTGCTGATCTCCCTCGGTGCCAAAGCCGTATTGCTCGCTCCAGCCGTATTTTTCGGTCAGCTCGGTGACGTTGGGCGCGTACCCTACAGGACCCTCGCCGCTGCCGTGCACGGCGTTAAACCACATGGTATAGCAAATGCCCACCAGATCGTGGCGGTGCGTGATATCAAGACCGTAAGATTGCATGTGTGATCTCCTTTCGCGTGACGTGTCATGCTTTTGTTCCATTATATCATAACGCCGCATGGATTTCAAGTGCGATTTTACCAAAGGGGCAACCGACAAAGAAGATTTTTAAAAAATGCAATTTTCTTTACACAAAATTGCAAAAACTATTGCAATCCTGTGCGGTATGTGCTACAATACCATATATCGTTTATTATTTAACAAGGAGAACGACTATGAAAAGAACATTGACACTTTTACTGGTCTTTGTGACGCTGTTTGCATTCGTAAGCTGCAACACGCAAGGCCCCGGAGAAGAAGTAACCACCGAGCACGTGCATGAATTCGTGCTGTCCGAAACCGATTCCGTCAAGGTCAGCTGTGAAGCTGACGGCAAGGAAGTCAAGGTGTGCTCTTGCGGCCAGACGCAGGAGACCGTCATTCCCGCAACCGGTCACGATATGCAGGTATCCATGGAAACCAAGCCTACCTGCACGGGTAAGGGCTCTACCGACTACAGATGTGCCAACTGCGGTAAGATGCAGTACACCAACATGGATCCGCTTGGCCACAAATATGAGGAGACCTCTTCCGAGCCTTCTCGCGTCAGACGCTGCCTGAACGAGGGCTGCACCAGCTGCCTGTGGAACGAGTCCAACGGCAAGCACACCGAGGCGCTGACCTTCAAGTTTACCAAGGAAGACGAAGCTGCACTTGACGCCAAGTACGATGAGGTCAAGGCAATGCTGGATGCCGCTGCCAAGTATGATCCCGCGCTGCATGCGTATGCGGAGACCGGTGAGCTGGCTGACGCTTATAAGGTGATTGACGCAGTACATACCGATCTGTATGATCTGGTGATGTATGCAATGTCCCAGAAGCAGCTTGCAGAGATCGCATATTACTGCGATATGAAGAACGCTGAGCTTGAGGAAACCTATCAGTACATGATGGACTATCAGACCAACATCATTGCAAAGTTCTACACGCTCTCCCGTCCCTTCTATGATTCCTGCTACCGCGATTTCTACTACTACGGCATGACCGAGGAAGAGATCAACGCGTTCCTGTTTGACTCGGATGCGATCTCCAATCCCGAGTACACCGCACTCAAGGAGAGAAACAACGCCATTGAGGAAGAGGTAGTTGCTCCCGGCTTTGCTCCCTCCAAGCTGCCCGAGCTGTACGCTGAATTCGTTGCAAACAATAACAAGATGGCACAGCTGATGGGTTATGATAACTATCTGGAGTATGCGTATGAGAACGTATACGGCAGAGATTATACCTACCAGGATGCAGCAGAGCTTTCCGAGTATGCCAAGACGTATATCGCTCCCGTGTTCGCAGACGTATATCGCGCATGGACCGGCTTCTCGGGCGCTTCCGCAGAGGTCAGAGAAAAGTACTATGCGCAGGCATCGTATCCCTTCTTCGAAAACCTGGAGGGCAACACGCTGGTCAACGATTATATCGATCTGATGGCATTTAACACCAACCCCGATAAGACCATTTCCTTCTCGGATGAGTTCAATAAGCTGATGAGCGACGGCAACATGTTCAGAGGCGAATACGACGGTGCGTTTGTCACCTCGATCTATTCCGAAAATCTGCCTATCGCATATTTCGGCAAGGGCTATGACAACTGCTTTACCATTATTCACGAGTTCGGTCACTACATGAACGAGGTCTATAACGCAGAGGTTTATGCAGATACCGATTATTCTCAGTCCTACGACCTGCTTGAGATGCATTCTCAGGGCAACGAGCTGCTCTATCTGTGCTACCTCAAGGAGAAATCCGGCTATACGCGTGATGAGTTTGCTATGGTAAACTCCTATGCACTGGTCAACATGCTGTATGCGGGGATCGCAGGCTTTACCGTCGATGCATTTGAGAGAGCAATCTACTTGGACGAGTACGATGGTTTAGGCGCAGACGTGATCATGGCGGACGGTACCATTACCGCGGATGAGTACGATGCACTCTACACCTACATCGTCACGGATTTCGGCGCAGAAAAGGTGCTGGACGGTTACTGGGAGTACGGCATGACCGTTACCTCTCCTTGCTATTACGTTTCTTACAGCGTTTCGGTTATTTCGGTTCTGCAGCTGTACGAGGTTGCCAATACCGAGGGCTTTGACGTGGCAAAGGAGCAGTATCTCAAGCTGTTCACTTACACCGATGAGAACCCCGAAATGGGCATGAATGAGATTCTCGGTTATGCAGGCATGCTTTCCTTCAAGGACGAGCAGCTGTACATTGACCTCAACAAGTACTTCATGCAGAAGTAATCAAAGCGAAAAAGGGCTGCCCGCACGGGCAGCCCTCTTGCGTTTGGATTGACGGAGCGATATGGCGTCCGATTTATGCACGCTTATGTAACGCAAATAAAATCAGCAAGGTTATAACGGTGTAAACGGTGAACACTACGGCAATGCCCAGAAAATTGAGCATGACGGGGGCAACCCCCCCAAGCACGAGGATCGATCCGAAAAAAACGACCCACATACTCAACGCTGCACCGCCCATGAGCGCGGTCAGCACGATGCCTTGTACGTTCAGGTTGTCGGGGATTTGCTTTTGCGCGTTGCGCAGGCATTGATGGCAGCGCAAATATACCGTGTCGATCCACACCCAGTACGCGGTAAAGAGAAACATGACCACAACGGGCGGAACTGCTTGGATGATGAAAATGCCGGAGATTGCGCATTCGAGCAAAAACAGCGTGACCAGAAGGGAAACGGTCAGCATGACCAAGGACGCGATCTTAGCTGCCTTTACGTTCATAACCATGCTCCTTTCGTATCATGTGATGCGTGCGGCTACTCCCACATGCCCACACCGGGCTTGGGCTTTGAGAAGGTGGTGGGCTTTTGGCGGGCAAAGACCTCACGCGCGTTGCGGACAAGATCGTCAAAGGTCATGTCTCTGTCGCGCAGAATGGTCTTGGGGCGGGAAAGCCCCGTTTCATAGATCCAGTTGCCCTCGTATCCTACCTCGTCCAAGGCGTCCATCACGCTCACCCAATCCACAATGCCCTCACCGGGCAGCCAATGGCGTTCGTTGATGTTGTCGCGGTCGGAGATGTGCGTGGTGGCAATCTTTTTTCCGATCTTGCGGATGAAATCGGCTTCCTTTTCGCAAAAGAGGTGATTGGCGTCAAAGCACACGCGCAGTCTGTCGTCGTAGGCGAGCATGGCAAGGATCTCGTCCGAGTCGCGCCCAAGGCAGGTGCGGGGAAGATCCTCAATGCAGATATCCGCACCGTACTGTGCCGCTGCGTCGGCAAGGCGGGGCAGGGTCTCTCCCGCGCGCTTGATCCGTTCTGCGCGCTCGTCCTCTGCCAGCGGCTCTCCGCCCGAGTGCATGACGACGTGCTTGACGCCTAAAGCCTCTGCGCGCTTGATCAGCTCGGTCTGGTACGCCATAGCCCCGGTTGCGTGCTTGTTGGTCACGTCGTAGACCTGTTGGGGCGCGATGGGCAGGTGAATGCTGCCGATCTCAATGCCGTGTGCCTTGGCTACAGCGGCGAATTTGGGAAAGTCAGCCTTGGGAAAATCCTCGGCGGTCATGGCAATCTCAAAAACCTCAATGCCCGCCTCTGCCGCCTTGCGTGCCAGCTCGTCGGTCACGCCGTTTAAGCCGAATACAGAAAATCCTATTTTTCTCATACGTTTCCCCCTGTCCGATCATTCTGCAGGGTACGATATAAGCTGCAGATTTCTGATCTCCATGGTATGATCAAAGGTGGCAATGGTCTCCCAGCCCATATTCATGCCGCTGATGCGCAGCTCGGAAAGGGAATCAGCCTTGAAATAGCCGTCCGCCAAGCCCTTTTCCAGCATGTCTTCCAAGTAGGGCACGAGATCGATCTCCACGTGCACCCACTCGCCGCTCGTGTCGGGCTTTCTGCTTTGGTACAGCGTGCGTCCGCTGTTGCGGTAGACGTATTTCGAGCCGATTGAGTAGATCATCGCGCCCGATGCGTCAGCCTTGCCGCCGTCGTAGCCGATATAGTGAGAGGTCTTGTCCTGGCGGTTATCAAACAATTGCACGCCAAACCAGCAGAAATCGTCGGTCTCCACGCCCTTGACGTAAAAGTACATCAAAAACTGTGCCGCACGCACCCAGTCGCCGTCGATAGGCGTTTCGGTGAACTCGGTCAGGCGGATGTCAAAGGAGAGGATCATGCGCTCGGCGTCGCAGCAAAGGTAGGGAGCAAGCTCCTCGTCGTTGCCGTGCAGGAAGGTGTCCTGCTCGATCAGCAGATGCGGCCAGTAATCGCCCGACACGGCAGCCTTGCCTCCATAGTACAGGCTCGTATCCAGCTCAAAGGTCATTTTGTTCTCGGCGGGATCGTACGCAAAGGTTCTGCCAACGCCATCGGTGATGGTGGTGGCGGCACTGTCCACGCGGTTTTGCACAAGGCAAGGCCCCGAATCCCATTGCGCAAGCCGCCAGACGGGAGCGGTTGCCGCGCCGCCGTAAAAATCGTGCGTGTCAAGCACCGAGAATTTGTCACCGTTTGTGTGATCCTTTTGCGAGATCAGCTGCATACCGCCCTTGAAATTAATATCGGGAATGATCTGCATGCCGTTTTCCTCCTCGGGTGTGGTCTCTGCGGGCTGTGTGGTGTCTGCCTGCGTGGTTGTCTCAACCGTCTCGATGCTCTCGGGCAGAGGCTCGGGCGGCAGGTCTGCCGTGCAGGCTGCCAATACGGGCAGCGTGACGGCTGAAATGAGCAAGAATAAGGTCAATTTTTTCATGATTTTCTCCTGTTCGTTAATCTTGCGAGTAAAAGCACGCCGAAAGACGCATAAATGCATCGCCCTCGGGCAATTCGGTTCGGCTACGCAAGCTCGATAGTCATAATCTTCTTGGCGGGGATCTCCAAAGCGATCTTGCCGTCCTTGACGGTCAGCTCGCGATCGCGCACCTCGGCAAGGTTGGTCAGCCACGCCTGCTTGAAGGCAGGGACGTCCATGTTCAGGCTGATCGTGGCATCCGTGGTGTTGAACAGACGCAGGATCGCGCTTTCGCGCTCCTCCGCCTTCTTAAAGGCGGTCATGCGCACGTGCTCGTTGTCAAAGCGCACGTAGTCCGCAGCTGCGGGCAAAGCGCCCTCGTGCTTGGTCGTGCCAATGGCAACGGCAGCGGGATATGCAAAGGTATATCCCTCGCGGTATGCGTCGGCACGGTTGTCCTGCGCGTAGGGGATCATGGCGTATTCCAGCGTCCAGGTGCCCTTCTTCTGTCCCAGCGGGGTGGGGAAGACGCCCCAGTCACCAATCTCACCGATCGCACGCAGCAGCGTGATCGCCAAGGTGTTGCGTCCGTCGCGCAGTACCTCGTACTCACAAAGTCCGCGGTTTGCAACCATCAGCGCGTCGGTGCCGCACTCGGATTCCAGGGTCACGAACGCCTGCACGCGCTGGGCGTTGCAGGGATTTTTCCACATGGGGGAGGGGGTAATATCGCGGCGCACCACGTCAAACTGTCCCTCTGCGTAAACCGATTCGGTTACGATATCCGAGGTGAACAGTGCGCGCAGGCGGTGATCTTCGGTGCGGTTGGTCACCACGGTCTTGAAATCCACGCGTGCGATCTTATCGGAAAGCGTGACGTAGGTGGTAATATCGGCATCGATCGCCATGGGCACGGTCACCTTGAAGGTCACCGACCAAGGGGTGATCTCGTGCAGCGCAATGTCGGCTGTCGCGTTTGCGGTGGTCACGGCAACGTCGCCCTCTGCCTGCACGTAGTTATACAGGTTGCCCACGTCGTGCGTGTCCTCAAAGAGGTTTTGTCCTGCATAGACGCGTCCCGAACGCTTGTCGGTCACGTCCACCGTACCGTTTTGGTTGATGCGGACGGCAAGGAACTCGTTTTCCATGCAGTTCTCGGTGTAGGAAATCGCGGTCTTGATGCTTGCAGCCTGCTTTTTGACGCTGAAGACGCGGTAGCCCATGCCGTGCATCTGCACCTGCATTTCAACTGCAAAGCGGTTAACGTAGCGCGGCTGGCGGAAGCGATCCTTGGGCAGGGTATAGGTGAATTGGTTGGGAATATAAGTAAACTTTGCGGGAACCTCATTGCCGTTTTCGTCAAAGATGGCAATGGCACGGGTATCGTCGGACAGATCGAAATCGATGTTTGCGGTCACGGTCACGACGCTTTGGTTGGGCTCCAGCGAGAGCAGGAGAATGGCAGCGTCGCCGTCTGCGTTTGCGGTATTGACGGTAGCTGCCAGATAGTCAAGCGCTGCATCGCGCAGCTCCTCGCCGCAAGCGGCGGACTTGGCAAAGCGCGTCTTCATTTCCTCGTAGATCTCGTCGCAGGAGCAAGAGCAGATCGAGTCGTGCGGGTGGTTCTGCATCAGCTTTTTCCATGCGTAAAGGAACAAATCGGAGCTGTATTCGCCGCCGCCCAGCTTGGCAATCATGCCGGCAGGCTCGGCAATGCGCTCCAAAAGGTGCTGCACGTCGTGGTTTTTCTGCTTGATATCCACGTGCGCGGAGGCGGTGCAGATCAAGGGGCATGCGCCTGCGGAAAGCTGACCGTTGATCTCGCCCTCAAATACGGGGAAGGTGTCACGATAGGGGCGCAGTTCCTCAATATAGTCCTTGAAGTTGGATTGCTTGACCACTACCTCGTCCTGCACCTCGTTTGCAAGGGCAATGACCTTGTGCAGATCGGTCTGGATGGGCTGGTGGTCGCAGCCGTTCATGCCGAGCAGGTGCTCGGTCTGCGCAAAGCGGGAGGTGCTTGCCACAATGGCAGCAATGCGCGCCTTGAGCGACTCGGGATCGCTTGGCAGCTCCATGGCATTGTGATACCAGTTGGCAAACAGCACGCCCATGACCTCGGAGCCGTCGGGAGAACGCCAAAGAATTTCGCTTTTGGTAATGCCGTTTTCCTTGACGATCTTGTTGTCAGCCCCCACGTCGTTAAGACCTCTGCCGAATACGGCGTTGTCAAATCCAAAGCCGCGCACGATCTGCGGTGCTTGGGAGATATTACCGAACGCATCGGGGAAATAGCCGGTTTCCACGGGCTCGGCGCCGATTTCGCGGCACAGCTTGATGCCGTAGAGCATGTTACGCACGTTGGCTTCGCCCGAGGTCAGGTATTCGTCCTGCAGAATGTACCAAGGGCCTACCTGAATGCGACCTGCGCGCACCAGTGCCAAAAGGCGGTCGCGCATCTGCGGGCGGATCTCCAGGTAATCCTCGATGACGATATATTGACCGTCCATATGGTAATAGGTATAATCCTCGTTTTGCTCCATGACCTCGATCAGGCGATCAAACAGCTCAATCAAGCGCACGCGGTGCTTTTCAAAGGGGAGATACCACTCTCTGTCCCAGTGGGAGTGGGGAATGACGTGTAACGTTTTTTTCATTGGCTGTGCTCCTTGGGAAATCAATTCTTTACGTATATTGTAGCATGGATTTGCATGGATTGCAAGTGTTTTTTGCTCAGCAAGATGAAACGCAAAAAAGGAGCTCGGAAAAGTGCGTGCACGGTTAGCGGAGAAATTACAAAATATTTGCATAACACGCGGTAGGGGCGAACTGCGTTCGTCCGCGGGAGTTCACAGAACGCCCCTACGAGTAATAAAAATTAAACCGCAGAAAATAAAGATTCACCCCGACAGATTTTCAAAAATCTGTCGGGGTTACTTCATTCTGTTGACAAATTCTAATTTGTCGAACGGACAATTGTACCCTCAAATACCGAACCGTCCTCAAACTGACCCTGGTGGATGTAATCAGAAGATTTATCAGCAACAAAAATGAGTCTGTCCATATCTTCCCCTTCAATTTTGAAGGTATATGTGTAAAGTCCGTCGTCGGTGTTCAATACAAAAAAATCATCTTCAATGGTATATGTGCCAATTCCCAAATAACTGCTGAGAGCGGAAAAGGTAAATGAACATTTGTTATCATCAAAAAGAGTGATGATTGGCTTGACAACATCGTCCGATTCCTCGTAAACATATATCCGCTTAATCACAATATCCTCACTCGTGTCAACAGTATCATTTGTTGATTGAGAGTTACTGTTTTTTGAAAAATCGCAATCACAACCAGTAAAAATGAAAAGGCAAAACAATAATGCAATCAGCATTGTAGTTGTTCGTTTCATAAAGGTTCCTCCCATCGTCAAATTCTTATTTATAGTTCTGTTTTATCGCCAGTTTCGCCTTTGTATTACAGTGTTGCAAGCAACGCGGGTTTCGGGCAAAGCCCATACCCCTAATAATGCTAATGATATTATATCACAATTCGACAGAAAAAACAAGAGAGATATTCCGACTTCGTCGGAGTGATATTGTCGCTTATGCGACAGTGATATGAAAGCCTGCGGCTTTCGTGATATTTTATTCGCCTCCCAAACTCGCGTAGCGGAATTTCGCCTTTGGCGAAATATTCACTCGGCGTAAGCCGAATATCACTGCGTAGCAATACAACTCGCCTTAGGCGAATAAAACTGCCCAACTTCCTTATGAGAAGTTGGGCAAGTCCGAGCTCTTTTTCCGGTTTGCACCTACCAAATCCTGTCTTCGCACAAGCGATTCCATTCGTATTGGACCGATGCGTACGTGATCTCAATCCAACAGTCCTTGAAATACGGCTTTTTGCTTGTGCGCAAATTGCACCTCCATACGGCGTTGTGCTCGCCTTGATTGTATCGGTACAAAAATTCCAGCTTGCATTTGCCGCTGTTGATCTTGTCCACGAGATCCCCAATGCTCCACTCCTTGCGCACAATTTGTCCGAAAAGCGACTTTTCAAATACGTATATGGTCACGTCGTATTCGTCGTCCATCAGGGTATATTCCACCTTGGAGGCATCCGTCCGCACCGCCTTGTCGGGTATGCCCTCGGAATGGTCGGGCAGCACCCAAAAACCGTCTGGAAATGCAAAGCTTAGCTGCTTGTCTTGAAAACAAACGCGATCTGTGATGCAATCGTGCAGCGTGAACAGGTTTTCATCTTGGTCGCAATGTAAAAATGCCATGTGTGCCACCGCCTTTCTTGGATTCATTATACCATACTTCAAGTTAAAAATCAACTCTATTTCAGCGCACTAAGCAAACGGTTTAGTTCCGTTTGCGCGAAGCGCAACTTCATTTACGGCGAAGCCGTAACATCATTGGGCGCAAGCCCACTTCATTTGAGGCAAAGCCTCAACATCGTTCATTTGTGCCGCGCGGGGCGGCAATGATGTTGAGCTGACGCTCAAATGATGTTGCGTGCAAGCACGCAAACGATGTTGTGCCTGCGGCACAAATGAAAAAATCGATCCGCAGAGCAAGTTTTTTTGAAATCGATCCATGTTTTTCGGTCAGCGGATAGACTTATCCCTTGGCGATGATGGGAGTTGCACTTGACCGCTATCTTACGGAGTGCTGCTCCATGCCGGCAAACGAATCTATGTATGATTATCAGTAAACTCGTCAAAACTCAACTGTCAGTTTACAAAAACTTTCTTTTTAATCTCTTCACGAGTGAATGAAAAGATGTTATAATATGTACAACGGTACCGGAATAACATTTTGGAGGAGTTCTATGAAAGAAAATATGGGTCAGATTATTAAGCGTCTGCGTAAAGAACGAAATCTCACACAAGAGGAGCTTGCGGAACAACTGAATATTTCGGCACAAGCAATTTCAAAGTGGGAAAATGGCACGAGCATGCCCGATATTTCTCAAGTCGTACCGCTTGCAAATTTGTTTGATGTGCCAACCGATGTTCTGTTCGGCGTATACGGTACGGAACACGGGGAAGAAGTAAATTTGCGTTTGAAAGAAATTTATGAGATATACGATGGTTGTAAAGACGGTGAAGAAGGGGCGACCGCACTAATTATACTCGATAAATATCGAGATGCGTTGCGAGCCTATCCTAACAATGCAACTCTTCTTTCCGAAGCATCTGCCTTTGGCACGATGATATTACAAAATTATCAATCAGCGTTAAAACTGCTCATTGACCAAAAAGGAATTGATGATCTCGCAAATGAAATCATTCGTTGGTCGGAGCTTGTTATAAAGTACAGTTCCTCCACTGGTCATATGCTATTAGCGAAAAGACGTTTGATCGACATCTATGTTTTTCGTCAGAATTGGGATGCTGCGTACGCATTGGCAGAAACCTTCCCTAATACTGTTAGCAATGTTCGCTGTTTGCTTATGGCGGAATTGAAACACAGCGAGGGAAATACAAACGGTGAAAGAATGCAACGGTACGGCAACATAGAAACACTATCGTCAAAACTTGGACATGAAATTTCGATGCTGGGAAATCTGTATATGCGCGAAGGGAAGTGGGAAGATGCTTTATACTGCTATACTGCTTTTCGCAATATAGTAGAAGCTATGTATGAGGATGAAAAATACCGCCCGCCGTTCATCTATGATCATTATCCGATGTATCGGTTTCCTGCAGAATGTCTTATTCAGTTGGGGCGAGAGGAGGAGGCGATCGCCCTGCTTGAAGAAGGAGTAGATTTTATTCTCGCACAGGCAGAAAACTTTAACAAAAAGAGATACCTTGATGTTCCCCTTCTTCGCGATTATTCGTTTGGGTATGGGCACGATGGTAATGCAGAATATCATGATTTGAAAGGTAAACTGCAACGCTTTGTTAGTGGGGACGCTATCAAGGCACTTGAAAAACATTCGAGATATAATACTTTACTTGAGAAAGTTGCCACTATCCAGTAATTTTTTTAATCGACACAGCCGAGAGATAATCTTGGCTGTGTTTTTTCGTGGGTTCGGATCCTCTCGAAGAAGGGATGGATCTGTTTTGGAAGGGACTATTTGTAAACAATTTGTGATGAGCGTAAAAAACCGGAAGAATTTGAAACCCTGTCGTGGGTTCAAGTCCTTCCGGTCGCTTGTGTTCCGTATTCAATTCATGAAAAAGTGCGTTTTCGGTAGTTCGAATCCTTCGAC
>JAZNCE010000140.1:0-11577 GCA_045587385.1 Eubacteriales bacterium
GCAGTTTTGCGCGAGCAAATATTTCGCAGATGCAAAGAGAAAATGCGAAGCAATATAAGATATTGCGAGTATTTTCTCTGTAGCAGGTGCAGATATTTGCCGCTCAAAACCGTGTGAGTTCGGCTCTCTTCGGCTATAGGACTACATCCGAACATAAAGGAGTAAAAAGTCATGATTCCCGTAACAGTTGCATATATCGATCCCTCGAGCGTAACCATTGTCATTACCTCGATCAGTGCTATTGTCATTGCAGTTGGCGCAACCGCAGTCATTCTGTGGCGCAAGGCAAAGAAAAAGGTTGCCGAAACCCTGCATATTGATGAAAACGCAAACAAAGAGGTTGAGGACGAGCTGGTCATCAACACCGAGGACAATAAGTAATTTGTTCAAAATGCAAATTCTGCCTTCCGTAAATGAGCGGAAGGCACAATTTGCTGATTTTTCGTCTTGATTTGGGGCATTCCCGTTCAAAAAAATATTGTGAAATTGAAAAAGTGAACGCTTTTTCAAGGAAAGGAAACATTATGACGTTCAAAAGAAGTATTTGCATGCTGACGCTGATTGCGCTGCTTTGTTCCGCGCTGCTTTGCTTTGCAGGCTGCGACAAAAAGGAGACCGTTATCATCTACAGCTCTGCGGAGGATTACCGCATCGAGCATATGCAAAAAAGACTCAACGAGCAGTTCCCGCAGTATAACGTAATTGTAGAATATAAGACCAGCGGCAACCACGCCGCAACCCTGCAGGCAGCAGGCAAGAATGCCGAGTGCGATATCTCGCACGACCTGGAATACGCATATGCAGAGCAGCTTGCAGCGCAGGGCGTGCTGGCTGACCTCTCCGGTATGATCGATTGGAGCGTGTACGCCGAGGATGCCGTGCAGAGCAAGTATTACGCGCCCGAGATCCGTAACGGCGGCTGCATCATCGTCAATACCCAGCGTCTTGCAGAGCTTGGCTTGGACAAGCCCACCTCTTACGAGGATCTGCTTGACCCCAAGTATAAGGGTCAGATCTCCATGCCCAACCCCGCTTCGTCCGGTACGGGCTATATGTTCTTACTTTCCTTGGTCAACGCATGGGGCGAGCAGGAGGCTCTTGACTACTTTGACAAGCTTGCCGAAAACGTGCTGTCCTTTACCTCGTCCGGCTCGGGTCCCGTCAATTCGCTGGTGCTTGGTGAGGTTGCCATCGGACTTGGTATGACCCCCAACGCAGCAACCAAGATTGGTGAAGGTCATCCTCTGGAGATTTTGTTCTTTGAGGAAGGCTCGCCTTACTCGCTGTACGGTCAGGCTATTATTGAGGGGAAGCAGGAAAGACAGGCTGTTAAGGACGTGTTTGCATTCCTGACTACCACGCTCAACGAGGAGCTTTGCGCATACTATTACCCCGAAAAGATCTTCAAGGACAAGGACTACGTGCTGGAAAACTTCCCCACGGGCATCAAGTATGCCGATATGCAGGTAGAGGACGCCTCTGCATACAAAGAAGAATTACTTTCGAAATGGACACATTGACATGAGCAATTGCAAGCTTTCTATTCAAAGCGTTTCCAAACAATATAAAAACAATAAATCCGTTGCGCTGGATGCTGTCAGCGTGGACGTGCAGGCAGGCGAATTTCTTGCCATTCTCGGTCCTTCGGGCTGCGGCAAGACCACGCTTTTGCGTATCATCGCAGGGCTGTTGCCCCTTGATAGCGGCAAGCTGCTGCTTGACGGCAGAGACATTACCGCCCTGCCGCCCGCCAAGCGTTCAATGGGCATCGTATTCCAGAATTACGCACTGTTTGAGAACATGACGGTGCTGGAAAACGTGGCGTACGCCGCCAAGCTCAAGGCGCGACGGGACAAGAGCGCAACCAAGGCAGAGGTCGAGCAAAGAGCCATGGAGCTGCTTGCAGACCTTGGCATTGCGGAATACGCCAAGAAATATCCGTCCTCGCTTTCGGGCGGGCAGATGCAGCGCGTTGCCATTGCGCGCACGCTGATCTTAAAGCCCGATATCATGCTGTTTGACGAGCCCGCGTCTGCTTTGGACGTGGCAACCAGATTGCAGCTGCGCACCGTGATCAAGGATATTCAGGCAAAATTCGGCACCACCATGATCTACATCACCCACGACCAGGAGGAGGCGTTTGCCATGGCAGACCGCATCATGGTCATGGAGAACGCGCGTATTGCTCAGATCGGCACGCCGTCCGAGATCGTGGGAGCGCCTGCAAACGAGTACGTCAAGAGCTTTGTGGTGGACAATCTGCAAACCAAGATTGCTTCGCTTTCCAAAGCATTGGGGGCTGACGCATGACAGCCACGATCAAAAAACGCCCGCAGAGCGGGGCATGGGTCGCCAAATGGACGGTGGCGCTGGTGCTGCTTTGCGTGGTGATATTGCCCATTGTTTCCATGCTGACCAAGATCACGCCTGCGGATATTGCCGACGTGGTCAAGGGTCCCAATTTCGGCAGTGCACTCTGGAACTCGCTGCGCTATACCGCACTTGCCACGCTGATTGTGGTAGTGCTTGCATACCTGATGGCGTTGTGCACCACGCGCGTGCAAATAAAAGGGAAGCGCATTTGGAACGTCATTCTCATTCTGCCCATGCTCATTCCGTCCATCTCGCACGGCATGGCACTGCTGATTTTGTTCGGGCAGAACGGTATCGTCAAAAATCTGTTTGGCAATACCTTTCCCATTTACGGCGGCACGGGCATCGTGCTGGGCTCTGTGATGTATGCGCTTCCCGTGGCGTACATCATGCTTGCCGACGTGCTGCGCTATGAGGATATGTCGGTCTACGAGGCAGCCGAGGTGCTGGGCATCGGCAAATTCAGAACCTTTTTGAAGGTTTCGCTGCCGTATCTGCGCAAGCCGCTTATCGCTGCCGCGTTTTCCACCTTTGCCATGGTAGTCACCGATTACGGTGTGCCGCTCATGGTAGCGGGCACGGATAATTACACCGTGTCCACGCTGATGTACCAAGCTGCCATCGACCAGCAAAAGTTCGGGCGCGGTGCGGTGTACGGCGTGATACTGCTGCTGCCTGCCATTGTGGCATTCCTGATGGATCTGCTTGGCAAGGAGCGCGGTACGGGTGCTTACGTCAAAAAGACGCACGAGGGCAGTAACAAGCCGCTTTTCAAGGTGCTGGCGTATGCATTCTGCACGCTCATGGCACTCTTTGCGCTGCTGCCGATCGCGGTATTTATCTTCCTTGCGATCGTCAAGCGTTATCCCATTGACCTCTCGCTCACGGCGGATCACTTTGCCTATATTTTCCGCGGTCAGGGAGCGAAGTACCTGACCAATTCCTTGGTCATCGCGCTGGTGACTGCAAGCGTGGGCGCTGCTCTTGGCTTTATTACCGCTTACATGACCGCACGCATGCGCTCGCCGCTCTCGCGCGGCTTGCACCTGCTGGCAATTACCTCTATGGCGATCCCCGGTATGGTGCTGGGTATCTCCTACGTTATGACCTTTGCATCCACCCCCATTTTCGGTACGCTGATCATTTTGGTCATGGTCAACACCGCGCACTTTATCTCGTCGCCTTACCTTATGATGTATAACAGCTTTGGCAAGATGAACGAGAACCTTGAGGCGGTGGGACAGACGCTGGGCATTGGGCGCGTGCGCATGCTGTGGCGCGTATTTTTGCCGCAGAGCATCGGAACCTTGGCAGAAATGTTCTCTTATCTGTTTGTCAACAGCATGATGACCATTTCCGCCGTATCCTTCCTTGCAAACAGCACCAATAAGCCTATTTCGCTCATGATCAGCCAGTTTAATGAGCATAACAACGAGTACGTGGCGGTGGTGTCCATTCTCATTCTTGTCGTGAATATGATTATGAAGCTTGCGGTTGAGCAGATCAAAGCGATCAGCGCACGCCGCAAATAAAATATCGGAGAAATACACATGAACCTTACGAAAAAGCAATTTACAATTTTGGAGCTGCTGGAGTCGGATCGCAGAAGTCGCACCCAGCGTGATATCGCAAATGCTACGGGGCTTTCCGTTGGCACGGTCAATAAGCTGGTCGCAGAGCTGTGCGAGCAGGGGTTGATCGTTGAGGGAAGCATTACCGAGGCGGGCGTGCAGGCTTTGGAGCCTTATCGCGTCAAGCGCGCCATTTTCATGGCTGCAGGCTTTGGCTCGCGCTTGGTGCCTATCACGCTCAATACCCCCAAACCCTTGGTACGCGTCAAGGGCAAGAGAATCATCGATTCCTTGCTGGATGCCGTGGTGTCCGCAGGCATTGAGGAAATTTATTTAGTGCGCGGTTATCTGTCCGAGCAGTTTGATCAGCTGCTCAAAAAGTACCCCACCATCACCTTTATCGAAAACCCCGTGTATAACGAAACCAATAACATCTCCTCCGCGTATTGCGTGCGTCACCTGCTCGGCAACAGCTACGTATTTGAGTCCGATCTGCTTTTGTATAACCCCAAGCTGATCACCAAGTACCAGTACGAAACCAACTATCTGGGCGTGCCCACCGAGCGTACCGAGGACTGGTGCTTTACCACGGGGGCAGGCGGCGTGATCAAGAGGATGGCTGTCGGTGGCACGGATTGCTTCCACATGTACGGCATCTCCTACTGGAATGCCGAGGACGGTGCAAGACTGGAAAAGGACATCGAGCGCGTGTACAACACCCCGGGCGGTAAGGAAAGATATTGGGATCAGGTTGCGCTGGATTACTGCATCGATTCCTATGACATTCGCGTGCGCGAGTGCTCCTTCTCGGATATCGTCGAGATCGACACCTTCAACGAGCTCAAGCAGATTGACAAGAGTTACGCGATGTAAAAAAAGCCGCGGCGAAAAGGGTGTTGTCCTTATCGGAAAAATAAGGGTATGGGCATAGCCCGATAAATTTGTTAAACAAATGCGAAACTCGCAATAAAAAGAAGAGAGAGTGGCACGGTTAAAAAATTCCGTGAAACTCTCTCTTTTCTGCTTTATATGTGAGTGATATTCTTCGCTTTGCCAATACAGTCAATATGAAGTATTTTTATACCTTGGTACACCCCAAATGATTTGTCATTAAATCAAACAGTTTATCCTCTGTTGATTGTCCTTTATCTATGGGTTTTTTCAAAAGAATTCTAACAAATTCATAGAGCTTATAAACACCAATAATCGGCAAAAGAATGATGAATAGTATTCCTTCCCAAAACTCATCACAAATTCGAATAAATATATTATCATTTGAACTAACGTATTTTATTTTACCTTCGAACTCAATATGATCATCGAACTCAATAATTGTAGGAACGTACCAATACCCACCTGAATGTCCGCCTCGTTCAACACCAAAGTGAATTTCGGTTCCGATCAACTTTAATATATAATCGTTAATATATTTATATCTAGCCATATCATCAAAATAACCATTGCTCCAGTTAAATTGATCAAGAAACATATCCTTGGTTCCTTCAAAGCGGAATACATATTTTTTGGCCATACTATAACCTCTCATTATTGTGATTAGTATATGCTATATTATACCACACTCACACAAAAAAAGTAAATAGGACGGCTTGAATTTTCAAGCCGTCCTGAAGATTTGTTTGGTGCGTTTTGCTTTTTATTTGTTACAGCCCTTGTCAAATACGGGATTGATTGCGTAAAAGTTCTTGCTGTCGAGCTTTTCTTGAGCTATGCGGAGAACATCGGCAAATAGAATCGGCGTGATACTCCGTTAAGAGCATCACGCCAACTTCGCCGCGGCTTTTTTGCCCTTAAAACCAATATCAACCGATATTCAACATGCCTTTTCTTGACAAATCGTGTGAAATCTCGTATAATGAATTCAATAACACGAAAAGGAGCACTGCTTTGAACGATTATCAATTTGGGAATTTTGTGTGTGAGCTGCGCGAGCAAAAGGGGCTGACCCAAGCTGACGTGGCAGAGGCATTGGGGGTGACGGCTGCAGCCGTGTCCAAATGGGAAACGGGCGCGTCCAAGCCGCGCGTGGAGGTACTGTTTGCGTTGGCTAAGCTTTTGGACGTCCGCCCCGAGGAGCTGATTGCAGGAAAGCGATTGCAGGAGAGTGTACCGGAGCCTATGGCGGTAGAGCAGATCTACGAGCGGTACGAGGCACTTTGCCGTGCCGATGCCTCCCATGCAACCTCTACGAGGTTTTTACGCTTGTTTGCAGCACTTTTGGACTGGTGGCTGTTTGGCGGTGTGACCTTGATCGGCATGACGGTACTGACAACGGTGACAAAGAGTATTACCTCACATGAGCTGTCTACGCATCCGCTGTTCATTCTTGCATTTTTGGCTTTGTTTCTGTTTTTTACGGTAGGCTTTATGATGCGTGACGTCATTTTTGGCGGTCGTTCACTCGGCAAGCGTATCCTGGGGCTGGTGGTGTTAGATAAAAAGAGCGGCAAAAAACCGAAAATCTGGCAAAGAGCGGTGCGCAATCTGTTTTTGCAGGTGTACGCATTTGACGCGATCCTGCTTTTGGCATCGGGGGCTACGCTGGGTGACCGCTGTGCGCGCACCATGGTCGTGCCCAAAAAGGAGCTTGCAAGGCTGCAGCGTGAGCGCGACGAGCAGGATCCCATCAAGAGTATCAATGCCTACAAGTCGCCCAAAAAATCGTATGCGGTATGGGTGATCCCGGTTGTGGCGGTTTTGTTGGTGATCGTGATGCTGTTTGGATACGTATGGATCTCTTTGGCAACCATGTTTCAGCATATAGAGCGCAGTGAGGATTACGACGTTGTGTACGAGTTATCCTACGATTACGTCATAAACAGCGATACCTTTGCGGCGCGGGAATACGATGCTGACGATGTGAGCGTTGTGGCGTATACCTACTCCGAGGATGCGGGGCACGAGGACGAGGGCGTGCAAAAGCGTTCCACCTTTGAATACCGCATCCGACTGTTCAATGCATTGACCGTGACCTGCCACAAAAAAGACGGTGAGTGGTACGTGTGCCCCGAGTGCACCGAGTTTCAATAAAAAAGCCTGCATGCCCGCAAAGCATGCAGGTTTTTTCTTGCAATTTTCAAAAAAGTGTGCTATACTGAAAATATCATAGGACAACTTGAAAGGAGCATGGGTATGGTACCGCTTTGGGGCGTCAACGTTACGCATAACAAGAAGAACGAGACCGCGAACGGCAGAGAGCTGATCGTGGCGACGGTTTCGCAAAAGATCGATATAGAAGAGGTGCAGGATCGCGCCGAGGAGCTGGAGCGCAAGGCGGCGTTGCCTAAGCCTTGGGGGCTTATCAAATGGGTCTGCGGCTTTTTAGCATTAGTCATGGCAGGCGGTATTCTCAAGGGTGTTGCCAAGGTGGGCTTTGAGCAGGCTGTGCAAAATGCGCCCATTCTGCTTGCCGTCTTTGTCGTGTGTACGGTGACGTTCGTCGTGCTTAAAATCTGGGGTAACCGCCGCAGCAACGCCGTTATGAAATCGGATGAGGTGGAGCAGTTTGATGTCGAGGTAAAACAGACGCTGAGCGTTGCCTACGGTGAGCTGGGTGTGCCGGAGGATGCCGTGAAAATGGATGCGTTCGTGTTCCGCTATAAGGAAAAGAACGGAAAGATCAGCGTTCGCAGCATGGGATTTTTTGATTTCATCAATGTCGAGGTGCGTGCGTACGTCAAGGACGGTGCGCTGTGCTTTGCGGATACCGAAAGTGTGTATGCGCTCCCCTTGGAGAGCCTGCGCGGCGTTCAGACGGTCAAAAAGACCGCGCTGTTCCACGGCTGGAACAAGGAGCTTTTGCCCAACGATAAGTCGTTCAAGCCGTATCACGTGGGCGTCAATCAATACGAGACCATTTTTTGCAAGCCCTATTACATTTTAGAGGCGGAGATCAAGGGCGAGATTTGGGGCGTGTATTTCCCGGGGTATGAATTGCCCACTTTGGAAGCATTGACGGGCTTGCACGCACAGCAAAAAGGGGATTGACTATGAGAATTTTATCCATCGGTAACAGCTTTTCCGAGGACGCGCAGGCATATCTGCACGCGCTGGCACAGCAGCGGGGCATTGACCTTGTCTGCGAGAACCTTGCCATCGGCGGCTGTAGCCTACAGACGCATTGGAACAATGTGGCAGGGAACCACAAGGAATACCTGTACGGCGTCAACGGCACTTGGGTGGCGCATCCCGTCACGGTGGCGGAGGTCATAGAAAAGGGGCATTACGATGCCGTGACCTTGCAGCAGGTCAGCGGGCTTTCGGGGCAGTACGAGACCTATCAGCCCTACCTTAGCGACCTTGCCGCATACGTGCGCGAAAAGCAGCCGGGCGCGGATCTGTATTTCCACCGCACGTGGGCGTACGAGATTGACTCCCCGCACGGTGATTTTCCTCGCTATGACCGCGATCAGCGCAAGATGTACGACGCAATTTGCGCGGCGTCCGACGCGGCTTGCCTTGTCACGGGCGCGACTATGATCCATTCCGGCACGGTCATTCAAAGGCTGCGCGAGACCGTTCCCGCGTTCGACGTGGCAAACGGCGGCGAATCTCTGTGCCGCGACAGCTTCCATATGTCCGAGACCTACGGTCGCTACGCCGTCGCGCTGACCTGGCTTGCAACCTTTGGCGGTAAGCGCGTCCGGGCAATGCCGTTTATGGAGCTGGACGAGGCCCTGATCGCGGAAATTGCAAGAGTGGTCAACGAGGTTGTGTTCAAGTAATATTTTCGTATTTTTCGCTTTTCTTAAAAAAACTTCAAAAAAATCGAAAAAAAGAGAACTTTTTTGCGAAAAAATGCGTCTATATAGGTGAAGGATAAGAAAGGAGCATGATCATGAAAAAAATATTTGTATTAGCGGTGTGTCTGACCTTGGCCTTTTGCCTGAGCGGATGTGGGTTTATTCAGTTCATGCCAAGTGCAGACGAGATCGGCGAGAGCAAAACCTTTGAAAAAGACGGAATCAAGCTGCTTTTGACCGATGCCTATGAGGAGCAGGTCAGCGAAGTGGGCTTTTACGGCTATTACGTTGCGGATTTCGGTGCAGTAATGGTGGAGAGAACGACCTTTAAGGAGCATCCCGAACATGAGGGAACGACGCTGGATCAATTTGCCGAGGCTTACAGAAATAACAACGGTCATTCTATGGCGATAGAGCATGATGACGAATTGATTTATTACGTTTCCGAAAAGGGTGGCCGCACCTATTACGTGTTTTTCTATTTGGGGACGGACAGCTTTTGGACGGTGCAGTATGCCTGCTACACCAAGGATGCGCCCACTCTCGAATTTACCTTTATGCTGTTTGCTGCAGCGGTAGAAGTTGAATAAAAAGAAATCCATTCATCGGGTAGATGAATGGATTTCTTTTGTTAATACTCCAACGTCATGATCTGTGCGCAGGTGAATTTGTCAATGGTGAATTTGCAAACGCCGTTTTCGTAAGTAAAGGGGATTTGCACGTTCTGCGGCACGGCGGTCACGCGCGTAATGGGCTTGGCGGTTTTGACCTCAAAGGTCGTGTCATAGACGGGCACAAGATCCTCGATGATCTCAATGCCGCCACCGCGCTTGACGGGTGTTGCGTACAGCGCGTGCAGCACGTAGCGGTTTTGCTCGGCTTGTTCGTTCAGCGTGACCACGCCTGCGCTGGGCAGATTGGTGATCAGCGTCTTGTCCTCGCCAAGCAGCGCGTCAATGGTGTGCAGCACGATCTCCTTGAGAATGATGCTGCCCTTGTCGGCGTACTCCGAGAAGATATCCCAAGCAATATAGCCGCCGTCCTTGCCGATGACCACGGCAGGGGCTGCGTCTTCTGTGACGAAAGGCGTGTGCTGGTGCGAGCAGAAATAGCCGCGCTCGCGGTTAAAGAAGGGGTAGCGTGCATATCCCAGCACCTGTGCTGTGTCATCGGTCTGCTCGATGACGTAATTGGTGCTGTACATGACGTAGCTGGTCTTGGGCAGTCCGAGTGCCTCGAAGCAGGGGCGCAGATAGGTGGGCTGATACTGTCCCTTGCCCAGCCACTTGACGCCAAGGTCGAAGAGCATCTCTTTGCCGTCCGTACCCGAAACGCCGGAGCAAAGCAGCTTGCCGCCGCCTGCTACGTAAGCCTTGAGCTTAGCAAGCAGAGCGGGATCGGTTAGTGTAATGGCATCGGGCAGGATCAAAAGCTTGTACTTGGAAAAATCACATGCGGTGTCCAGCACGTCGTAGAGGTATTTGCCCTCCAGCAGCATTCTGCCCGAGCCGGTGTCGGCAGGGTGATTGCGTGCCGTGCCGTTGATGGATTCGATGGAAAGCACGCCAACGTCCGCAACCGTGGTCACGTCGTAGCAATATTCCTCCACCTTTTCGGCATCAGCATAGGCAATGCCGATCAGCTCGTAGGTTGCCTCGTCAAGGAAGCCCTCGGGGTGCATCTGGTCACCGATCGAGCAGCATGCACCGTTGGCAAGCGAAAGCGCGATCTCGTATTTGAGCGCGTTAGGATGCTTAAAGCCGCCAAATTCGCCCCAGGTGGTGTGGAACTTGCCCGTCATGCCCAGATATTCGCTGCCAAGCAGGGCAGCGTACTTGGCGGACTTGGGGAAGTGGTCGTAGCCCCAGCCGCCCGTGGGCAGACTTTCAATCTCCTGGTGGGTGTTGGATGCTGCAAAGTCGCGTCTGCCGCAGGGAATGTGACCTTGGTTGTGGAAGATGCGAATTCCCGGCTTGATGGCGCGTGCAGCTGCGTTTACGCCCTCATAATATTTCTTATACGTCACGCCTGCAAGACGCACGTAGGAGTAGAAATCCTCGGGATCCCAGCCCTGCTTGATGACTTCAGCGCGGCAGTAGGGGCAGAAGCAAGCGCGCTCGCCGACAATGTCAAGGAAAATGCCGACGGGATCGTAGCGGCGCACGACCTCTTCCACTTGCGCGATCAGCGTATCGTAATAAGGCGAGTTCATGCAAAGCAGGTGATAGGTAGGACCGTGCTCGGGCACGTAATGCATGCCGTTTTCCTCGGTAATTGTGGGATATTTGTGCTCGGGTGCTTGCAGCATGCTGTGATCGGGGTGCTCGTAGAAGTATTTTTCGTCAAAGCCTGCGGAAATGTAGATGGGAGCTTGCACACCGATCTCGGCGCAAGCGGCAAGCATCTCGCCCAGCAGGTCAAAGTTCAACTGCGGGTGGATCTTGTTTGCCTTTGAAGGGAAGTACGCCCAGCCGTGGTGGCACTTGGCAAATACCGTGATCGAATTGACGTGCCCTCTCTGCAGGCACTCCTGAAATTGCTTTTTGTCAAATTTAGAGCCGATTCCCGGAACGTGCTCCGAGGTGTGAAAATCCAAGTGAACCTGTCTTTGCGGTAAGGTGTGCATAAAAATTCCCCTTTCGGTGTTGTTGATTTTATTGTAGCACAGATTTGGCGAAAAAGCAAGAGGATTTTATGGATGCGCGGGCGATTCTTGAATCGCCCCTACGAATACGTGAACAATAAACGGTAGGGGCGATTCAGGAATCGCCCATAAAAAATTCCGTAGGGGCGATCAGTGATCGCCCGCCCCCCCGCAGGGCACTGTCTTGTTCCCCAAGTCGGGGGCCAAGCCGGCTTTGGCAGACAACTGG
>JAZNCE010000141.1:0-21073 GCA_045587385.1 Eubacteriales bacterium
AGAACGACATGGCTACGATCCGACTTGCAAAGGTATCGCTTCCGGGGTTTGAAAGGGAAAAATACATCTTGGCAGCTTTGGTCGTGCCGAAATCGCGGTTGGAGCCTGTGTCCTGCACCTTGTTGAAGGCATCGCGGAACATCTGGTTGTGTGCCTCCTCGCGATTGAGCAGAAAATCAATGGTTGCTCGCACCTTTTTGTCCTCGATCTGACGGTAGAGATACTCATAAACCACCTTGGCCCTCTGCTCGGATGCGATATTGGAAAGCAGATCGGCGCACAAGTCGCCCGTTACGGTCACGTAATCCGCAGTCCAGGAGTACCCCGTGGCATTGATGAGACCGGGGTTCAGCCCGAGCAGAACGTGCGTTTGCACCTCACCTGCGTGAATTTTCGCTGCATTCACGTCGTGACCGTTGAGCAGATTGATGGTCTGTGCGACCATCTCCATATGACCAAGCTCCTCGGCGGCAATATCAAGAAAAAGGTCCTTGATCTCGGGGTCCTTGATTCGGAAGCTCTGGGACATATACTGCATGGCGGCCTTTAACTCGCCGTTTCCGCCGCCAAGCTGCTCTTGAAGCAACACCGCATACTGCGGATTCGGTCTTTCGACCTCTACGGGATGAAATAACTGTTTTTCGTGTTTGAACATAGCAAAATTGACCTCCGTTTATGGATTTGATACTATTATTTCCCATAATGCGAGAGCATATACTGCTACATTCTCTTATCATCCGTCGCGGGATTGTCGATCAGCTCGCCGTCTTCAGTGAAACGTGAGCCGTGGCAGGGGCAGTCCCAGGTGTGTTCGGCTTTGTTGTATTTGAGGGCGCAACCGAGGTGTGGACATCGGGGCGCGGTGGGTGTAAGAAGTCCGATTGCAGACTCAAAAGCATTTACCGCAAGCTGTGGATGAAGAACCGTGCGTGAGGGGTCGAAAACGTCAGCATAAGGGTTGGGCTTTCCTTGAACGAGATCGCAGAGAATATCTGCGGCGACCATGGCGTTGGTCATGCCCCATTTGTTAAATCCCGTTGCAACGAAGACGTCGGGCGTGGGTTTTGAATATTGACCGATATAAGGGATATCATCAAGCGTCATACAATCCTGCGTCGCCCACTTGCCGACGATCTCGGCATTTTTGTAATACTTACGGGCAAAATCTTCAAGCTCCTGCCAACAACCGCCTTGCTTGCCAGTTCGGTGTCCGCCACCGCCGAGGAGCAGAAGATCGCCGTAACTTCGGAAGGACAGTCCCGTGTCCGATTCATCCACATACATTCCTTCTACTTTTTTGGCGTTTTTGAGTGCAAGAACGTAGGAACGATGCTGATAGAGTTTGAGATAGTACAAGCCATGTTTATTGAGCATCGGAAAATGAGTTGCAATAATCAGTTTTTTGTAGGTGATTTCACCGTGATTGGTGATTGCCTTGTGCGGCATCAGTTCCACGACTTTAGTATGATCGTAGATTGGCAGATCTTTTGCAATTGTATAGAGAAATTTCAACGGGTGGAACTGCGCTTGATCTCTCACGCGCACCGCCCCTGCGACCGTAAACGGAAGCTCGCAGGCATCCAAGGACTCGGCCTTCATACCGAGACGCCCCAAGGCGGCGACCTCTTTTTCAATCTTCTTGCGGTCACCCATAGAATATACGTAGTTATCCCGCGTTTCATAGTCGCAATCGATCTTTTCACAAAGCCGAGCATATTCTTTGATTGCTTTGTTTTGTGCGTCAATGTAAAGGCGTGTTTTATCCTCACCAAAGCGTTTGATCATTTTGTCGTAGATCAAACCGTGCCCCAAAGTGATCTTCGCCGTGGTGTTTTTTGTGATACCACCGCTGATCTCATTCGCCTCGACCAGTATACAATCCACGCCCGCATTTTTTAGCTTATAGGCGCATAAAATCCCCGTGATCCCGCCTCCGATGATCAAAATGTCGGTGTTTTTATTGCTACTCAAAGCATCAAAATGCACACGCTTTGCAGTATCTTCCCAAATAGAATCCATACTCATCACTTGCCGTTTACCAGAGAATCCACGTAGTGACGCATCTCATCTCTGCTTTTTACCGCGTGTGTTCCTGCGATGATCTGTTGCTTTTGTTCCTCGCTGAGCGTTCCGAACTTCTGCATAGCTTCGGGATTCATCGCAAGCGCCATAGCAAAGCCAACTGGCATTTCGTCTTTCGTCATCTTTTTACCTCCGATTTGTGATATGAATAGTATTTGTGATTTTCGGGTCTTACATACCTGTCAAAATCTCGTATAGATCACTTCGGAAATGCCGAAAATAAAAGAGATAACGGAGGTGAAGATATGAGCAATCGATTGGCAAAGGAAACAAGCCCCTATTTACTTCAACACAAGGATAATCCCGTGGAGTGGTATCCTTGGTGCGACGAGGCGTTTGAACTCGCGGCAAGGGAGGACAAGCCCATATTTTTAAGTATCGGATACAGTGCGTGCCATTGGTGTCACGTGCTTGCTCACGAGAGCTTTGAGGACGAAGAAATGGCCGAGATTTTGAATAAATATTTTATATCCATCAAGGTTGATAAAGAGGAGCGTCCCGACATTGACAGTGTCTATATGGCGGTCTGTCAAGCCTTCACGGGAAGCGGCGGTTGGCCCACCAGCATCTTTATGACGGCAGATCAGAAGCCGTTTTTCGCTGGAACTTATTTTCCCAAAACCTCACGGGGCGGTATGATAGGCTTTCGGGAGCTACTGCTCGCCATACACGAAAAATGGGTATCCGACCGCGATATGCTCTTGAGGGATTCGGAGAAAATTATTGAGCATCTGAACAGCTCGGAGAGCGTGTCGGATATAGCGGATATTGATCTAACACACTTGGCAGTGTCGCAATATGAGCGCATCTATGACGCAAAACACGGCGGATTCGGACGAGCGCCGAAGTTTCCGACACCGCACAATCTGCTCTTTTTGCTCGATTACTACGAGCGTTACAAAACAGCCTCGTGTCTGAACATGGCGGAGCAAACCCTCTTGCAGATGTATCGCGGTGGAATGTTCGATCACATCGGATTTGGATTCTGCCGCTATTCCACCGACAAAAAGTTTCTTGCTCCGCATTTCGAGAAAATGCTGTACGACAACGCGCTCCTGATACTCGCCTATTGTAAGGCGTACACGGTAACAAAAAAGGCATTATATCTTGAGATCGCAGAAAAAACGGCAAGCTATATTCTCCTTGAAATGACCTCTCCCGAAGGCGGATTTTACAGCTCGCAGGACGCCGACAGCGAGGGTGAAGAAGGAAAATATTATCTGTTTACGCCCGACGAGATCACAAAGATTCTTGGCACAGAGGACGGAACGCGCTTCAACCGTCATTTTGATATAACGGACGCAGGCAATTTTGAGGGCAAGAATATCCCGAATCTCTTAAAAAGCGATCCTTCCAATAACAGCTTTGAATCTTTTCTTCCCATGCTTTATGATTACCGAAAAAAGCGATATTCACTTCACCGCGACGAAAAGATCTTAACGTCGTGGAACAGCCTGATGATCGCCGCTATGTGTGAGCTGTATCTTGTCAGCGGGAAGGAAATATATCTTTCTGCCGCACAAAACTCAGATAGCTTTATGCAGAAATGTCTGTGTGATGGTGATGCGCTCTATGTCAGCTTTTATATGAAAAAACGGGGCGTAAAAGGCTTTATCGATGATTACTCCGCGTATGTTTTTGCCCAACTTTCGCTGTATCGCGCCACTTTGGATAGTGAACATTTGAATAGGGCAAAGCGCTTATGCGATAAGGTCATATCGGATTTCGGAGATAATACGGGCGGATTTTATCTGTATGGCAAAGATCACGAGGAGCTGATTTTGCGTCCAAAAGAAACCTACGACGGCGCGATCCCAAGCGGTAATTCGCTGATGGCGTATAATCTTGTTCGCCTGTCTCTTATTACAGACGAGGAGAAATACAAAATCGAAGCGGAACGGCAGCTTGATTTTCTCGCGCAAAGCGCAGCACAATATCCCACAAACCACGCTATGTTTTTGAGAGTGCTTTTGGAGCACGACAAGCCGCCAATGAAAGTAACGGTCGTTTCCGATCAACATACAGACAACAGAGGCTTGCCTCTTGCATTTCCACCTGATGCGATCGTCATTTTTTTAGATGCCCCCACAAAAGAATATCCGCTCAAAAACGGCAAGACCACTTATTACGTCTGCCGAGGTCAAAGCTGCCTACCGCCAACCAACGACTTGAATGAATTGATTTGAATTTGCGAACACTAAATAGAGGAAAGGAGTGATTAATATGTCTGAAAATAAAGATACGAAAAAAGAACAAGAGCCTAAAGATAAAAAGCCTCTTACTAAGTCTGGAGATATCAAGGGTAAGATCGAGGTTCCCGACACTTGTGAACGCAGAGACGGTCCCGGAGGAAACTGAAGCGGATATAAATAAAAAATAACCTCGGCAAGGAAACTCCCTGCCGAGGCTTTCTCAATTACGTTATATTACGCCGCTCCCGCTTTCCTCTTTGCTTTTTCTTCCTTCTCCAACCGTTCTTTTTCCTCATACTCCTCACGCCACTTTTGAAACTTCGTCATCTCCTCCTCATTCTCGAAAAACTCGGTGATGATTGGCTCGTACATACGGACAATCTTCAAAATTTCATGCTCGGGGACTTGGGATCGACAACGGTAACCGCCCACCTTGTTGTCAAGGCAAAAACGCGCCTTACATAAAAACCATTTCCATCTGTTTATCTTTCCCAATAGATCAACCCCTTTCTACATCGTCACGGTGGCGAGGAACAGGCATTGTACCAACCTCTCGTTTACGCTCTTCAAGAATCCGCACAATTGCATCTTCCATCTGCTTGGTGCTATAATTTGGAGGAAAGAAACGGCCGATTCTCTCGTAACTAAATTTGACCGTCTCTTTCTGATTGGCTTTCGGCTTTGCCATAATATCCTCAATGGTATCTGCCGTCAGCTTGCCCTCGCTGTGAAGTCTTCTGAATCTCACCGTCTGCGCGTAGGATGGCGTGGCTTCGTCTCTCTCAAAGATCTCCACGACCTTGTCCTGCAATTCATGCGGCAGATAGGAAAGCTCCACGGCGGGGGTAAATGCGATTCGTCCGCTGTCCACAATATCCATTAGCGGCTTTATGAGGTTGGTCAAGCGGATATAGCGGAACACTTGGTCGCGGCTTTCGTTTGTCGCCTTGCCGATCTCGGTGGCGGCATCCCACTTTGTCGCAGGTTGCGACGAAGTTTGTCCGTATCGCTGACCTTGGCGGTTCAGCACCTCCATCTTTGCCTTGTAAGCGTAGGCTTTTTCCGATGGTAGAAGATGCTCGCGGTGCAGATTGGAATCGATCATACAAAGGGTTGCTTCATCGGGATCAAGGTCACGGACGATAACGGGAATAGTCTCCACACCAAGCTTTTGACAAGCGGCATAGCGGCGGTGTCCCGATACGATCTCATAACCTCCGCGTCTTGGTGTTACGATAAGAGGATTGAGGACACCGTTCATTCGGATGCTTTCTACAAGCTCCTGCATTTCATCATCGTCTCGAACTTGAAAAGGCTGTTCTGCCCTCGGGTGTACGTTGCGCAACAGATAATACTGCGTGGTTTCGGTAATCTGTTCTTTTAGTTTCTTATACATATTATCTCTCCTGTTCTTTGTGTTTTTGTTTGGTTCTATCCGGCACCAGACGCTCCTCGCAAGCCTTTTCGGCGGCTATGGCTTTGGCAAGTCTTATCGAATCGGATAAAATATCGTCCGCAAGGTTCATCTCCCTGCGGACGTTCGTCATTTTCTTTGTGATCGCACTTCGTTCAGCGCTGTTTTTCTGTTTCTCATCGGGATCGGTAAGACGACGTCTGCGATTATCAACCCTCTTTCTCTCGCCCTCCAAGCGTTGCAGTTCGGCTTTGCGCTTGTCACGGAATGCGGTCACGTCCTCGGTGGTGTGAAGCTCATACCAACTCATAAGGCGGATCTCACGGCAATATCTTTCGTTGTTGATCGCCTCTTGTGCAAAATACGGTGAAGCAATCTCATGCTTCGGTGGCATTCTTTGTTCCTTGGTGAACGGGTCATCATACGGAATCCCAATCAGCTCAAAGAAGATCATAAACAGTATCTCAATCGTGGAGTACCGTTCCATTGCCTTCATCTGCTTTTCAAGCTCGCAAGCTACGCGCCTTTGCGGTTTGCGGATATGCGGTACGGGTTCTTTGTGAAGATTATCTCGAATGCGTCGCTCGATAGCTTCAAGGGTATAATTCGCGCCCAAGCTATCAATTCGCACGGGTTTGCTCCATCCCTCGGTGATAACCGAGATGTGCTTATAGTCGCTGTTCCGCACGACAACGTAGCCGAGATATTCCAAGGCTTGCAGAAAATATTTGAAGCTGATATTACTCCGTATGGCACGGTCGATATCGTGGCGCAGAATGGATGCGTGAGTGACCTTGCCTTGCTTGTCCGCAATCCATATCTGCCTCGGCACTTTCTTTGGCATTGGATTTTCAATAATGGATAATTGATGCTGACGGCAAAGCTCGTCCGAAACTTGGCGCAACTGTCGATAACTGCCTTTCTGCCAACGGTACTTCTTGCCGTCCTTGAAGGATACGCTATTGATCACGAAATGGTTGTGCAGAGCCGACGAGCCTTTGACGTGGGTTGCCACGATGACCTCAAAGCGCTCGCCCCACATTCGCTTGGCTGTCAGTACACCGATCTTGTGACATTCCTCGGGTGTTAGCTCTCCAGGCTTGAAGCTCTGATATCCGTGGTATCCGACGATCCCGCCGCGCTTGCCGTATCTCTCCTTGGTTGCCGTCATACGCTCAAAGGCGAAATGGGGTGAGCAGTTCAACCCCGTAACGTAATACTGCTTTTCGGTCTTACTACTGTCGGCAGCATAAGTCAGTACATTTTTAAGATCGTAATCGGGATTGGCGGTTTTGTTTGGATCTTTGACGTAAGCCACCACGTCTCGGATCGTCCCTCTCACAGCCCATAGCGAGGTTGTTGCCATCAGCTCTCACCGTCCTTTGCCTTGTACTTGGAACGAATAAAGGCATAAAGCTCATAGCAAACGTCCTCTGCATCCAACACCTTTTCAAGCCGACCGATGCAGTTGTAGCAAGTTCCCGCTGCCTGCGATAGCCGGTTCTCGATCAAGGAACGGATATACGCCGACATATCTCCGCCGCACCGCTCGGCTTCGCGCTGCAGCTTGGCTTTCAAGTTCGCGTCCATTTTGACCGTGACGCGCTCGGTCATTTTTTCTGTTTTGCTCATTTTGTTTGTCCTTTCTTTTGTAGTGAGTATTAGGGATACGTCCCTAAAGAAAAAAGCCAATCTCTCGGATTGGCTCAGCAAGCGTTATAACACTTGCTATGCTCGTTAAAGTATCGGACATCGTCCGCCACTTCTCTTAACTTGTGTCCATTGGATCACGTCCTTTCCATTTTGATTATGTATTCTCATCAACGTACGGTTGAGTGATATTTCTTTTGTATCGCTGTTCAATAAGGAAATTTAGTGATATAATAATGACAACGAAAGAAAGCGCTTAATTTCGTCACTTGATTTTAGGAGGATCTTTTATGGCAAAAACAATAGGTAACATAATTCGCGAACTTCGTTGTTCTCGCAATCTCACGCAAGAACAACTTGCAGAAAACTTAAATATTACCGCTCAAGCAATTTCTAAATGGGAGAATAATATCGGAATGCCCGACATTTCACAAGTTGTACCCATTGCACATTTCTTTGGAGTCAGTACAGATGTTTTGTTTGGAGTAGAAGAAAAGATGGATGTTGATGAAGTCCAAGCATTGATTGATAACGCAACCATTCAAGACTCATATAAGGATGAATATGCGTTGTTGAAAGAAGCCCTTCGAACCTATCCTGGCGACGTAAGATTGCTTTTAGAATTGCTCTCGTGCGGCGAATGTTTGATTGCAGATGGAGACACCGTAAACGGTGCCGAACGAAATACCATATTTGAGGAATGTGAACGTGCAGGCAAACTGATATTGTCATATAGTAAAGATTTGAGCATTTTGATCGAAGCAACCGAGTGGCTTATCAAACTTTACTGCGAGATGGACGAGACAGAAAAAGCAACTGTTCTTTCGGAATCACTTCCTTCAACAATTGGATTTAACAAAGAATCTGCATTAGGTCGTGTATTTGAAAACCGCAAGGAATATGGAAAGGCTTTGGGGTGCTATTCTTCAAACGTCTCGCAATTCCAAAGACAATTGATTCATTCGATTGTACTTTGCGGGAATATGCATAATTTGAACAAAGAGAAAAAACAAGCCTCAGAATTCTATTCGTTAGCAATTACGCTTTCGAAAAAATTCCTTGAGAATAATCCCATTCCCGAAAACAAATCACTTCAAAAAAATCTTACAAAAACGATTGATAGATGTAGAAAAACAATTGAGCAATTGAGTAATTAAGTAAATAAATATTACTAACCAAGTACAAAACCTTCCCGTGTTCAATTATGGGAGCAGTATTCATTTTACCGCGTGGTCATTTTGTCCGCACGGAGTGGTATGGGTCATTTTGACCCATACCACTTTCTTTTGCTAAAGTGGTGCGGTTGATTTTCAACCAGACCATATCAAGGGGCGTTTTTCACCCGTCGATTCTCTTCCTCACTCTATATCCGACACGAAAACGCGAAATTTGTCCTGAGCATAAAAAATATTTTTTCGCCTGTCAACTTTGTCGCAAACTGCGACAAGGTAAAAATAAAAAAGCCATTCCACACATTCGTCTTTTGAGGACAAATATGGTAGAATGGCTATGTAAAAAATATTGAATTACGGAGGATGAATTATGGAACTCACTTACACAGAAAGAAACGGCGTTATGTATCCCGACTTGGCTCTCCCCGAGCAGACCAACCACCCCATCGGCAAGTACGGCAAAATGCGCCTCGACTATCTCAAAAAGCACCGCCGCGGCACCTACACCACGCTCATCACCTCGTGTACGCTCAATCAGCACCTCTACGAAATCGAGCAGGAGGCAAGGCGACAGATCAATCTCACTCTCTCCCAGTTGGTAAAAGATCGCGGCATCACCGAAGAACTCAAAGCCACCGACCCTCTCAAATGGGTGCAGGAAATGAATAATGCCAAACATTGCGCGGAGGAAATCGTGCTGAACGAGATAATTTATCACTAAAGCAAAGCACCGCCGAGAGCAACCAAACGGTTACTCTCGGCGGTGTGCTTTATGCTGTTTTAATGATGTGCTTATCTTCAACTAAATAAGTTTCGTCTTTTTTGAAATTGACAAGTGGTTTGTGGGATATTACGATCATTGTTCTATCGCTGAAAATATTGCTCAGATTATCGAGAATTTCGCTTTCCACAATGGAGTCAAGCGCGCTTGTGGCTTCATCCAAAATAATGATCTGAGGATCGTGCAGTATCAAGCGCGCAATTGCAAGACGTTGCTTTTGTCCTCCCGACAGCTTAACACCTCGCTCACCGATAACGGTATCTATCTTTTGAGGTAAGCTATCGACGAAATCGTATAGACAAGCTGCTTTCAAAGCGGAAATAAGATCTTCTTCACTTGCTTCGGGTGCAATCAGTTGCAGATTTTCGCGAATCGAAAGATTGAAAAACATATTCTCCTGCATTACAGTTCCCACACTCTTCAAAAGACTATGAGAATCAATTTCAGAGATTTCTATGTTTTCAAAAAATAATTGCCCTGCCTGCGCTTTATTCAACCCAAGCAAAAGCTTTATAAGTGTTGACTTGCCCTCTCCGCTTTTGCCTACCAAAAGATATTTCTTTCCGTGTGCAAACTCGCAGGATACCTGTTCAAGAACCTTGCCACTTTCTTCGGAATATGCGAAATCAACGTTCTCCAAGAATATTGTTGCATTTTCGGGACAATCAGCACCTTTATTCGGTTCGGGTTCGTCCAAAATTTTGAACAGACGGTCGAATACTGCCTTTTGTCCGAGAAAATCAGTCTTTGATCTCATAATTGAGTCAAGTGCCGACTCCATACTTGCCATAAAGCTGATAAACATCAAAAGCTCGCCAATACTGATATCCTTTGAAATAACAAACAAACCACCGACAAAATATATCAGTACCTTCAAAACGAACTGTGTTTTTATTTCGTAGAAAAAGTCACGTAAAGCATAATAGAACATCCACTTGTTGTTCAGCTTTCTTTCGGGTTCTAACCGTTCGTCATATTCGGCAGAAAACTGATCCTCAAGCGTATTAGTTTTGATCTCGCGCCATTTTTGAACCGTATCAAAGAGATGTGTTTTGGTTTTGGATTTGACCTCATAGCTTTCTTTGTTTACGGCGTTATATTTATTGCCTATTATCTGTGAAAACCATATGGTCAGCGGAAGAAGAATCACGGATAAAAGTCCTAACCAAACATTGATATTGATCATCAGCGCCATGTAAATCGCCGCCACAATAAAGGATGTTACAAAGCCTACGATATGACTTGAAAGGAAAGTATTCACAGCACCGGAGTCTTGTTCCAAATTATTGCTTTGTGTTCCAATCTCCTTTCCCGCCACCATTGAAATGTCACGTTCAAGAAACTTCTGCATCAAACGGTTCTTTGTTTCAAGCGTTGTAGCATATGAGAATTTCTTGTTGACATATGTACGTATTCCCGTCAATATAACTTTGACAAGATAAACGCCAATCATTGCAGGAATCACGTAGTAAAGTAATTTGATGTTTCCTGCGGTCATAACATCATCAACCAAAGTCTTATACAAATATGGTGATACAAGAGATACTGCGGTTATCAACAATGTCAATATTCCGCCAATAATCATTAGCTTTTTTGAGAACGATATCTTTTCATTCAGATGGCGGTAGATATTTCTTCTTGTATATTTCATGCCGTCACCTCCTTCTGCCCTGCAAACATATCGACAAAGTATTTGTTTTCTGCCATCAGCTTATCATGGTGGTCGTAACCTACTTGTTCTCCTTCGTGAAGCACCAATATTTTGTCGGTGCTCAACAAAGCTTGATAGCGATGAGAGATCACAATTGTAGTCTTATTCTCTGCAAGGGCATCAAGTGCAGCTTGTACGATACGCTCGGATTCGAAATCGAGGGAGCTTGTTGCTTCATCGAGAATAATGATCTTAGGATCGCGAAACATAAGACGTGCAATGCAAAGTCTTTGATTCTGACCTCCCGACAAAGACATATTTTTCTTTCCAAGAACAGTATCAAGACCGTTCGGAAGCTTCTCTATTTCGTCTTTCAAATATACCTTTTCAAGAATCGACCATAATTCTTCGTCAGTTGCTTTGCTGCCGAATGTGATATTATCTCTTATGGTTGCATCAAAAACAATGTTCTCTTGATTGACGATGCCAACTGATTGTCTGATAGAGGAATAAGTGCAATCACTCAAACATTGTCCATCGATAAGCACTTCACCCTCTTGTGGCTCATAGAATCGCAACAAGATATTTGCCAATGTACTTTTACCTACACCGGATACACCGACAACACCGATTTTCGTTCCTGCCTCGATATGTAAGTCGATATTTTTGAGAACGTCTTTTTTCTCGGTATAGAAGAAAGAAAGGTTTTTAATATCTATACTTCCGTTACGAACATCAAGCTTTTCAAGATTATTCTCATTTTCCTCATCTTCGTCTAAAAGCTTGAATACGCGCTCAACGCAGGTCTTTCGCTTTTGGTAGTCTACGTTGCCTTGCAATACACGTCTGATGTTCCAAGATACCATTGAAAAATAGGATGCGATAGCAACGTACTGTCCGATATTGATAGAACGTCCTGCCACAAAGAAAGCACAGATAATATAGAAAACGATGTCTGCAAGGAAATAGATGCCGCTAATAATCTGATCGGACTTGAACTGTATGATATCTTGCTTTACTGAGGAATCAATAATATCCTTATTTTTGTTTGTGAAAATCTTGAGTACCGTTTTCTCCGCTACAAAAAGCTTGATTTCTCGCATCCCTTTGAGCATTTCCATAAGCCAAGCAGAATACTTACCTTGCTTGGTACGGATCTCGTCGGATGCTTTTTTCATTTTTGCTTCAATCGTCTTACATACTATCGCTGAAATCGGTATGATTGCTACCATCAAAAGCGCGATTTCCCATTTCATAAAAGTAACAATTGTCAGCGATACTATCGTACCGATTCCGGAGTTCAAAATTCTCATACCGAAGCGCTGTATGATATGGTGAAACTCTGCGGTGTCGCTATTTATGGTGCGGATTACATCACCCGTTTTTATATCGGTCAGCACGCTCGGCTTCATACGCAATACTTTTCTGTAACAAGCGATACGAACGTCGTAAACGTATTTGTTATGTACTCTTTGCCACAATATTAGCTGAATAAAGCCACAAGCTGCGTAACCGAAAAACACAAGTGCATACCATAGCGTTGCATAGAGGAATCCCTGCATATCCGCTTCATAGACCGCAAAATTGATTACGTCCTCCAAAAACAGAGGTATGATCTGATTAAACACAAGCTCCACAAGCAGAACCAAATAACTAATCAGAAATGCCCATTTATATGGCTTTGCAAATTGCCATATTCTTTTAATTATTACACTATCCTTCAAATCGTCACCCCCTTGGGGAATTTACTCTAAGTCGTATTTCTTGAAAAGCTCCTTGATTCTTGTATCATTTTCATACTCGGGACGCTTTTTCAAAAACTCCACTGTGTCCTTTACATAACAATCAAGCTGATATTTCGTGTGCATTTGATATTCCACGGAATCGTTGTTCTCAAACAACAACGAATATTTTCCTTCTTGATTATTAAGGAAATTCAAAAATTCAACTCTGCCTGCAAATAGCATTTCAGCTTTTTCAAGGGCAAGATCAAATCGGTTCAGTTTGGTGTGTTTTTTAACCATTCCGCAAAGCAAAACGTATTTTTGGAATGTTTGGCGGCACGGCAAATAATCGCCGCCGGAAAGAAAGGCGTTGAGCAACCGGAGCATATATTCCTCGTATTCTATACGCTGTGCCAATCCGTTTTCACTATCCATTGCTTGATGTATTTCTCCTGCCATACGGATGCATCTTGAAATATATCTTGCTTTCAAGGCAAAGCTTGACCGACACTTCAACATAGCGTCGGCATATTCCTTGTTCGCTTGCGCGATCTCTGCTTCCCAATACAATCTATCGCCAAATGTCACGGGAATCTTACCGAGCATCTCTTTTGCTTTCTCATTTTCGCCAAGCGCGGCATAACCACGGGCAAGAACAAAATGATTCATAAAAACCGTATCAATGTCGGTTTCGTATTTGAATATACAGTTTGCATACTTTTCGCACTCGGCAATAAGTTCACTTTTTCCTCTGTCCTGTGTTTTGCCTGCAACGATCATATCTACCAAACATTTAAGACAGAAAGATGCTGCTTCGGAGTTCTGCGGATGCGCAGAAAAATAAGCATTAAGCATTTTGTAGTTCTTAGCCGAATCCCTTTGATCGCGGAATACCTCTTGGCGATGATAATCTTTACGTAGCTCCTCAAAATCTTCGGGCTTTGTATAATGCTCATAATCAAAGAGAGCATCAGTAGAGATATCCAAAGCTGAAGCCAACGGAACCACCTGTGATATATCGGGTGCTCCCGTATCTGTTTCCCACTTGGAAATAGCTTGCACAGATACACCGATCAGATCCGCAAGTTCTCTTTGTGTATAGCCTTTTTCTTTTCGATATTTCTTTATATTCTGTCCAATCGACATAATCACACCCCCATATTTTGATGTCTGTAGCATAATTATACCATACTTTGATCTCGCAGTAAACAAACCATTTGGAAATAATCATTCCACGGAGCGTGGATTTTTCAAAAAAATCATCTCTAAAACAATGACCCTAATCTGTAGAAAAACATCTTGACAAACTCAAAAAAGTATGCTATAATTCTATCGTGAATATATTTTCATTTATGTATTGGGGTACAAATATGCGATACTTAAGCGAAGAAACGATGCAGAGGATTATATCCTTTGTAGACGAATATTACAACGAAAACAGCTACTCGCCAACTATTGCGGAGATCTCGCGGAGCTTGACTTTGGCAGTAGGAACGGTGCACAAATATCTGCACCGTATGACGGAGATGGACAAGCTGTATTTCGACGGGCGACACATCATCACTCCCTACATTGAAGAACTGCAAGGCAAGTTCCACGCGCCCGTCAGCGGTGATATCGCCTGTGGCTCTCCGATCTATGCAGAGGAGCAACACGACGATACGTTCCCGATCCCAACCGATTATATTGGCAAGGGCGAATACTTTTGGCTTCGTGCAAATGGTGACTCTATGATCAATGCCGGAATTGACAGTGGTGATTTGGTATTGATCCGCAAGCAAAACACAGCCAACGAGGGAGATATTGTGGTTGCTTTGATTGATGACTCGGCTACACTCAAAACGCTCTCCTATGACCGAGCAAATCGCAAGGTCGTACTAAAAGCCGAGAATGATGATAAGGATAATTATCCGAATCAGATCTACGATAACATTATCATTCAAGGCGTTGCAGAGCACGTTTTGAAAAGAATTAGCAGGAGGTAAACTATGAATTGGATCGATTCTATTAAAGAAATTAACAAAGCGCGAACCAATAACCGACTTGTAATATTTGTGGGTTCGGGTGTATCTAACAATTCCGGTGTTCCGACATGGAAAGGACTTATTGAAACCATTGCAAAAAAAATTAATTATAACGAAAATTGTAACGGCTGTGATTCTATTGAAACATCTTGTCCTAAAGAGGACTGTAGTAAACGATTTAACTTTACCGCAACGGAATTTTTAAGAATTCCCGAGTACTATTATCAATCGGCAAGCTCGGACGAGTATTTTCAAACTATTTCGGACACCTTAAAATGCGATAAAGAATCCAATGCGGTAGACGAGATAATATTAGATATTGCACCTCATCACATCATAACTACAAATTATGATACTTTGTTGGAGAATTCTGCTTCCATTAAAACTGCTAATTATAAAGTAATCTATGAGGATAAAGACCTATTATCAAACGCCAGCGACTGCTATATTATCAAGATGCACGGGGATATCGATCATCCCCAAACAATAGTGCTAAAAGAAAGCGATTACATAGACTACGAGCATACGCATCCACTTATCAGCACATATATCAAATCGCTTTTAGTAAACCATACGTTCTTGTTTGTCGGTTATTCGTTAAATGATAACAACCTTAATCTTATAATCGGTTGGATCAATTACTTTTGCAAACAGTACGGTGTATCAGAACGCCCTTACAGTTTCCTGATACAAAATGCCGTCCCTTCGGAGTTTGAATTATCAAGGCTTGAAAAAAATAATATTTTTGTTATTAGCTTGGATACACTTCCTGCAGATTTGCAGTCGAAAGCAAACATTCCCGAAAGCCTTACTCATCCAAGCGGACGTAATTTGTATACATACTTAAAATGCATTTCTAACAATACAATTTCCAGTCAATATATGGACTTAAAAGATATCCTCAATGAAAGATACCAAATATTGAAATCATATTCAAAGGTATCTCATGATGACTTGATTTCTGCATACTCGTTCGGACATTATCAATTTTTAAGTACCGCACTGATTCTTTATGACAAGCCCACATATGAAAACTTAACCGCATTGCTTACAGTGGACAACCCGCTTATTCTCAACACATTTCAACGTGCAGGAATAACATGCGTACAATTACATTCAGAAGAAACACTTTCTCACGATATCCCTTGCACAAATCGCACATCCCTTGTTCAACTGTATTTAGATAATGATTATGAGTCCATAGAAAACCAAATCCCCAACTTGTCTCCCGCAGAAAAAATATACTATTATAACCTCTTGGGCATAGATTTTAATAGAGATGAGCTCATTCATCTTGATCTTAAATCCATCTCAAAAAATGATTATATTAGCGTTTTATTGCATAAAACACGAGCTCGATTAATATCCCTCTCACTAATTGACCGCCAAGAAGCACGAACGACAGAATTGGAGGCTTTATTAGAGTCAGCTCCATATGCATATAAAAAATCCATTAGTTTTCTCAACAAGTTGTTTTCATCTTTCGCTAAAGATGAAAACAAAATGCGTGATATTCTAAAAAAGCAGCAAAAACGATATGAATATAATAGTAACACGTTCTATTCCGCACATGCTTATTACAACATATGGGATTTGCAAGGCTATGTATATGATTATTACGATTTCTTTATTGATAACCTTCTACCCATAAATTACTTTTCTGATCCGTGCACATATTTCGCTTCGTATCTTGAAGCAATTCTTTGTTCGTATTCCCTCGCTTCATCCAATCCATATAATAATTTGGCTATGAACACGGACATAAAGTCATATCCCTTAAACGAGATTGATGTGGATATCTTTGTCAAATACACGAAGCACAGTAATCTTAAAGACTGGATAAGCAAATATAAAATTAAAGCTATTGAGTTGGAAAATGTGGATCTCGTCAAAATATTCGATAATTATTGCAATGGCATAAAGAAATATCGTACGCACAACTGGGAAGACCAAACTTTGAACTTTATAATGCTCGTAACTTTGACTGAACTTAGTGATACGGAAAAAGTCTCAATATTAGATTCTTTCATTACTATGATACAAGAGCATACGGATGCGCCTACTTACATTAGCAGTATGTTTAGTGGCGTGGAAGAAGTAGTAAATAATTTTTCCGCTTCATTCACAACTGAAAATGCAGAAACATTGTTGAATTGTTTATTTAATCCTAATGTGTATAAAACTGTGATGGAGCGCTGTGGACATGCCTTGCTGCGAGTTATCAAAAAGTTATCCACCCTTGTATCTGAAGCTTTCAAATCATCTATTGAAGCAGATATCGATTCGCTTCAGGATTCAAAGGACAAATGCAGAAAAATTTATCAAATGAGGAAGTTAATCAATATAGAAAAGTACAAGACGTTTCTTGAGGAAAATTTGGAATCAATTACGTATACACAACTATTTGACCTTGTAATTGAGAGAACGATTGATTTCGACCATAGGGTGTATGCTCAATTTAAAGACGTCATTATTCGCAAGACAGAAGAAAGACGAAATAGACCAGGGTACCGTACGGTTCCCGACCACCTAATTTCATCAATTGAATTGTGTTTGATTTTAAAACTTTTCAACTATCCGATTGATTTGTCTGAATTAAAGGAATGTATCGAATTTTCAGAACATCTTGACTTTATGCTAAATCCGGATGATTTTGATTATTCTAAAGTTAATTTGGATCACTATATGTGGGAGAATTTAATTTACACAGATGAGTATCAACCCTATTTCATAAAACACAAAGATGAAATACTTACAGAGGATTTAGAAAAAGTCTTTTCGAACAACAAGGCGGACAAAAACTGTCAAAAGATTGTATATGGCATTCTTTTGGATAAAGAGGAACTCCGTCGTTATGGAAAATAGAAAGGAGATAAACTATTGGCAGAAGAAAGAACAGCGCAAGCGCTCCCTATTGAGGAGATCAACCAACTGACAAAAATCTTGGTAGATACAATGGCTGACGGCACACCAAAGGAGATTGCCAAGGGTTTGGAATCGCAATTTGTTGACCGTTCTACAGAGCATTTATATCGTAAGGTTACGCCCACAGATCAGAGCGGTTCGACCGAGGTATATAAATACGTAAAAGGCGAAATTGAAGGAGCATTTATACCCACTCGTCGCGATATGAAGCTTTCGTTTCCGCCTACATGCTATTCGTCAAACGATCCGATCACGCTTCTCTATGAATCCAACTATAAGCTAATCCAGTTTTGGACGCTTGCTATCTTGGAAAACGAGGATATTATGGGCGCGTTCATTGAGGCAATGGCGCAAGCAGGTGTAGACGGCAACAATATCGATGATTTTCTTAATACCGAGTGTGCGGTATTGGCTCACCTTCAGCAGATGTCTATGATTGCGAGCATTCAGCGCAAGATGCCCGACTACGATGATTTCAACCGTTTTAAGCCGAACAATTTTAGATACCTCGACGCACAGAAGAAGATTGAACATACGATCAACGGCGAGCTTGTAACTAAAGTTTCTCTTGAAACCGGAGGTCCTGCCGACGAGGGCGGTAATCCGACACCTCTTGAGATTGAGGCTCCCGATATGGTTGCGGAGATCACAACCGAGGTATGTATTCAGCAGAGTATGAAGGCTCTTTCCAAAAAGGAGCAAAGTATCTTGCGGTTGCGCTTACAAGGCAAGAATATGAGTGAGATCGCTACCGCGCTTGGCTATCACGACGCGAGTGGCGTAAAGAAAGCAATAAAGCGTATCGGACAAAAGCTCATTGATGCAGGCGTAGTTGATCCCAATCAGCTGATGGGACGAAAGATTTCATAATTGTGTCACCAATGGAGACACAATTTCAAAAAACAATTCCACACATTTGTCATTATAACGATTTTATATTATACTATCAGCGAAAGGAGACGAAGTGATATGGCAAACAAACGAGTTAATGACGATGGCTCGATGAAAGCGGTGATTTATGCCCGCTATTCGAGTGAGAATCAGCGAGAGGAATCCATTGAAGGACAGATACGCGAATGTTACGCTTTTGCGAGAAAGAATAACATCAGTGTAATTGCCGAGTATATAGATCGCGCTTTTTCCGCAAAGACCGACCGCCGTCCCGATTTTCAGCGTATGATCAAGGACAGTGCCAAGAAAAACTTCAATCTTGTGCTGGTATGGAAACTTGACCGCTTTGCGCGCAACCGATATGATTCAGCTAACTACAAAGCAACACTTAAGCGCAACGGGGTCAAAGTAATGTCGGTGACGGAATCTATTTCGGAAGGATCGGAAGGTATCCTTTTGGAATCCGTGCTCGAAGGTATGGCTGAATATTATTCGGCTGAGCTTTCCGAAAAGGTTTTGCGCGGGCATCACGAAAACGCGCTAAAATGCCGATACAATGGTGGAACGCTGCCGATTGGCTTTTCGATAGACAAAGATAAAAACTATAACGTTGATCCGATCACTTCGCCGTACATCGTGGAAGCCTTCACGATGTACGATGAGGGACGCACGATGAAGGAAATCGTTGCCGTGCTTAATCAGCACGGTCTTAAAAATCAGCGTGGCGGAGAGTTAAATCTTAATAGTGTTTCTCGATTGCTACAGAATCGCTTCTACATCGGGGAATATAAATATCGCGAGGTTCTTGTCCCAGACGGTATTCCTGCAATTATCCCGAAAGATCTATTTGACAGAGTGCAAGAAAAACTCGCAAAAAACAAAAAGGCTCCCGCAAGGCACAAAGCGGAAGACGATTATCTGCTGACAACCAAGCTGTTCTGCGGTGATTGTCAATCCTTGATGTTCGGCGAAAGCGGTACAAGCCAAAGTGGTGCAACTTACCATTACTACAAGTGCTCCAGTGCAAAAAAGAAAACGGGGTGCAATCGCAAGCCCGTCAAGAAAAAGTGGATTGAAGATGCGGTACTTGACCAAGTCAAAGTCGTTCTCCATGACGATGTTTTTATCGGCGACATAGTACACAAATATTTGGAGTATCAGCAGCAAGAAAACACGGTAATTCCATATCTTGAAAAGACCCTTTCCGATACGCAACGCTCAATTGACAATCTGATAGCGGCTATTGAGCAAGGTATCATCACACCGTCCACTAAGCAACGCCTGGAGACGTTGGAGATATCCAAGCGCGAGTTGGAAGATAAGATATTGATTGAAAATATGAAGCGACCATTGCGAACCGAGGACGAGCTTTGGGCTTGGTTCCGTTATATGCGAAACTTTGATCTGACGCGCCTTGAGGAACGCAGACAGCTCATCGATGTTTTCGTCAATACAGTTTTTTTATACAATGACCGATTCTTACTTGCACTAAACTTCGGCTATGGCTCAAAAACCGTGCTCTTTACGGACATTCCGTGTTCGGATAAAGTTGCATGTGGGCGACCAAATGTAAAGGGACGGCAAAAAGCCGTCCTTTTTCATTTGGACTGAGTGGCGGAGACGAGAACCTGCCTCGAGCTTGCTGCATACTAAACTGATTAAAGAAAGTAATATGCATGCTCGACACGATAGGGAGCGGTGCGTGTGGCTTAGCCAAAGCGCAACGCGAGTCTTCGATAGGTTCAGAATCCTGTCACTCCGACCATCTTGGCTCTGAAAAGCAATTTTCAGAGCCTTTTTTCTTTGCCTGCTGCACCGCAAATATTTAGGGCTGACGGTTAGTATTCCGTCAGCCCCTTACTTATTAACTGCTCGACAAATTGGAATTTGTCGGTCATTCGATTTCCGTACGGATAGTAAATACGTTAGGAAGGTTGAAAATATCCTTTTTTAAGAACAACGGATAAAAATATTCGTCCTTCAATCTCTCAAACTCCAACCATTCGAAAGTATGTGTACGATGACCTTCATTTGATGTAAATTGTTTACCTCGTGACAACAAATTTGTATCTGCTACGTCCATTAAGAAATATATACAAAGCTCGTGATAATGGAGATTATCGACGTCTTCTGTAAAAAATGCTTGATTCAACCAAAGAGGGCGGACAATTTTAGGTGTGATATTCAATTCTTCTTGAACCTCTCTGACAACGGCATTTTCTGCTGTTTCACCTATTACAACTCTTCCGCCGGGCAGATAGTAATATGGCGATCTATCGTCATGCATTGCCAAGATTTTTTCGTCAGAAATCATCATAGCACAAACTCTATAATTGAACTTCTCATTGCCAGATTTGAAAGATATATCCATTTTCTCACACCTCCGTCAAATTCTTATCTATCAGTGAGTTTATTATATCACAAAGGCTAAGCAAAATCAAGGCGCAAGCCTTGTATATCATCAATTTCGCAGAAATTGCATATCATCCACTCGGAATCATCAAGTCGCAGAGAATACACCTTCGGTGATGATATACGCCTACGGCGATGATATTCACGCTAAAGCG
>JAZNCE010000142.1:0-12877 GCA_045587385.1 Eubacteriales bacterium
GCTCAGATCGAGGGGTTCTACGAGATGTTTATGCTTGACCTTGCCACAGGATTGCGCCGCGGTGAGGTGGTCGGTCTGCAATGGAAGAACATCGACATCGAGAACGGCACTCTTTCGGTTACAAGGCAGGTACGATACGTGAAGGGCGAATTAAGGATCGAGCCACCCAAGACCAAGGCATCGGAACGAAGCATCATCCTCTCTCCGCCCGTGCTCGAAATGCTTACAGAGTATAAGAAAACGGTCAACTCGATATGGCTGTTTCCATCACCTGTGAAGAAAGAGGATGTGCCGAGAGATCCGTCCGCATGCAGAAAGGCTCTTGCCAGGATCCTAAAGAGAGCCGAATGCGAGCACGTGCCGTTCCACGCCATGCGCCATACCTTCGCATCCAACGCCTTCCACTACGGCATGGACGTTAAGACCTTGGCCAGCACCATAGGCCATGAAAGCGTAGAAACGACTTTGAACGTCTATGCGCATAGCTCCGAGCAGATGAAGCGCGATGCAGCCAAGAAGATTGACGAGGCTATCGGTACAGTCCTCGGTGCAGATGTGACCGCTTCTGATGCCTCCTGTGGCGATGAAAACGGTGAGGCACAAGAACTCACGAACAACACGAATAAGCCTAAAACGGTGGAATTTAAGCCCTACCAGCCCAAATATCGCAAGCGCGGGACGGGCTCGGTGCATCAGGTCAGTAAGAACGTGTGGGAAGGGAGATATACGCCTACCGTCAATGGCAAACGCATCTCGCGGAATATATACGCCGATAGCGAGGAAGAGTGCGAGGTAAAGCTTGAGGTGCTGATCAAGGAAATGAAAGCGGAGTTTGGGATCAAATAAATGCATAATATCAAGGCTTGTGCATGAGTCTTGTTATTATCCACTCTATACGCCGGTCACACATCAAAATGCAAATAGATGTGTTAAAGACAGGGCAAGGATAAAACCGCCTTATGCCCATAGAGTGGGCTGGTGAGTGTTTTATAATTGACACGCTGAATCAAAGAAAAGGGCGGCGGAGTGCTCCGTCGCCTTTCGTATGAAATTCTGCTGTTAGGTGCTGTTTTCTCGGTACTCCCTTGGCGTTTGGCCGCTGTACTTTTTGAATATTCTTGTAAAGTGACTTTGGGAGGAAAATCCGAGATAATCCGCTATCAGGGTAAGCGATTTATCGCTGTAACGAAGAAGCCGCTTTGCCTCCTCGATTTTTTCACCGAGGATGAAATCGGTCAATGTCATTCCTGTTTCTTGCTTGAATTTGGATGCAAGGTGTGTGCGGCTGATGAACAGGCTTTTTGCCAGATCGTCTACGTCGAGCGGCCTTGAAAGGTTGTGTTGCACGTAATTTGTCACCTGCATGAGAAGCTTTGATGGGTTCTTGCCAAGCCGTACGCGCTCAACGCGACGGGTATAGTCAAGCACCATATGATATTGCAGATTGACAATGGACTCAACGCCCGACATCAATTCGCTTTTGCGGATATATTCGTCGGAAAGCGAAAGCGCGTCCTCGGCATCCATACCGCCCTTGATAGCCGAGCGTGAGGCAAGCGTGGCGGTGACGATAAAGGTGTTTTTGTACTGCCGCAGAGCATCGTTGGCAATGACTCCGCCGCGCACACTTGGAGCACGTGAAAGCCATTCACATAACGCGCCGACGTCTCCTTTTTCAATCATTTGCATCAGCGCTTGCTCAAGGGCGAGCGTGTTATGCGTTTCTCGCGGTTCATTTTCGGTCTGTTTCTCGTAACGCTTGTCAAATTGCTCGTTCTGTATCATGGTTTCAAGCTCTATCTGCTCAAAATCATAGATGGTCACATCCTCAAGCGAACGCTTTTCGCCGTTAAGTACGTAATTCATGGTACAAAGGATCTGTACGATGCTGCCAAGTGGCATTTGCACGAGGGACCTCATCGCGGTGGAAAACGCCTCTACCCGGGAAAAATCCAGATTGCACGCGAAAGCCAGCTCACGCAGATCATGATCGCTCATGGGCGTTCTGCGAGAAGGACCGATCACGACTGTATGTCGGTCTGAACGGACGATGCCGTAATAGTTGAAAAAAGGTGTCGTGAAATAGCCAATATGCTCGGTGATTGCAAATACGTTATCTAAATACGGCTCGATAGGGTCCGCAGGGAAATCCACCACCGAATAAAAAAAGGTCAGCTCCTTATCTTTGTATATACGGACGGGAATCCCCGCAAGATTGCCGATCACACGGCACAAATACTCAAGATCAATACGTTCCATATCATCACCTCCTACAACAACACAAGACAATTATATCACAAATTGGACGAAAATGCAAGAACAACGACGAGATTTATGATATAATGTAAAATGTAAGATTGTATCACAAGGAGAATTTTTATGGATATAGAGAATATTATGAAATCGCTTACCCGTGAAGAAAAGGTAGCTTTGGTTGCGGGGACGGATTTTATGTATACCAATCCCGTTCCGCGCGTACATATTCCAAGCGTCAGAATGAGCGACGGCCCTCACGGGCTGCGCGTGCAAGGAGCTGGCGGAGATAACGGAGTAACGGGAAGTGAGCCTGCTACGTGCTTTCCGACAGCAGCGACAAGTGCTTCAAGCTGGAACCCCGAAAACACATATAGAATGGGAAAGGCTATCGGTAAGGAAGCAAAGCACTACGGCGTGGACGTGGTGCTCGGCCCTGCTGTGAATATCAAAAGAAATCCGCTGGGTGGCAGATGCTTTGAATACTTTTCGGAGGACCCTTTCCTTGCAGGGAAAATGGGGGCTGCCGAGGCGTGCGGTATTCAAAGTGAAGACGTCGGTGTGTCGGTCAAGCACTTTGCGCTCAACAACAGCGAAAACTATCGCTTTATGGGCGATAGCGTTGCCGATATGCGTGCCATTCGCGAGATCTATCTGAAGCCCTTTGAAATGATCGTGAAGGATGCGCACCCCGAAACCGTGATGTGTGCTTACAACAAGATCAACGGCACGTATTGTAGCGAAAACAAATGGTTGCTTACGGATGTTCTCCGAAATGAATGGGGCTTTGACGGGCTTGTGATGACCGACTGGGGCGCAACGCACGATCGCCTCCAAATGCTCTGCGCAGGGCTTGACCTTGAAATGCCGGGTGACACCGCCATCTGCCGCAAGTGGATCATGGACGGACTTGAGAGCGGTGAGCTTGATGAATCCGTACTCGATGAGGCGGTCAGAAACGTTCTCACCCTTGTAGCAAAGCACGAAAGCAAGAAGAAGGAGCAAGCCGATTTCAAAGCACATCACGCCCTTGCAAAGGAGATTGCCAAAGACAGCGCGGTGCTACTGAAAAATTGCGGAATGCTTCCGCTTGACAAAAACAACGGCTATTTTGTTTGCGGAGAGCTGTTCGAGAAGATGCGCTACCAAGGCTCGGGAAGCTCGATGATCAATCCCACATATCTCTCGACACCCAAGACAGCATTTGATGCAAACGGTGTGAAATATACTTATGCCAAGGGGTACCGGGAAAATGAGCTTGCAGCGAGCACCGCGCTGATAGAGGAAGCGCTTGATGCATGCGCCGAGTATGACAGTATTCTCGTGTTTGCAGGCCTGACAGACTACGTGGAAAGTGAAGGCGCAGACAGAGAAAATATGCGACTGCCCGAAAACCAGCTTGCGTTGATTGATGCATTGATCAAAGCCAATAAGCGCGTAACCGTTGTGCTATTTGGCGGATCTCCTATGGAATTGCCTTTTGCGGATCAGGTGGATGCCATTCTCAATATGTATCTGCCCGGTCAGAATGGCGGCGAGGCAACCTATTCGCTTTTGTTTGGCGAAAGCACTCCATCAGGAAAGCTTGCCCAAACGTGGCCTTATGAATATGCAGACGTGCCTTTCGGTGATGCTTTCGGGAAAACAAAAAACGAGGTGTATAAGGAAAGCGTTTTCGTCGGCTACCGTTACTATACGACCGCAGGGAAAAAGGTTCGCTATCCGTTTGGCTACGGACTTTCCTATACTTCATTTAGTTATGAAAATATGTCCGTGCAGGAAAGCGAAAACGGGTATCTCGTTTCCTGCGACGTGACGAATACGGGTGCTTATGACGGCGCGGAGGTCGTTCAGCTTTACGTGGGCGCGCCTGCTGCGGAGGTGTTCTGTCCCGTAAGAGAACTGAAGGGCTTTTCCAAGGTATATCTGAAAGCGGGAGAAACACAGCGCGTGGAGATTACGGTAGAGAAGAATGATTTGCGCTATTGGAACTTAAGCGAGAACCGCTACGTTCTTGAAGACGGAGATTACCGCTTCGAGCTTTGTTCGGATTCTCAGACCGTACAGCTAAGCACCACAGTCAGCATAGCGGGAGAGAGTGCAGGCAGACCGTACACCGATGCCGTGCTTGAAATTTACAAAAAAGCCGCACTTGACAAGGTCACCGATGACGTTTTCGAGCAGATGGCAGGACTCAAAATTCCCGAGATCCCTCCGAAAAAGCCCATCCGTATGGAAAGCCGTTTTTCGGATATGAGGGCAACCTTCATGGGCAAGATCCTGTATGCCGCTGTGCTTTCGGTTGCAAAGGCCGATATGCGTAAGGCAAAAAAGATGCCGGAGGGCGTGGAGCGCGACAACAAGATCAAGGGAGCGATTTTCCTTGAGAGAATACTCGATTCCAATTCGATTATTACCATGTCTATGTCGGCAGGAGGAAGCTGCCCTTATAACATGGCAGAAATGTTCGTGCATCTTGCAAACGGTAGAATTATAAAGGGACTGAAATGCTTGTGCAGCGGAGTGAAAGCACCGGCACTTCCCAAACATAAGGAGAAAGAAAATGACAGGTAAATTGCTTGAAAAAAGAATTTTTCACTCAAGAGTGAAAAGCGATCGCGTAAAGGCAGGGGAGAAATGGCTCGGATACCTGATTGGCCCTGCTGGAGCACTGCTTCTCAACGCCGTGCTCGCTACCTATCTGAACGTTTACTATACCGACGTTCTCAATTTGACGCACATCTGGGGAGGTGTATTCCTCACCGTATTTCCTATTGTGTCCAAGATCATTGATGCTATCACCAATATTGTGATGGGTTATGTCATTGACCGCACCAGGACAAAGCAGGGAAAGGCACGTCCGTGGCTTTTACTTTCCGCGCCTCTCGTTGCGATTACAGGTGTACTGCTGTTTACCGTACCGCAGGCAAGCGAGGGTGTACAGGTTATATGGATCATGATTTCCTACAATCTTTTCTATTCCTTTGCGTACACCATCTTTAATATGAGCCATAATCTGATGGTTCCGCTTTCCACGAGAAACACCACCGATCGCGGAAGCCTTTCGGTTTTCAACCAGATCGCAAGCATTATGATGAGCGGCATTCTCGTTGCGCTCATCTTCCCGATGGTCATTATGCCCATGCTTGGCGTTGACAAGACAAAGTGGATATTGGTGATGGGCATTCTTTCGATCATAACGCTTCCGCTGATTCTTCTCGAATATTACTTCACCAAGGAGAGAGTGACCGAGGAAACGCAGGATATAGAGGAAAAGAAGATCCCATTCAAAACGCAGCTTAAGATCGTGTTCACCGATAAATATCTCCTGATCGTTTTCGCGTATTTCCTGATTTACACCTTTGGTGTGAGCATGAAAAACCTCGGTCTTGTCTATTATTGCAACTACGTTCTCGGTACATACAATGACGGTATTACGCAGATGTTGGTTTCGGTCATCGGCGGCGTGCCCATGGGCATCGGTATTTTTGCAGTGTGGCCGCTTGCCAAGAAGTTTGGCAAGAGAAACGTGACTATGTGGGGCTTCGTGCTTTATGCCATCGGTAGTCTGATCTGTTGGCTGTTTCCCACCAATCTTATCATCGTGTTGGTTGGACAGTTTATCAAGAACATCGGCGGTCTTCCTTGCGCGTATGTGTTTATGGCGCTCTTTGCCGACACGCTTGACCATCTTGAGTGGAAGAGCGGTATCCGCTGCGACGGCTTGGCAATGTCGATCTATAACGTCATCGCGGTAGCTCTTGTTGGTATTGTAACGGGAGTTTTCAACGGCATGCTGAGTGCTGCCGGTTATATTGCACCTTCTATGGACGCTGCAGGGAATACCGTTGCGGCAACTCAGCCGCAGGCTGTCCTTGACGCGATTACCTTCTCCTTCGTGGGTCTTGAAGTGTTTACGGGTATTGTGCTTGCCGTGCTTCTCGCGTTCTTCTCGGTAGAAAAAACGATTGGTAGAAAGCAGGCTGTGATCAAGACTCGTCAGGGTGCAGAGGTTACAGAGCAAGTCGTACCCCTTTCCGCAAAGGAAACTGCCGCCTGGGAAAAGGAGATGGCTGCGGGTGAGCAATATTACGAAAAAATTCAGAAAGAACTGAGCGGTAAGTAATATGAAAGCGATAAGACTCAAAACTGAATTTCTGACGAGTCCCATAGGTGCAGATTTTCAGAAACCGCTCTTGACCTGGAATTGCGAGGGTGGCACCGAGCAGACGGCTTATCGGATTGTTGCCCAAACGAACGGAACCGTTATTTGGGATAGCGGTAAGGTGGAGAGCGATTCCATGCGCGCAATATATCCCGAACCCCTTTGTTCGCGGCAGAGAGTTGATTGGAGTGTAACGCTGTGGGATGAGCACGGCGACGGCGGAGAACCAACAGATGCGGTTTTTGAAATGGGATTGCTCGACAAATCTGATTGGCAGGCAAAATGGATTTCGGGAAACTATACAATAAATTCTTGCAAGCGTTATCCTGTGGATTGCTTCAAAAAAGAATTTGATACAAGTGACGTCAAAAAGGCACGCATTTATGCGAGCGCTTGCGGTGTATATGTGCTCTGCCTCAACGGTAAGCGCGTTGGGGATTTCATTCTTGCTCCCGGGCATACCGATTATCGTAAAAGAGTGCAATATCAGACCTATGACGTAACCGACCTTTTGAAAAACGGTGCAAATACCATTACGGCAGAGCTTGCCGACGGTTGGTATCGCGGATCTTGCGGCGCGTGGGGGCTCAGAAACCAGTACGGCAAGCAGACAAAGCTCATTGTACAGTTGGAAATCGAGAAGACCGACGGCACGCGTCAAACGGTTGTAACCGACGGCACTTGGGCTTGGTCAAATGACGGCGCACTTCGCAGGGCAGACAATCAGGATGGCGAGATCGTAGATGCAAGGCTTGCGCCAAGTTATAGCAAAAAGGCGCGTGTCACAAAGCACAAGGCAACGCTTGCCGCGTCCAATAACGTGCCCGTAACCGAGCATGAGACATTCAAGCCCACCGTGATAACCACGCCAAGCGGCAAAAAAGTGCTTGACTTTGGGCAGAATATTGCGGGCTACATCAAATTTTCTATCGATGCAAAAGCAGGGCAGACACTCAAACTTCGCTTTGGAGAAACCTTCGACAAGGACGGCGAATTTACGCAGAAGAACATTCAATGCGCCACCAAGAAGCGACAAACTCCCTTGCAAGAAGTGATCTATACCGCCAAGCAAGGGCGTAACGAATACAAGACGAAATTCGCAATCTTCGGTTTTCAGTACGTTCTTGTCAAGGGAGATATGGATTGGAATCCCGAGGATTTTTCAGCGATAGCGGTCTATTCCGATATGGAAGAAACGATCGTCTTTGATTGTTCGCATCCTCTTATCAACAAATTCGTGGAAAACACACGCTGGTCGGCAAAGAATAACCACGCCGACGTGCCCACCGATTGCCCCACCCGTGAACGCCACGGATGGACGGGAGACGCGCAGATCTTCTGCGACACGGCATCGTATTTCTTCGATTATACCGCGTTTGCGCGTAAGTACCTGAGAGATATGTGCGACGGTCAGCGAAAAAATGGCGTGTTCCGCCAGATCACGCCCGTGGGCGGCATCGACTTTTATATGAACGCTATGGATGGTTCGGCAGGTTGGTCGGATGCGGGTGTGCTGATTCCGTATCGGATTTACAAGAAATTTGGCGATCGACGCATCCTTGAGGACAACTACGAGGCAATGCGCAGATATGCGGTATTCAAGATAAAAAGCATTGGCAAGCATTATCTGACAGGACTGCCTACGGGACTTTCCTTGAAAGACAGCAAAACAATCTCAAATTACGGTCAATCCTACGGTGAGTGGGCAGAGCCTATGGACGTAAATGCCTTTGCGGTATCGGACTTTATCAATCCTCATCCCGAGGAAACCACGGCATATCTCGTTTATATGCTGGAAACCATGACGGAGATTGCAGAAATCCTCGGAAAAACGCAGGACAAAGCACTGTATCAGAGGCACGCGGATATCGTCCGCGGCGGTTATAGGAAACTGATCGAAACCGAAAAATATAGCTATGATACCGACAGACAGGCAAAGCTCGTCCGCCCGTTATACTTGAAGCTGCTTGATGAAAAACAAACCGAGTTTGCCCAAGCGCGTCTCTTACAGGCTCTTGATCATTACGGCTGGCGGCTGGGCACAGGATTCTTGTCCACGCCCTTTATCCTCTACGTTCTTGCGGATATGGATATTGAGTACGCTTATCGTCTGCTTGAAAACGAGGAAATGCCAGGCTGGCTCTTTATGCCTAAGATGGGAGCTAACACCATTTGGGAAAGCTGGGAAGGCACGCAGGCGCAGGGCGGAGTTGCCTCTCTCAACCACTATTCAAAGGGTGCTGTCTGCGAATGGCTCTTTGGAGAGATGTGTGGAATTCAGATCGGCAGCGAAAACGAATATATTATCAAGCCAAAGATTGGTGGCAATATTAATCACGCATCTTGCGAGTACAACGGAGTATATGGCAAAGTGAAGAGCGAGTGGCGCAAGAATGTGGATAGCATTACGTATCGCATTACAGTGCCTGCCAATGTGTTCGTTAAAGCGATCCTGCCCAACGGGGAGCACGTTTGCGGTGCAGGTGTACATGAATTTACCGTGCTAAAATGAGCAATGACGGCGGTTCTCAAAACAGAGAATCGCCGTCGTGTTTTGTGTGGTTACAGAATCCTGTTGAAATAACAAGTATTTTGTGTTATAATAATTATACGAACAATACCGTGCGACAGCACGTAAGGAGATAGATTATGAAAAAACTGATACCGATATTATTATCCACCCTTCTGTTTACAGGCTGTGCGTCATCTAATAACCAAGCCAATACCTACCGTAGCATCACCATGGATGACGCGGTGACTATGATGGCACAGGAGACCGGCTATATCATCCTCGACGTGCGCCGTCCCGATGAGTTCGCCGCAGGGCATATCCCGAATGCCATCAACGTGCCAAACGAAACCATCGGCACGGACGAGATTCCCGAGCTGCCCAACAAGGATCAACTTATCATGGTGTATTGCCGAAGCGGTCGCCGCAGTAAAGAGGCGGCTGAGAAGCTGGTGAAGCTTGGCTATACGAATATCGTTGAATTTGGCGGGATCCTTGATTGGAAGGGCGAGATCGTTACCGAATAATGAGGTCGCAGTTCAAATTTTTAACCGCGGAAGACAAAGAAAAGAGGATTGCAATATGAAAGACGAATGCATTATCTGCGGTTCACCGCTGAAATATTTGGAAAATGACGAGTTGATGGAATGTGCCGTCTGTCACAAAAAAGAGAACAGCAAGACGGTCTGTGAGAATGGCCACTACATATGCAACGAGTGCCATACACAGGGGATGGACAGCATCGTGGGCGTTTGCCTTGCAGAAACCTCGAAGAATCCCGTCAAGATTATTCAAAAACTGATGGCTCTGCCGTTCTGTCATATGCACGGCCCCGAGCATCATGTGATGGTTGGCTCGGCACTTCTTACGGCATATAAGAACGCAGGCGGTAACATTGACCTTGCAAAAGCGCTGTCCGAGATGCAAGCGAGAGGCAAGAAAGTGCCCGGCGGGGCTTGCGGATTCTGGGGAGCTTGCGGTGCTGGTGTGAGCGCAGGAATGTTTGTGTCCATCGTTACAGGCTCGACTCCACTTGCAAATGAAGCGTGGGGCTTGTCCAACAAGATGACCGCTGCAGCTCTTAGTGCAATCGGTGAGGTCGGCGGCCCTCGTTGCTGTAAGCGTGATTCCTATCTCGCCATCATCAAAGCCGTGGAGTTTGCCAGAGAACACCTCGGCGTGGAAATGGAGCTTGGCGAGATCAAATGTGTGCACTCGAAACAGAATAATCAGTGTATCGGTTCGAGGTGTCCGTTTCAGCTTGATAACGGCGAAAATCCCGAGCTGGTTGTGTATAAAAAACGCTGATGTGACGAAAAGTATCGTGACAATTCCTTAAGAGAATGATATAATAAGATCACTAAAGCAGGGAGGACACGATATGACCTTTGGTGAAAAGCTAAAAAAATTCCGAACAGAAGCTCAACTTACGCAAGATGAGCTTGCCGAAAAACTCTTCGTTTCGAGAACAGCAATCTCAAAATGGGAGTCTGACAGAGGATACCCCAATATAGAGTCATTAAAAGCAATTGCGAAATTCTTTTCGGTGACGGTTGACGAACTGCTCTCTAACGACGAGGTGCTGACGATAGCTGAAGAAGATAGCAAACAAAAAGAAAAGTATTTTCGCAATTTGGTGTACGGATTACTTGATCTTTGTATGGTATTGCTCCTTTTTCTGCCCTTCTTTGCTGAGAAAACAGACGGAATCATTCAAAGTGTGTCGCTTATCTCACTTGACGGTGTTCGGCCTTACTTGAAAACAGCCTATTTTGTCGTTGTTGTTGGAATGACAGTAATGGGAATTTTGACACTTACATTACAAAACTGCCAAGCGGCGGCTTGGATAAAAAGCAAAACAACGGTTTCGCTCACACTTGGAGCAATATCGGTGTTGCTCTTTATCATAAGCTCACAGCCGTATGCCGCTGTGTTTGCGTTCGCTCTCTTGTCAATTAAGGTTTTCATGCTCATAAAACGCAAGTGATACGAAACGTATCACGCCAGTGGCGGTTCGTTTCTTGCATATCCTCATACCATCCGCTAAAATGTATTCAGGCGAAAGCCAATACACAAAAGGAAGGTTAAAGGATAATGGAAAAGAAAAGCAGAAGGTTGTTTTTGGTAGGAGGGGCTTTACTTGCGGCGTTTGCATTATGGACGGTGTTCGTTCGTTTCGTTGATGTTCAGGCAATAGGCCCTAAAGAATCATGCGTAGGCTTTGCTACACTGAACGGATACGTTCACAATCTCACGGGCGTGAATATGTCTCTATACAAGGTCACGGATTGGCTCGGTCTTGTACCGATTGGTGTTGTGTTGGGATTTGCCATTCTCGGACTTGTACAGTTAATTAAACGTAAAAGTCTATGGAAGGTAGACCATAGCATTCTCGCACTCGGTGTGTTTTATATCGTGGTAATGGCGGCGTACCTCGTTTTTGAGATAGTCGTTATCAATTACAGACCGACACTCATTGAGGGATACCTCGAAGCCTCGTATCCGTCCTCAACAACGATGCTTGTTATGTGCGTAATGCCGACGGCGGCAATGCAACTGAATGCGCGTATCAAAAATACAGTATTCAGACGCTGTGTGATTATCACCATCATAGTCTTTATCGCATTTATGGTGATAGGCAGATTCCTCTCAGGTGTTCATTGGATCACCGATATTATAGGCGGTGCGTTGTTCAGCACAGGAGTTGTGACGACCTATTTTTCAATATGCAATATTCTAAAATAAAAAAGCCTCTGAGAAATCTCTCGACTTCTCAGAGGCTACTTTTACGTTCAGCGAACTACCGAAGAATGACTATAGATATAGAACTCCTCTTGGCTCGGCATCCACTTCTTTTCCTTGGGCGGGAATGTCGCATCAAATGCCTCGACCGCGGCGGTGTCCTCACAGCAGTCGGCGGCGGTGGAGGGAATATACATCCACTTTTTGCCGTCAAGCACGCCCGGAACAAGCTCTGCAACGAGCAGGGCTGTAGGGAAGTTTCCGTCCACCACAAAGCTGACGTTCTTCCTTTTGCAGCTCACAAATTCACGGCTGACATAGTTGCCCGGATTTCCGAAATTGATGTTCACATCGTAGCCCATCTTGCGTGCAACCTCAAAGGAATGCTCGATCAGCATTTTGCCGAGCTTCTGTCTTTGATATTCTGGAGCAACGCAAAGCGGTCCGAAGGAAAGTATCTCCTTCCGCACGCCGTTCTCGTCCTCAAGCCATGCTTTGGTGTACATGATATTGCCGACAATCTTACCGTCAAGCTCAAGCACGAATGCAAGCTCGGGGATAAAGTCGGGATGATTACGCATCATATGAACGAAATAATGTTCATCTGCGCCCGGTTTGTAGACGTTCCAAAACGCCTCACGTGTGAGTTCTTCTACTGCTCTGTAATCTTTTTCGGTTTCTAAACGTATCGTCAAATTTTTCATTTTCATTTACCTCCAATATATTGTGACGAATCAATCCTATGAGAGGTTTTGCGGCATTGCAGGGAACCTCTCGGTTACGCTACAATCTCCAAAAGGTTGGTGTTTTTCAAACAGCACACTCCGATAAAAATATTCAAGCCGAGGCTTGTAGATACATTATACCACAAAAATGTGAATATTTCAATACGGATCTCGCGTGTTCACACAATGCGGTTGAAAAAGGACGAAAATTATGGTATAATAAGGTATCGAAATTTAGGAGGTAAATATGCTTACCTACACATACATATCAAAAGGAAAATTTGGCTTGGTTGAGAAGCCCAAGCCACGGGTACTGCATGAGAGGGATGCCATTGTCAAGGTCACGCTTGCGAGCATCTGTTCGAGCGATTTGCACATTAAACACGGAAGCGTGCCGAGAGCGGTGGAGGGAATTACGGTCGGACACGAAATGGTCGGCATTGTGGAAGAGGTCGGATCGGCGGTCACGCACGTAAAGCCCGG
>JAZNCE010000143.1:0-2980 GCA_045587385.1 Eubacteriales bacterium
AGGAGCTACCGATTCGGTAACTCCAAAAATTCCTTTGTTCCTCCCAATATCCTCGTATCAGGCATCCCTACGTTGGCATTATCCAAATCAGGTTCTCGGTCGAAGGTCACACCTTCCTCTCAGCCTGTATACAAGCTCCCGCTTTGTTCAGTTGTGAGTATATTATACACCTTTTTGAGAAAATTTGCAATAGGTTTCTGTGAAAAAATCAGGGCAATCGCTTACGAAAAAGAAAAGACTTTTAACAAATAATCGCAAGAAAGAGCACACTTTTTCATTTTAAGCTTTAGGCTACCTTCACACGCCGCAGGCGTATTTCACTGCCGCAGGCAATTTCACACGCGTCAGCGTATTTCACTCGTTCCGTAAGGAACGAATTTCACTGAAAAAAGCCAAGTCGAATTTCGACTTGGCTTTTTTCTTGTGATACCACTACAAAATAGATCCATATCACAAGTTTTTTCGAAATCGATCCATGGTTTTCAGTCAGCGGATAGACTTATCCCTTGGCGATGATGGGAGATGCACGCGACCGCTATCTTCCGGGGGTGCTGCTCCATGCTTGCAAACGAATCTATGTATTATTTAATCAAATATTTGTGATCAATTATCTCTTTTGCCGTACGTACTAATTTTTCTCCTGCAAAAGTAATAGTAAAATCGTGTGAGGTATAAATCATCCATCGCTTTGAACTGTCATAGTGATAGCTTTCAACATACCACGGGAAATTATATCCGTCCGCATCTGCCTCATACAGTAAGGCTTTCAAATCAACTTTTTTTGGCTCGGTGTTAAAATCTTGATTTTGGATCACAGTTCTTAAGTATGTAATTTCGCTTTGTATGTTATCGTTTGACATTGCTTCGCCTTTCTCGGAAACCGCTTGTCAAATTTTCAAGCATTTCCGTATTTTTCATAGTTTTTTTCGATTGGGTAAAAAGAGAGCGCCCAACTCGGTTTGACTCGAATTGAGCGCCATATTGTTTGCTGTTTTTTTCGGTGGTGACACGTCGTGTGCTTTCATAAAGTATCTCATTGCTTTTTCTTTCTCCTATTTTTCGTCATTTTTTGCATAGAGAGTTTTAGCGGCAACGGTTGCCCGTTGCCGCCATAAGAACACTTATTGTTAACGGGACAAATCCCTTTAGCGTATTTTCAATCTCCCCGGATACCTCGGCAAGCCCTTATAGATATCCACGACTCTTAAATCGATATGGATTTGAGAATCGACGGTTGCGTATATATTGAGAAGGTCAACGGTATCAAAAATTTCCTTCATATCCTCCAAGACGGAATCGTAAACGTAGCCCGAAACGGTCAAGTCCACGGCGTTGGAGGACGGATCATACGTTGCCCTGACGGTCTTTGCGCTGTCTATTTTACACAGCCGAAGGGTGGAGAGCTTGTTTCTTGCGGAGCGGCTGATGCGGAAGCTTTTGTCGTTCTTGTCCGTGTAGGTTTCTTCGATGCCGGTCAAGAACTCGCATAAATACTTGAACCGCATACAGCTGATATTCTCCATATCGTTTTCCTCCGCTTTGTTTTGATTTTTAGGTAAGGGTTATTTACTGATGCGCAAACCAGTCGTACCGGAAGCTGAAAATACTTCAACGGAATAACCGTCTGCGTTTTCTGCGGCAAAGCTATATATGACCATTCCCATCACATTCTCGTCGGTCAATTCTTCGTTCAAGTTAAAGCCTGCCGCCTTAACCTGCTCGGCATAAGCCTTGATCTGTTCTATGGTCGCATTCGTAAACATAACGCTGAAGGTTTCGCCTTCAATAACTGCCGCATACAATTCAAAGCTCGGCTTGGGAACAAGCTTTGTATATTCATTGTCCGGCCAGTTACCGCCGATCTGACCTTCGCCGCCTTGCCCGTCCGAAAATACCCAATTTCCGTCGGGCTTCTGAATAAGGGTCGTTCCGTCGGTAGTATCCACGATCGTTGTGCTGCCGTCTGCACCAAAGGAAATGTCAAGACCTTGTCTTGCTCCCTCTGCAATAAACGCCTGCTTGCTTGCGGCATCCATATCGCTGTATAGCGCAGTGGACGAACCGATACCGCTTATCATAGAACCTACGTCTCCGCTTGTAGCACCGCCTTGTGTGCCGCCTTGATTGCCGGACTGCGAGGTTCCGGGGTTATCCTTGTTCGGATCGGGGTTATCTCCCGTGTTGCAGGCAACGAAGCAGAACAGCATCATCGCCGCAAGCAATAAAGCTAATATTTTTTTCATGTTGTTTTCCTCCGTTTTAATTCGTTGTAATTGAAACATTGCAACCACTAATTGCAATTAAAATTCCAGATTTTTCATAAAGAGAGTTTCCCATTGCATTTGTGTATTCAAAACCGTTAGCCACAAGTGCCTGCGCCCACGTTTGCGCATCCGCTTCATTTGCAAAATCGAACACAAAGCTGTAAGCATTCAGCATACTCACTGTATAAGCAGAGGTAGGCTCGGGAATACCTTTTGTGAATTTCTGGAAATTCTCAATCTGTCCTTCGTCAATACCGGTGGTTTTCCATGCCGCGACTGTATTCGCGCCACCGTTGTTGCTGCCACCACCATTATTGTTTTCCCCACCGTTTTGAGAAACACCGGGATTATCGCCATTGGGATTGGGGTTATCGCCTGTGTCACAGGCAACGAAGCAGAGCAGCATCATAGTCGCAAGTAATAAAGCTAATATCTTTTTCATGTAGTTTCATCCTCCATTCTATGCGACTTTACGGCAGATCAACGCCGAAAGAGGTTACGGACGTATCCCAACTGGTTGCTGTTTCGGTTGCATAAGCGCCGCTGTATCCAAGGCAAATGCCCGAATCGGTGATCCAAAACGTTTCGGACATATATCCGCCGGATGTGGTGTATTCTTTGGTATCAAATCCTGCGATCTTCTGCGATCTGCCTGTCGAAGCAATCGTGGTACTGCCATTGTTTGGATCGTTATTCGCGTAGGTGTTTGCCGAAGC
>JAZNCE010000144.1:0-3263 GCA_045587385.1 Eubacteriales bacterium
GTCCAAAAAGGTGTTCAGAAAACTGGAAGCGCAGAACCCCATTTACGTGCGCAACAGCGTGCAGGGGCTTTGCAACACGCTTGACGAGCTGTTCGGCTACGACCGCATGAAATTGTGCAAGGAGTATTTGCGCAGATTTGAGAGAGCGGCGTAAGGTTGCACCTGCGGTGCAAATGATGTGGCGGCAGAGCCGCCAATGATGTGGGCTTGTGCCCAATGATGTTGCACCTGCGGTGCAAATGAAATTGATGTGAAAGGAAACCCGATATGCACGAGCTGGATATATACTATCGCGCCTTAAAGCAGCTGCGCGCGCAGACGGCAACGCACGACCAAAGCCGACGCTTTACCGAGGCTGTCAAGCGTGCGCCCAATGCATCGGATGCGCTTTGCGCACGCCGCACGCTCTGCCATATAGAGGAAGATTGGGTGGAGTTTATCGAAACGCACCTGCCCTACGTGGAAAAGGCGATCAAGGAAGAGCGTCAGTTTATTCGCCGCGAGGGCGAGACCGTGGATATCGGCAAAGCCAAAAAGGTGTCGCGCGATTCGGTCGAGCACTTAGCGCGCCACAGCGAGATGATCACGCACCTGCCCGAAGAAGGGGAGATGCTGATTCCCGATAAGATCTACATTACCGAAAATACCAGCAATTACACCGTCTACGAAAACAGATTTCTGTATCTGCTTCTGACCTTTATGAGCGATTTTGTGGAAATGCGTTATTCCAAGATCGCGGAAATGGGAAATACCTATCACGCCACGCTGCAAACGCACAAAAAGGTCACGATGGGCAAGCGTACGGTGGAGATGGAGCTGCGATTTGAGGAAAACGCAAAAGCGGACCCTTACGCGCTGACCGAGCAGGGCAAGAGCACCATGCTGGAGCGCGTGGAGGCGATCAGAATCATCACCAACATGCTGCTCATGACCCCCTTGATGAAGGAGGTTGCCAAGGCACCCTTGATCTCGCCGCCCATTACCCGTACCAACGTGCTGCGTATGGATAACAATTTCAAGTACGCGGTCGAGCTGTACGATTATCTGGTCGCGTACGAGGGTGACGGCTATACCATTGAGCACAGATGCGTGGAGCAAAAGCCCTTTGACGACGCCTTGGAGGGCGAGGTGGACGAGTTGGTCGCGCTGACCTCTTACCTGGCGTACAAGTACGGCAGCGAGACCGGCAAGCTGCTGGAGCAGCGGTATCTTGCCGAGGAGATGGCAAGGCAGGAGAAGGCGGAGCAGCAACGGCGTGAAAAGTTGGAGCAGCTCAAGCTTCGGGCGCACGAATCGCAGGCGTCCATGGAGGAATATTTGCTGGCGCTGGAGGAGCAGAACAAGATGCTGACGCGCCATGCGGATCAGCTGCGCATTGCGACCGAGACGCTGCAAAAGTCGGTGGATCGCGAGGCGCAAAAGCTGTCGGCGGTGTACTATGCGCAATGTGAGCAAAGGTTTGCAGAAAAGCGCGAGGAGTTGATTGCGACCTGTGAGCAAAGAATTGCCGAGAAGGATGCCGAGCTTGCCGTGGCAACAGAGCAGAACGAGGCAGCCGCAACCGAGATCGACGGCTTGCGCGCAAGAGTGCATGCGCTGCAGCACCGTGTGGGTGAGGTGCCCGTGGAGGACACCACCACCAGAGAATATATCGCCCAGCTGGAGCGCGAATACGCCTGGTTTGAGGATATGTTTGAAAAGAACTGGAAGCTGACCAAAAAGCGCATCCGCAAGGATATTTTGTGGTCGAAGAAAAAGTAACCAAGCCTGACCCGGGCGCGCCGTAGGCGCAAGGGAAATTATGAGGACAGCGAGGATTCGGATATGCGAAAGAAACATCCGAAAATCAAATATATTGTGCTGCTGGTGCTGATCTTGTTCTTTGGGCTGATTGCCGCAGCTGCCATTTTCATGGCACCCGTCGGCAGCGGCTTGCCCATGAATAATCCGCTCATTCCTTCGGAATCGGTATTCGTGCTGGGGCTTATGGCGGTGCTTTTGCCCGTTTTGCTGTTTGCGCTGATTTTGTCCGTGAGCAGAAAGAGCAAAAAAATCCGCAAGATCGAGGCACAGCCCAAGGCGCAGCTGAGTGCGCGACTGGACGGCAAAGAGGATCCCGTTCCCGAAAGCAAGGGGACCGGTACAGGCAGCAAGGGCGGCACGTCTCGCCCGGGCGAGCCCGAGAGAGCGGACGGAGAGAGCAGATTTTTCATGCTGGCAAAGACCGACGAGATCATGAGAAAGTATACCTCCCCCGCGTACAAGTCCGAGGTCACGCTGGCAAGCTTTTGCGAAAGCTTCCGTGCGTATGCAGCAGGCAATCTGGGGCTTTACTATGATATTTCGGATATCCGCCGCTTTATTTCCAACCTTGGCGTTTCGCATATTCTGGTCATGCAGGGTATGTCGGGTACGGGTAAGACCTCGCTTGCATACGCGTTCGGTGAATTTATCGGCAACCCCTCCGTCATCGTGCCCATTCAGCCCATGTGGAAAGAGCGAACCGATATGATCGGTTACTATAATGAATTTACGGGCAAGTTCAATGAGACGTTGCTCTTGCAAAAGATGTACGAGGCAAATTACAGCGACGACATGTACGTCACGGTACTCGACGAGATGAACATTGCAAGAGTAGAGTATTACTTTGCGGAATTCTTGTCGCTTTTGGAGCTGCCCGATCCCGAGAAGAGATATATCGACGTGGTTTCCGACGTGCAAAAGGGAGACCCCGCACTACTCAAGGGCGGCAGACTCAAGCTGCCCCCCAATATGTGGTTTGTGGGCACGGCAAACAACGACGACTCTACCTTTGCCATTTCGGACAAGGTGTATGACCGTGCCATGGTCATTAATCTGGACAGAAAAACGCAGTTCTTTGAAGCGGTGCCTTCCCCGCAGGTGCGCATATCCGCGCAACAGTTTGACGCCATGGTGGCGAGAGCGCAAAAGGAATACGGCATGACGGCAAGGAACGCGAGAAGACTCAAAAAGCTGGACGCGTACATGATCGATAAGTTCAAGATCACGTTCGGTAACAGAATTATGAAGCAGATCAGGCAGTATATTCCCGTATACCTTGCCTGCGGCGGTGACGAGATCGACGCCCTGGACGATATTCTGTCCAAAAAGGTGTTCAGAAAACTGGAAGCGCAGAACCCCATTTACGTGCGCAACAGCGTGCAGGGGCTTTGCAACACGCTTGACGAGCTGTTCGGCTACGACCGCATGAAATTGTGCAAGGAGTATTTGCGCAGATTTGA
>JAZNCE010000145.1:0-4853 GCA_045587385.1 Eubacteriales bacterium
ATCCATTTGACATATCCCCACCAATGGTATCGTGGTTTGCTCATTGTCACCTCCGTTAATTCTGCGCGTCGGTTCCATTGAGCCTGTCGCACACTTTGTTAATTTTGAAATGCAGCCATATTGCAGGCGCAGGGGTCAGCAGGAGCAAGGCATATTCCGCGCTGGTGCTGATAGAGTGGATAAGTCCGAGTATCGCGGCGGTGACGGCTGCTATAATAATGAGTCCGTCAATGATAGCGATTGTGCAGAGCTTGAATTTGCGCATTTTTATACCTCCAAAAATAATATTTGGAGAGAAACCGGCTCGGATCGTGCGCTTAATCGTCAATCCAAAAATCAAAATTCTCAATATCGTCCTGCTCTTCCGGCTGCACCTTTGCTATTTTGCACCAGGCTATTCCGAGGGCTATGCCGAAGAATATGCCGAGGGCTGTGCAGAGGTAGTAGCCGAGCTGGATTTTGTCAAAGATGGTCATGTTGCTTTGCACTCCTCTCTGAATTTCATCATTGCCTTTATAATCGCCGGTCTTTGCCACGTTCTGGCGAACTCTTCCCAGTCCTTCGAGTATTCTGTCTTGGTTTCAGTGAAGTCCCGGTATAGCTGCATAAATGGCATAGCTCCTGCATCAAACACATTGGTTGCCCTCTCTTCATCTTGTCGCTTATTCTTCCCGTAGGAAAGCACATAGCAGAATATTTTGTTCCGGTCAAAGCCCGCCTTGGTCAGTTTGGCACAGCCATCGGCAAAGAGCGGAAACCTTGCATCAGTATCGCAAGCAAGCCATAACTCTTTTATACGCAGACCCTTTATAGCGTCGATAAAATGGTCGTCTATCAGATCCGGCTCAAGGCCGCCCTTGAAGCAGATACCCTTCTGCGTTTTGAGCATATCAAAAACTCTATCCTTATGGCTGCGGTTGGCCTGAAGAAAATTGTTGTCCTGAATAACATTGCCCACAGGTATCTCGTCAAAGCAGCGCAGCTTACCTTCAAGCCTCGGCACACCACACCACGGGCAGTTGTTATTGCAGCCTCTTGTGGTAAAGATAATGTTGGGCTTGAGATAAAGCCCCTGCACAAAGCCCTCGCATGGGGACTCAAAGGCGGGGCCTCCGAGCTTAACGGGCTTATCTGTAGCCGCCTCCCATTGGAAGGCAAGCTCCCTCGCCCTTGGCTTGTCCCACGTGAATGTGCAGGAAACATGTACCTCGTCATGCTCCGGGATCAGAGGCGCGAAGGGCGGGTCATCAAAAAAGCAGTATTCATCATCGGGTGTGTAACTGGTCTGACGGGCAAACACGCGAATTATGCGCTTCACTTAAACCGCCCTCCCTGCATCCAAATACAAAGCGCGATTATGCCGAGCCAGCCGAAGATGAAAATCAATCCCCAAGCCATGCTATTTGCCTCCTTTTTGCCGCCGCTTGTCCCTGATGAACTGCACGGCGAGTATTGTGATGCCCACCGCCATAAGCAGGCAGTAAGCGAAAATTTTAGCGGTCATAATCATTCTCCTTTCGGCGGTTGGGGCAACTTCCAATATGCAGCCTCCTTAAATCCAACCGTGATTTTTCTTCTTTGCTTCAATGTTGCTCAAAACATCTTGCAGATCAAACGCATACATATGACACTTCCAATGGTCTGCACCGTGTAATCTGAAAATACAGTTTTGGCATCCTCTTTGCTCATTGCAAAAGTCAACAATCACCTTTGCCGCCTCCAATGCTTTTTTACTTGATATTGCCATCTCCCTTTGCCTCCAATTTCATAACTTGACCGCCCCACCCCACAATGGAGCAGGATTATTCTTCTCTCATGTCGGCGCCGCAATTGGGGCAGAAGTTGGATATATCTCGTGAGTACGCCCCACAGCACGAGCAATGAAATTCGTCTGCAATTTCACTCGCACCATCGCGGTTGTAATATGTGTGGTAAGTGGGTATCCATTCCCCCTTTGGGCGTAGGCTTTCGGGGTCTATGGTGGGCTGTTCGTCAACAACTCTTAAAACGCTGTTGCGGTATTCCTTCATAAACTCAAACAGTACACCCTTTGCAGCCCTAAGTCCTATAACCATCATAGTCAAAGTGCTAAGTTCTTCGGACAGCGCATCAGCATCTATCAATCTTGGCATCCCAAATCCTCCCTCCTGTTAAAACCTTTTCCATTGGCAAACCTCGGTAATATCGGCTTGAAATAGTGCTGCGGCTGGTGCCTAACATCTGCGCCCACTCGCCCGCAGAATGTCTTTCGCCGTTGTACTCAAGATAAAGTGTATTTCTGCGGTTATTTGCCTGTTCTTTGGGCGTAGCCCACTTGCAGTTTTCAGGTGAATAATCCTTGTTCGGGTCTTTGCGTTCTAAGGTTAAACCTTTTTCAAAACCGCTTTCATGTACCCACTTTTCAAAGGCGGTAATGTCGTGCCATTCGGCGCACACCCTTATGCCTCTGCCGCCATAGTATGGATAATTGTTTGCCGTCTCTCGATAGCATCTGTCCATCATAGAATGATAGCTTCCATACCACGGCTCTTTGTAAAAGCTGCGCCCTTTAATCAGCCGCATTTTCTTCCCTCCGTGTATAGCAGTCTTTCAAATCCCTGTTCCTGCGGCAACAGGAGCATTTCTGCGGACGTTTTCTGTGGCTGTAAACGCAGCCCTCACATGAGCCAACTTCCACTGCATCCACAGCGGGGAGGTGTTTTATATTGCCAATATCGTCTCTAATGGCGGCTATGCAACCTCTTCTAAATTCACCTATGTCAAGTTCGTTTTCGCTAAAAGCTAACGATTTCTTAAGATTGTCCATTGCCGCCTGTCTGTCTATCAAATCAGCCATCAGATAGCCTCCTTGTTCCATGCTCGTCTTGCGCCCCATGTTGTGCGTTTCGTGGCAGCGCACCAATGGCACTTGTCACACTCAAAAAATCGCTGTCTGGGTCTTTTTACCGGAAAACCGATTACCCACAGCCTAATCTTTTTTGATTTGCAATTGGGGCAAGGTTTTAGTTTAGCCACGCCTATTCCTCCTTCGGCTCTGTTTTGCCATTTTGCGGGCTTTGCCCCGCTTTTTGTGGATGTTTGCCACCGCCTTATCATTGCCACGGCATTTCATGCGCCCCTCGCCAGTAATGCGGTTTGGGGTGACAACGGGCATGTTGTATATTTCTTTCATCGTGCTAAAATCGGTATAGAAGGGCATATCAGCCATTAGAGCATCAAGGCGGGCTTTTTCATTTTCAACCATTTTCAGCCCTCCTGTTCCATGCTTCGATTGCGTTTTCCCTTGCCCATTGCACGGGCGAAGTAGCTCCGCACACTTTGCAACGGACATAAACATAATGGGTGTTGTATGGAAAATTAAATTTCGCAAAGAACTTCTTTCGCTTCATATATTTTTCTTCGGCTTCTCCCCCACAAAAAGGGCAAGGTTTTAGTTCAGCCATCAGCCCTCACCTCCACAACAGCAGCAATGGCGGGGCGCAGGCTCTTCCGCAGGGAATGAACAACCCACAAGCAGACCGAATCCAAAGCCAATAAGCATAAGCAAAACGATTGCTATTCTCATGTAGATTTTATCCTTTTTTGTCATCAGCCCTCACCGCCTTTCTTGCGCCGCAGCAGCTTTTTCACATCGATCTCCATGAGGTCGGCGGCAAGCCCAAGAAGAACTGCGCCTAATGCAAACAGCAAAAAGGCAAGCGCCAAAATAAATATCCCTGCAACAACATTAGCCATCACTGTTCACCGCCTTTCAAGAGTTCGGGGTTGTCGTGGATGTTGCCGATGATTTCAATTACCGCCCCGTGTGCGTGCCAGTAATTGCTCAACGGCAAAAGATCATAATGAAAACCGTGTGAATGCAACGGCGCATACTTGAGGTAATACCCCGTCAGATCAAACACAACAGGATAAACAACGCCGTTATGGTCTTTGACTATATCCCCCTCAAATATCAGCTTGCCGTTCTTATCTCTCAGCGAAGTGCATTCCCCGATGGTGGTGGGGTCAACTTCGTACCACTTATGCACATAAAAGCTATCGTCCATAGCCTCATATCCACCAGTGCTACAGGGTACTATGTAATGACAGGCGTTCAAGTGAGCAATATAAAATCCCTCTACCCACTCTCCGTTGTCTATCCGCTTGCCTCTATACAAGCCCATGTGTTCACGCATTGTTATTCCTCCTTAAATCTCAGTTTGGCCATAAGGAGCTTCACCCGTTCACCCTCTCCCTCAATCTCTCGATCTTGGCATCCATAGCCTCGCAGACCTCCTCGTTTATGACGAACATAAATGGTGTTCCTCCTCAACAAAATCAATACTGGAAAGGTCGTGAGAAATCTTAAACGTATTCCTATTCCAGATACGCAGAATTCTTTGGGGATGCAAGCAATCCATACGAAAATGGGAACCGATAAACGCCACATCATCACAGCCGCCGCCAAAACGAATCAATGGTTTTTCGCCACCCTTAAACTCTGCTACAAAATCCATGCAAGCAAAACCGCTATCATGTTTTCTGCCGCTCGGTATAATATATACGCCAACAACGTCGGTTAGGATTTCGTCCCATTCTCGTTTAGGAACGGCGAGCAGTTCTTCACGTGTATATTTCACTCGTTCACCACCCTATCTTTCAGCCGCAGGATTTTGTTATTCATAGCCTCGCAGACATCCTCGTTGAGACCAAAGAAATATTGAAGCTGTTCAAGCATGATGCTTGCATCGGCTATTTCCTCAGCGAGAGAATCAAGACAGGCGCAGTATTCTTCCGGCGCATGGTGCGGAGCGTTTATACGCATGAGCTTCGTTATGGCCTTCACCACTTCGCTCATTTCCTCGATAGCTACA
>JAZNCE010000146.1:0-46653 GCA_045587385.1 Eubacteriales bacterium
TTAGTATTCTAAAACTCCAACATACTCAGTTGTAGGGGCGATCAGTGATCGCCCGCGCCTGAGGCAATTACTATTTGAAAGCATTCAGGGCTGCCTTACCAAGCAGCCCTTTGTTCAATTTTACCGCTATTTCCGCAGCCCGATCCGTCGGATTTTTTTATTGGTTTATCTCGCTTGCAATCCGCTCGATTGCCCGCGTCATACCGCCCTCGCCCGAAACCGTGACGTGAGCGTACTTTTCGTAGAGTGCCGCGCGCTCGTTATAAAGTTCACGCAGGGTGTACCCTTCGTGCATGACCACGCCGCGGTGCGCAAAGTCGCCAAGGCGCGCCTCCATTTCCTCATAGGAAATATGGATATACACGATCTTGCCGATGGTGGCAAAATGGCGCATGGCGCGTTCGCTGTACACCGCGCTGCCGCCCGTGGCGATCACGGCGTTTTGCTCGGTAATGGAGCAGTTGACCTCGGACTCGATCTCCAAAAAGCCGTCATTACCGTGCTCTGCAATCAGCTCGTGCAAAAGCTTACCGTGCGTTTTTTGAATCAGCAGGTCGGAATCAATAAATTCCATACCGAGTTTTTTTGCAAGCAATACCCCCAGCGTGCTCTTGCCGCACGAGGGCATGCCGATTAAAATGATGGACATAATACGTACTCCTGACATTGATTTTACACAATTACAACATGCAACCGACTCCTACCACCGCTCACCGCCGCGCTCGACTACGTCGGGTAACACGCGCGGCTGCGGTCCCCCTCCCTCGCGAGGGAGGCTTTATAACCACGCAGGTGGTTCATCGGGAATAGGCGGAAACTCCTGCGCGGGATCCGCCCACGTGCCGCCACCGCCACCGGGTGCATTGTTACGCGCGGGGTGCGGCGTGTCGGCAAAGACAAACGTGGTCTTGCCCTCACTCATTTTGAGCTTTGCGGAAAAGGTCTTGCCCGATTTTTGCGAAACAAATCCGTCAAGCACGTCGGTCTCTCCCGTTTCGATCAGCTGCTTTGCCAGCGTGACCGAGATGGTCTTGCCGCAGATATAGGTCTTGATCTGGAACGGGCAGCCATCCTTATAGCCGCCGCATACGTAGCCGTATCTGCCGCGGAAGATCTCCTTGCCGCACATGGGACAAACGCCGATATGATCGCCGAACATGCCGATATCATGCTCGCCGCCCTGCCCTTGGTGCTGGGCGCGGAAGATCTCACCGATCTCACGCTCAGCAAGCGCGACCACATCCTGCGTGGTTGCCTGCCCGCGGAATACCTGCTTGAGCGCCTTGCCCATTTCGCAGGTCTTATACTTATCCATGCCAATGCCCATGCGATCCAAGGATTCCACCAGGTAAATGCCGCCGGGCAGAATGGTGTACACGTCCTTTTTGAGCTGGATGTAGCCCGAATTGCGCGCGTTATCAATGATACCCGTGCGCGTTGCCTCGGTCCCCAGCTCCACGCCCTCCAGCATCGCCTTATATTCGGCAACGTCGTTTGCACCCACGCTGTCCGCCATTTGCGCAGCCTGCTCGTCGTCCGCTGCCTTTTCCTCTCGGAAGGGGTTTTTGAGATAGTTCAAAAGCGTTTCGGTGGTGTAGTGCTTGGGCGGTGTGGTTTCCTTTTCGGTGGGCTTGAAGATGTGGTTGACCTTGTCGCCCTTTTCAAGTCTGGGCAGCACCTTATCCTTCATGCCGCCGTCGTCATATTTCATCCAACCGGGCTCGAGAATAACCGTGCCCTTGAGCGAAAACTCCTCATAGTCGCCCACCTTGACCGTGATCTCGGTGCGCTCCGCAAGGCAATCCTTGGCGCAGAACACCGCCACAAAACGGCGGAATACGGTAGAATACACTTGATTTTCCGCCTCACTCAGCTTGCCCTTTTCGGGGATCTTATAGGTCGGTGTGATTGCCGAGTGCGACTCGATCTTGGAATCGTCAAAAATCTTTTTGCTGTCCTTGAAGGTCACGGGATAGCCGATCTTGGCAATGCCGCCAAGGATCTTTTTGACCTTATCCTTCTCGGCTGTTGCCATGTATTCCGAGTTGGTTCTGGGATAGGTCAGATATCCCTGCTCGTAAAGGCGCTGCACGATCTCCAGGCTATCCTTCATGGGCATTTTATATTTCTTTGCAAGCGTACTTTGCAGCTTGGAAAGCGAATACAGCTTGCCGGGCATGATGGTGTCCTTTTTGCGCTTGACGCTCGTCACCACCGCATCAGCAGCGTTATAAGCCGCACAAAGCTGCTCTGCTTTGAAGTATTCCTCGGGCTTGAACTTTGTCTTGCCCACAAGCTCGACCACCTCACCGCCCGTCTTTTCCTTGCTGGCAATGACGCAATACTTGCCCGGCACAAAGTTCTTGATCGCCATATCGCGCTCGTAAATGGCGCGCACGATGGGCACGATAACGCGTCCGACACGCATTAAGGAACCGCATTTGAGCGTGGCGTAGCGGGTCAGATTCACGCCGTACAGCCAGTCGATATAGGTACGGGCAAAGCCCTCGCCCGCAAGATTATCGTAATTTGCCGCGTCACCAAGGTCGGCAAGCGCAGCGATGACGGTTTCGGGAGTCTGATCGGGCAGCCACAGTCTTTTTTGTGCCTTGCCCTCTTGCATTGCGTGCTGAATGCACAGACGGATGATGATCTCTCCCTCGCGGTCGGCGTCGCCCGCGTTGACCACGGTATCCACGTCGGGGCGGTTGCACAGCGCGCGGATGGTTTCAAACTGCTTGACTACACCGCTGTCAAATTGCTTATCGCTTCCCTTACGCAGCTCAAAATGGAACTGTCCGGGAAAACACGGCAAATTGTCCATGCTCCAGCGTCCGTCGGGAGAGGGATTATAATATTCCACGTCGGCAAGCGAGAACAAATGACCGAACGCCCAGGAAACGAGATAGCCGTTGCCCTCCAGATACCCGTCTCGGCGCGCCATGCGTGCGTTGCCCGGTATCTGCTCAATGGCAGCGGCAATATTTCTGCCAAGGCTTGGCTTTTCGGCAAGAATTAAAATCATAATGTTCTCTCCAAATCAACGTTTTTGCTTAAAAAATGCGGTCAATATCTCGCTGCATTCGCGCTCCATCACGCCGCCCTCGAATACGGGCATATAATAAAGCGGATATTTTTGAATGCGCATCATGCTGCCGCACGCACCGCCGCGTGCGTCGAATGCACCGAACACCACGCGATCCACTCTGGCAGCCGCCAAAGCCCCTGCACACATGGGACAGGGCTCAAGCGTGACGTACACGGTGCAGCCCGTCAAGCGATTTGTGCCAAGTGCGGCACACGCGCGGCGAATGGCAAGCACCTCGGCATGCGCGGTGGCATCGGGCAAGATCTCGCGCTCGTTATGCGCCTGCGCGATCACTTGTCCGTCCTTAACCACTACGGCACCCACGGGCACTTCACCCAAAGCCGCTCCCTGCTTTGCAAGGGCGATCGCTTGCTTCATCAAATCCAAGTCATTCATATCGCAACGTGCTCCAATATCAGATTCAGTACAGCCATGGCAATGCTCAACGCCAAAAAGACGATGATTGAGGGCGAGAAGAATTTGCGCCAGGCGACGCCCTCGGAAAGCTCACGCGGTTGCGTGGGCAGATCCACACGCCCGAACAGCCCATGATTCTGCTCGGACTTTGACTTTTTGCGCCTCGAAAGGCAGATCAGCCAAGCAAGGCACACGATCCCCAAGCCGATCACGGCAAGATTGATGCAAAGCGTGACTCTGCCCGCCGTCATATCATCCTCGATACGTGCATACAGAATCATTTGCATAAAGGAAAGCAGGTTGTTGAGCATATGCACCAAGGTTGAAGGCCAGATCGAGCGGCTCTCGGCATACAAAAGCCCCATGATCACGCCCGCTGCAAAGGTGTACAAAAATTGCCCGAAATTTTGGTGCATGGCGGCAAAGAGCAGCGCGCTGCCCACCACGGCAATGCCCTTGCCATACGGCAAAAGGTTGCCAAGCACCAGTCCACGGAACAAAAATTCCTCACAGAACGCAGGCACAATGACGATCATGATAAATATCAGCACGACCATATAGCCCTTGTCGGGGCTGATCATATCCAATATCATATCGGTGCTTGTGTCCTCCCCTGCAAAGGGAGCGAACAGCAGCGAATTGATCTGGCCTACTGCAAGGACCGCACCGATCGATGCGACCGCCATGAGTGCAAAGTAGCGCGGAAAACGAACCCCAAAGCAGATCGGCTCGCTTTTCTTTTTTCTCGAGATCAGCATAAAAAAGGGTACGGGGAGCATAAACGACAGCATATAAAACAGATTATACAAGCTCCAATATATAATATTGGCTGCTTTTTCGATCAGATAAGTTTCAAGCAGCAGCTGCATAAATCCAAGTGCCGTCATCAGCACCTGCAAAAGCAGCAGCATGAGTATTGCCGCAAAGCCCAGGCGCAAGGTCAGGCTTTTGTATTCCTTATCAAGCATTCCTCTCTCCCCTTTCAATAAAATTCCATGATATATTATATCATCAAAAGCGGTTCGTGTCAAGGCGTTGGGGGGAAACGGTATAATGCAAACGTACGCCGTCACAACACAAAACGTTAGTTTTCACACGATCGGGAGGAGCAAGACTCTCCCCTACCCACGGTGGAGAGGGGGAAGCATGACCCGTTGCATGCTCAAGGATATTTTCAAAGTTTTTTCCTTTTTTATTGACATTATTCATATCATATGTTATAATTCTACCATAGGTAGAATTCGGTCGCTCTGTTTCCTAAATGCAAAAAAAGCACCTCAACGAGATATAGGTTTACTTTTTTTCGAACTTGTGATAGAATTTAATCAACAAAAAACCAAGGAGGATATTATGGGATCATTTACAAAAGAGCACAGCATTGGCAAAACCATTGCAACACTGCGAAAAGAAAAAGGATGGACACAAGTTGAATTTGCAGAAAAACTACAAGTAAGCGATAAGGCAATAAGTAAATGGGAAAAGGATGACTCTTATCCGAGCGTAGAGTTTTTCCCGGTACTGTCAAAATTGTTTGGTGTCAGTATTGACTATTTGATGACCGGCAAAGCTCCCGAAAAAGAAATCGTCATCATGTCAAAAGCTGAATTTTGCGCAAAAAACGATGATGTGTCTATGTTGGAAATCATTCGCATCGATACCAAAGACGAAAACGGAAAAACGGTAGTCGATTATGCCAAAACATATCATAGCAAGAATGTTATCACTACAATCATCAATAAATATGGCTTCAAAGGCTTAATCAATTTTGATCTTAGCAACAACTTCAATCCCACGCGATTTACAGAAGCCTTGTACTATTCTATATGGACTAACACACTTGATTTGTTAGAAAACACCGTTTCGCATAGCCAATACAATACCAAAGACGATAGGTTTTGGCTTGCGCTGACATCCTTGGAGGAAAAAGATCTGAATAGTTCACATTTAAAAAACATGTTCGAACTATTGACAACTGATAAAACTATTGCCGCACCTGTTTTTGACACTCTTTTTTCTAAACGCGATATTGGCAACACATCTTGCAAGGCGATTTGGGACATTGGACTATCTTATTTGTTAGAGTTGGCATTAATAAACGGCAATCAGCCTTTATTTGAAAAATATTATACCTTTTTACAAGAAATGAACCAAGCCTCTTTCGCATTGATCAATGAAGTCAAAAAAGATAGCAATTGTAAAAATAGCAGCGATTGGTATAGCTATGAAACTCCTCTGAATACTGCTACAAGAAAAAATCCTATCGTTGCAATAAGAATATCAACAATCGAATGGCTTATTGAAAACGAAAAAGTCGATCTTGCGGAAGAATTGCATCTTTTTAACGTTAAGTTTGGGTTGGCATCAATTGATGACGATATTATCAGAATCGCAAAGTTAAAAGCTTCGAAAAATGTAAGCGCAGATGAATTGACAATTCAATCTGCAATCCATAAAGGAATATTGAGCATTGATGAAATTCTTGCGACCAAGAATTATACATTGGCAAGCAGTGCGATTCAAAAATACCCCATACATTTTGTGGAAACCTTGATTGCATGGTTCAATGAGGAAAAATGGCGTGAGTTATTTGAATTCGCAGTTGACAACAGCACCAACCGCCAACAACACGATTACGATTATTCTAGCTTAGCTCGCCATATTACAAAATTTGATAAAGCAGCCATTGAAAAGGATATACTTGATTATTGGAACGGAAGTGCATCCAGCAAAAACATCAACGTCAATCATCTGTATTTTTTTGAACGAGACAAAAAAATTGAGCTTTTGGCATGGTATTATGGCAGAAGGCTTTTCGAAGCAAAAACATTAGAAGAGATCATTTACAAAATATCCGCTTGCAAAAAACGTATATTGGATGATTTCGCATTGAACTTGGGCAAAGATTCCGCAATCAGGGAGTTGACCAAAGAATTTTTCTATGAGGCACTTGATAAAGGCGACACGGACATTGTTATCATTAATTTATGCATCAGATTAGAAGCCATTTTGAAATACGATTATCGATATGAAGGCAATTTCTCCGAAATGCTCAAACAATATTGTGATCAAAAGCTTCATTGGTATGAAGAAGACGAGGACATAATTGAAAAAAGCGACAGCAAAACAATAAAATTGCTCAACAACTTGAGAATGAAACGTAACAGCATTCTCCATTCGGATAATGTGGAAGTTAACTTGACAATAGAAGATATTCGATATTGCATCGAATATCTTTGCAAAATGGGGTGATTAATATGAACAAATATCAAAAATATTGCTTTTTCGGAACAAGCGAGCCGAGCGATGTCGATTTTATATTTTCTCCTTGTTTCCCATCAATATGGGAGCTGGAAAGAAATGAAAAATCAACACACAATAATTTTGTTTATGGCAAATTCGATGTTAAAACCGATACATATACCGTTTTTCAAGATGAAGACATAACGATTGTTGAATACACCTTGGCTGCAAGGAAATACAGGCTACCGGAATGTATAGATGGCATTTTCACTTTAAAGAATGAAGAATGGCATCCGGTGACTGGTACAATTTTAGCAAATGGAAACCAAGGGTATAAAATTGTGCTGAATTTTAACAATAGAATTCAAAAAATCAAATTTGTTTTTAAAAACGATATTGCTGATGACTACATTATCGAAATCAATTATGTCGAAGCGGATAAACAAACTTATTACGATAAATTAGCTCAGAAGAGAAAAGACGAACTGTTAAAAGCAGCGAACATTAAATGCTCTACCGGAGCAGATTTGGTTAACATTTATTTTCAGCCTTGTTGTTCTGACTATTTATACACCGAAATATTTCTATATTGTCAAGAAAAAATGCTTGCAAAATACAAAGTAGATAATGATTGTTACTTTAAATCCATAAACGGGTTAGCCTATGGAAATTACAGTTTTGTGATAAAGCAATACGGAACTGATGAAAAAGTTATCATAGAAAGTGATCCGGTTTCATTTAGAATTTCTCCTCCTCGTAAGAGGCCAAATAAACCCATTGTAATGATTTCAAACTAAAAAATCCAACACGGACTTCAGTCCGTGTTGGATTTTTTATTTGGTCCTGCCCTATCTGTTGGCGTTTCTATCTTTATCAGACAATACCCTGTGCCAGCATAGCATCAGCGACCTTTTCAAAGCCCGCGATGTTTGCACCTGCAACCAGGTCGTCACCCATGCCATACTTGTTGGCAGCGGCAACCGAGTTCTTGAAGATATCGGACATGATCTGGTGCAGCTTTGCGTCAACCTCTTCAGCCGTCCAGGAGTAGCGCATGGAGTTCTGGCTCATTTCCAAGCCCGATACTGCAACGCCGCCCGCGTTAACTGCCTTGGAAGGAGCAACGACCACACCGTTTTCCTTGAGGTATTCAAACGCCTCAGCGGTAGTGGGCATGTTGGAAACCTCTACGTAATACTTGACGCCGTTTGCAACGATGTCCTTTGCATTGTCCAGGTTGACCTCGTTCTGGGTTGCGCAAGGCATAACGATATCCACCTTCTGCTCCCAAGGACGCTTGCCGGGGAAGAACTGTGCGCCAAACTTATCAGCGTAATCCTGCACCTTATCTCTGCCGGATGCACGCATTTCAAGCATATAATTGATCTTTTCCTCGGTGCAAATGCCGTCGGGATCATATACGTAACCGTCGGGACCCGAAATGGTCACAACCTTACCGCCAAGCTCGGTAACCTTCTTGACAGTACCCCAAGCCACGTTACCAAAACCGGAAACAGCAAAGGTCTTGCCCTTGATGTCCTCGCCCAGGTAGCCCAGCATTTCAACGGTGTAGTAAACTGCGCCGTAGCCGGTAGCCTCGGGACGGATCAAAGAACCGCCGTATGCACGACCCTTGCCGGTCAGCACGCCCTCATAGCGGTTGACCAGTCTCTTGTACTGACCGTACATATAACCAACCTCACGTGCGCCTACGCCGATGTCACCTGCGGGAACGTCGGTATCGGGGCCCACGTGACGGAACAGCTCGGACATAAAGCTCTGGCAGAATGCCATGATCTCGCGGTCGCTCTTGCCTCTGGGGTCAAAGTCGGAGCCACCCTTGCCGCCGCCCATAGGCAAGCCGGTCAGAGAGTTCTTGAAGGTCTGCTCAAAGCCCAAGAACTTGATGATGGAAAGGTTTACGGAAGGATGGAAACGGAGGCCGCCCTTGTAAGGACCGATCGCACCGTTGAACTGTACGCGATAACCGGTATTGACCTGCGCCTGACCCTTATCGTCTACCCACGGTACGCGGAACATGATAATGCGCTCCGGAATGACCATGCGCTCCAGCAGCGCTTCTCTGCGGTATTTTGCTTCGTTTGCCTCAACCACGGGGCGCAGAGAGTCAAGCACTTCCTTGACGGTCTGATGGAATTCGGGTTCACCGGGGTTCCGGGCAATCACTTTGTCAATAATCTCGTCAACGTAAGACATAGTAAAATCTCCTTTACAGATGGGTTTCTACAAAAATAATATGGGAATATTATACACCAGCATGCAACAGAATGCAATAGGTTTTTGCAACTTTTTTTATTTTTCTTGCAGTTTTTTGCGTTATTTTCGTTTTTTTCGCTTTATTTCTCGATTTCAGCGACGATTTTTTGGTGCATCGTTGCAACTTGCCGCATCAAAGGCGCACGTGCTTTTCAAAACGGCGCATGATCCAAGCCGCCAAAAGTCCAACGATACAGCCACCGATCACACCACTGATCACAAGCACAAAGAAATACCATACGATTGCGGTCGTGCGCATCAGCACAGCCGAGCAGATCACTTGTCCCAAATTGTGCGCCACCGCTCCCGCAACACTCACGCCCGTGGGAGAAAAGCGATTGGTCTTTTTTAGCAGCACCATGACAAGCAAGGACAGCGCAGCACCGCTTAAGCTGTACGGTACGGCAGCAGCGTTGAACAAAAAGCCCGCGAGAATGATGCGCACTAAGTTGACTGCTATGGCATCCACAAGACCGACGCGGTAAAGCACAAACAACGCCACCACGTTGGCAAGACCCAACTTGACACCCGGTACACCAAGGTCGATAGGCAGCAAAAACTCCACATAGGTAAAGCCAAACGCCAAAGCGGCAAATAAGCCGTCATACGCCACGCGACGCACGCGTTTGGCAGAGCTGTTTCGCATATTCCTCTCCCCTTTTCGTAAAATGAAGTTCAAATTATATTGTAACATACTTGTATCTGTTCTGTCAATTGATTTGAGGGAAAATCTGCACAAATCGAGTTCTTTGGCTAAGCAGACATTGAGAAAACCGTTCAAAGATCCCGCTGCGCGTTCCACGCTCGCGGTTTTGCGCCGCTGCGCACTCACTGCTCCGCTCTGCAAAACTTCGACTCCGTGCTACGCACTCCGCTCAGGATGACACGCTCGGGGGAAGCGCACCGCAATTGTTCTCCCCAAAAACAGTCCCCCCGCAGCGGTTGAGCGGGGCTTAAATTGAGTGAACAAAAATCGCGTAGAACAAGGCGCACCGGAGAAAGTAAAGCGAAGGCGATCTTACGATCGTCGAGCTGCTTTCGAGGAGCAACGATGTTATACGCGATTTTTGTAACTCAAGAAAGTCCCGCCGAGCCGTGTGACCCAAGTTTTTGAACCCTGCCGTCCAGGGCGGTGCCTTCTCAATCTCCGCTTTACTGCTCCCAACGTCCGCGCAAGCACGGGACAAGTCAACCGAAAACTCTTGCACGGGAGGTCTGCAAACCACTTTGGTTCAGGCTCCTTTAATCATCTTGTAGGTCCCAATCATGGCGTCATCACGCACACGGCAGGATGAATGTTTGTTTTGGGGGATCAATTACTGATCCAGGTCGATCTCCTCAGAGAACATGTCGTCAAAAATGTCTGCAACCTTGTCGAACTCAGCGTCGTCGTCAAGCGTTACCAGCATCTCCTCGCCATCCTCATCCACCTCGGTCTTGAGAATGACGTACTCGTAAAAGCCCTGCTCTTCGCCCTGCTGGTCTGCGGGGATCATTGCATGGTAGGTAACACCCTCAACCTCAACGGTGCCGATCAGCTCAAATTCGATCTCGTTGCCGTCCTCATCGGTCAGCGTAAAAAATTCTCTTTCGTTTTCCATGTTATATACCTCGTTTATGTCATAATATGCACGGATGCGCAAGTATTTGCATCCTCTGTTTATATTGTACCCGATTTTTACCGATTTGTCAACGATATTTTAATCAAAATCCAAGATATCCGACAAAATGGTATTGGACACCATAAATCCCTTGGTGGTAAAGCGGCAGCGTTGGGGGCTATTTTGCACAAAGCCCGCACGAACGTAAGGTGCAAGCCGTTCGCCGTACACCGCATCAAACGCCTTGCCAAAGCGATCTGCAAACGCAGCCTTATCGATCCCCTTCTCCAATCGCAAGCCAACCATGACGTATTCATCCTGCGCCTCGGTGGGTGTATCGGGATCAGCATAGGATGCCACGGGATCACCCTGCATAAAGGCACGGATATTGTCATAGCAATATCTGCGACCGCCTATAAAGGAATGCGCTGCTGCGCCAAGTCCGAGGTATTCCCCATATTCCCAGTATTTCAGATTATGGCGCGATTCATACCCTGCCTTTGCAAAATTACTGATCTCGTAGCGCAAAAACCCGTTTTCAGCCAAGATCGCCACGCAGTCCTCGTACATGTCCGCCACGGTGTCCTCATCGGGCAGCTCCAGCGTGTGGCGCATTTGATAAAAGGGTGTGCCCTGCTCGATCTTGAGCGCATAGGCTGAGACGTGCTGCACGCCCAGCGCACAAATGCCGCGCAGCGATGCGGCAAAGCTCTCGCGCGTTTGCCCCGGAATGCCGTACATAAGATCGGCACTGATATTTTCAAAGCCCGCTGCGCGCGCCATTTTGACCGTTGCGCGAAAATCCGCTGCCGTGTGCGCTCTGCCAAGCAAATTCAGCTCCCCGTCATGCAAGCTCTGCGCACCGATGCTAAGGCGGTTAAAGCCCGCTGCGCGCATGGCTGCCAAGTACGCCTCATCCACGGTTGCGGGATTGCACTCGGACGTGATCTCGGCTTGTTCTGACACGTCAAAGCAAGCCTTGACCTCGGCAAGCAGACCGCAAAGCAGCCCAGACGGCAGATACGTGGGCGTTCCGCCGCCGAAATACACCGTGTCTACCCGATAGCCTGCAAACGCGGCAGCCTGCTCCCTAATCTGCTTTTGCAGCGTCCGGCAGTACGCCAGCATATCGTTTTCCCCCATTTTGGGAAAAGAGCAAAAGTCACAGTAGTGACATTTGCTCTTGCAAAACGGTATATGCAAATAAATTCCCAGTGTCCTCATGGCATCAGTCGTCGTCACCCAGCTTGAGCACCGCCATAAACGCCTCGGGAGAGACCTGCACCGAGCCAAGCTGGCGCATTCTCTTCTTACCTTCCTTCTGCTTTTCCAGCAGCTTCTTCTTACGCGTAATGTCACCGCCGTAGCACTTGGCAAGCACGTCCTTGCGCATTGCCTTGACCGTCTCACGCGCAATGATCTTGGAGCCGATGGCAGCCTGGATCGGAATCTCGAAAAGCTGTCTCGGGATATTCTCCTTGAGTCGCTCAGCGATCTTACGCGCTCTGGGGTATGCCTTTTCCTCGTGCACGATAAAGGAAAGTGCGTCCACCTGCTCTCCGTTGAGCAAAAAATCCAGCTTGCAGAGCTTGCTGGGCACGTAGCCCGCCAGCTCGTAGTCCAAAGACGCATAGCCGCGGGAGCGCGACTTGAGCGCATCAAAGAAGTCGTAGATGATCTCGTTGAGCGGCAGCTCGTAGTGCAGCTCGACTCTGTCCTGATCGACGTACTTCATATCGATAAACGTGCCGCGTCTGTCCTGGCACAGATCCATCAGATTACCCACGTACTCGGTGGGAGTCATGATATTCGCCTTGACGATAGGCTCGCGCGCCTCGGCAATCTCGTCGGGAGCGGGATAATTGGAGGGGTTGTCAATGCGCACCTTGGTGCCGTCCTTGAGCGTCAGCTCATAGATAACGCTGGGCGCGGTGGTGATCAGATCAAGGTTGAATTCTCTCTCCAATCGCTCCTCAATGATCTCCATGTGCAAAAGACCCAGGAAGCCGCAACGGAAACCAAAGCCCAAAGCGATAGACGTCTCGGGTTCAAATTCCAATGCCGCATCATTGAGCTGCAGCTTTTCCAGAGATTCGCGCAGATCCTGATATCTTGCACCGTCCGCAGGATAAATACCCGCAAACACCATGGGCTGTGCAGCCTTAAAGCCGGGCAGAGGCTCGTCTGCGGGATTGGATGCCAAAGTCACGGTATCACCCACGCGCGTATCACCCACCGACTTGATGGACGCAGTCAGATATCCAACCTCGCCCGCACGCAAAGCGTCGCATTTATGCAGACCGAAGGGATCCATGTTGCCCACCTCGACCACTTCGAATTCCTTGCCGCTGCTCATCATGCGGACGCGGTCGCCTGCCTTGACGCAGCCGTCCTTGATGCGCATATTGACCACGACGCCGAGGTAGCTGTCGTAATACGAGTCAAAGATCAACGCCTTGAGCGGCGCATCCTCATCGCCCTCGGGCGCGGGGATCTGCTCTGCAATGGCTTTTAGCACCTGCTCGATATTCAGACCCGTCTTTGCGGAAACTGCGGGGCAGCCCTCTGCGGGAATGCCGATGATATCCTCGATCTCCTCCACGCAGCGGTCAATATTGGCACTGGGCAGGTCGATCTTGTTAATTACGGGCACGATCTCCAACCCCGCATCCACCGCAAGATATGCGTTCGCCAAGGTCTGCGCCTCAATGCCCTGCGTAGCGTCCACGATCAAAAGCGCGCCCTCACAAGCGTTGAGCGAGCGCGACACCTCGTAGTTAAAGTCCACGTGACCGGGGGTGTCGATCAGATTATATACGTAGTCCTGACCGTCTGGCGCGTGATAGTCCAGCTTGACGGCACGTGCCTTAATGGTAATGCCTCTCTCGCGCTCCAGGTCCATATTATCCAGCAGCTGCTCTTCCATTTCGCGCTTGGATACGGTGCTCGTCGCCTCCAGAAGTCTATCTGCCAGCGTGCTCTTACCGTGGTCAATGTGCGCAATGATGGAGAAGTTGCGGATCTTGTTCATTCTCTCGTTATTTGCCATAATATTCCTCATTAAAACATGAATAATCATCTTATTATACCCGATTTTCGCGTTTTTCACAAGAGCATTTTGAAAATTTCTTGCACTGTGCACAAAAAATATTTTCGCACGATAAAATACAGCAACATTGTTCCGACAAACGCCCAATTATGTCTTGTTTATGCGCATTTTTTGTCTTATAATACACTTGTAAAGTTATTTACACGCATAAAAAAGGAGATACATTATGGCAAAGAAAAATGCGGTAGTCATTGGCTTTGGCGGCATGGGCGGCTGGCACTGCCACTTCCAGAGAAGCAATGACGTTGTCAATTTGAAGGGCGTTTACGATATTAAACCCGAACGCAACCAAGCAGCAAAGGAGATCGGCATTTATGCATATCCCTCTTTTGAAGCGGTACTGGCTGATCCCGAGGTCGATTTTCTGGTAATTGCAGTACCCAACGATATGCACAAGCCCCTTGCAATTGCGGCTATGGAGGCAGGCAAGCACGTCATTTCGGAAAAGCCCGTTACGCTTTCCTCTGCAGATCTGCAGGAAATGATCGACGCTTCCCATAAGTATGACAGACGCTTTACCGTGCACCAGAACCGCCGTTGGGACGGTGAATTTTTGGTCATGCGTGACGTTTACCACAGCGGTGACCTTGGCAGAGTGTACTCCATGGAGTCCCGCGTACACGGCTCTCGCGGCATTCCCGGTGACTGGAGAGGCAAAAAGGAGCACGGCGGCGGCATGATGCTGGACTGGGGCGTGCACCTGATCGACCAGATCGTCAACATCGTGGACGACCGTAAGCTGGAGAGCGTTTGGTGCAAGTGCGACCACATCACCAACGACGAGGTAGACGACGGCTTTAAGCTGGATATGTTCTACGAGGGTGCCCTGACCTGCCACGTTGAGGTTGGTACCTCCAACTTTATCAATATGCCTCGTTTCTACATGTCCGGTAACAACGGCTCTGCCATGATCCCCGATTGGCTGCAGCCCTGCCGCATCGTATATTGCCACGACTGGTCAATCAAGGACGCAAAGCCCATTCAGACCGCAGCCGGCTTGACCAAGACCATGGCTCCCAGAGATGAAAAATCGATTACCGAGAAGTCCATTCCTCAGCCCGCAGCTGACGTGCATGACTTCTACCGCAACTTCGTCAAGGCAATTGACGGTGAGGAGCAGCAGATCGTCACTCACGAGCAGATGATGTTCGTCATGAAGATCATGGAGGCTGCTTTTGAATCCGACAGACTGGGTATGCCCGTCAAGATCGATTAAAATACATAAACGGACAGAGAACGCGTTCTCTGTCCGTTTTTTTCGTCACGCACCGACAAAAAGTCGGAACACATCCAAGCCTTCGACATAGAATGATAGTGAGAAGCGGCAATGCTTCTAAGCCTTATGGCTATTTCATTCTCGGAGGTTTTTTATGAACAACTGTCTGTGCAATCTGTTTGAAGATAACTGGGTTTGGCTGATCATCCTTGCTATCATCCTCATCTACTGCTGCGGTGGCTGCGGCAACAACTACGGTGGCGGCTGCGGTGGCTGCAGATAACACGCCTGCCCCAAAAGAGATCCCCTTGCGGCACAGCCGCAAGGGGATTTTGTTATTCAAGCTTCAAGCTGTCGCAATTCAAGAATGCGTGTGCGCCCAACAGCGAATCTGTGGGAATGACGCGCGAAGCACCGCAATCGCGGCAGGTGATCAAAATGCCACCGTCCAGCACCTGGGCTTCGTATCTTCCCTCCTCCTCGCCCGGCAGCACGCCGTCGGGCAGCGGGGCTTTGGGCGGACACTTACAATAGATCTTACCCTCGGCATCCAGATCGTTAATAACGAACATAATGATATCAAAGATCTGCGGATCGGTCAGCGTTTGCTCCTCGTCGCTCTGCAAGGCACTCAGATCGTCAATGCCGTTCTCTGCAAGCATATCCAGAAGCTCCAGCTCGGTTCTTGCAAGCTCTGCCTTGACCTGATTGGTCTCGCCGATACATGCAATATTGACATCCGAATAAGGGCACTGCAAGGAAAACAGATCCTTACCGAAGAATACGTTTTTATTCACCACAAAGCTGTGAGGCTGAGGGCAGAACATGCAAGGCACGCTGAGTCTGACCTGTCCTTCGTTACTGTATACGATCTTCATCTCGCTCTGTCCGCAGGTGCATTTGAGCTTGATCATTTCCGCACTGAGTGCAAAAATGCCCACTGCGCTCATAACGCCTGCGCCGCACGCCGGGCAACGGTACGCAACCGTAGTCTCTTTGGGATTGATAATCATAGCATTTCCCCTTTTCCAAAATTCCTTATATGATATGCAGCAAATGGACAAAATGGCACGGACGCGTCCATGCCACTTTGCCTGTATTTGATTAAGCCTTGATATACTTGTAGGATGCCTCGTCGAAGGTCAGCTCCAGACCGTTCTCCTCGAACCAGTCGTCCATAGCGTCAACGGTTGCACCGGTAAGTGCATCGCTGTACCAAGCCTCGTAGCCATCCTGATCGTAAACCAGTACGGAGTAGTAGGTCTTGGGATCCTTGGGCTTGCCGTCAACGGTAGTAGAGGTTGCGTAAGTCAGCTCGGTCACGCCGGAGCAGGTGCCTGCCTTAGCGTCTCTGAGCCACTTGTCAGCACCCTGTACGTTCTGGTCTTCCAGATCTCCTACCAGGTAGTCCTCAACGCCGTCGTAAGCGAAGGGCTTGAGCTCCTCGTGCATCTTCTCAACGGTCTCAACCAAGGTGTCCTTATTCATGTCGCCCTTGGAGAACTCAGCGTAGAACTTCTCTGCATCAGCCTTGGTTGCGAACATAACGTAACCGAAGTGCTTGGTGATCTCGGTGTTGCGGTAAGCTTCCTTTTCCAGCAGGTAAACGGTTACGGTGTAGGTGGTAACCTTAACCTTGTTGCCGGAGGGAGTGGAGGTGGGAGCCTTGGTAGTGGTCTCCTCCTTGGTGGTTGCTTCCTCGGAAGCGGGAGCAGCTGCGTCGGTAGTGGTCTCCTCAGCGGTGGTGCCTGCGGTGGTGGTCTCTTCCGTCTTTACGGTCTCTTCCTTGGTGGAAGTGTTCTCAAAGTAGGTGATATCGCCGGGCTTTGCAGCTACAACGTCCTTCTCGTGATCCTCTTCCTTGGTGTGAGAGCAGGTCTTATCCTTGCATGCGGTAGCCTCGTAACCGAAGATCCACTTGCTCAGATCGGTGTGGGTAGTGGGATACTTGAAGCCTTCGGTCAAGGTATCCTCGAACATTTCATTCTTCTTTTCATCGGTATAAGTCTCGTTGAAGTACTTCTCAAGAGCCTCGTTAGCCAGAGTCTCGTCGTTGTTGTTCTCCTTGAGATACTGATTCCAGTTGGTGTCACGGTAGTTTTCCTTTGCACTTGCAACCAGCAGGTCGATTACGGCAGCCTTGAAAGCTTCCTTGCCCTCAGCCTTAGCCAGGTTCTGTGCCTTTTCGAGCATTTCCTTCTTGTCAGCCTCGAACTCGGCGTCGGTCTTGCCCTTGTTGCTTACGGAGAATGCATAGCTGTAGTGATCAGCCATCAGGAATGCTGCGGGATTTTCCTTTACGTATTCCTCAACAGCGGTATTTGCCTTATCGCCGAGAATTCCCTGCTTCTTTTCATCGGTCAGCTTCTCCTCGAACTTTGCAGCCAGCGTAACCAGCTCCAGGCAGTTGCGAACGTCTCTTTCATTCACGCCTGCACCGTAGTTGCCTGCCAGATACTCGTTGAAGTTCTTATAGGGATAAGAAATGCTCAATCCAAGCGCTGCATACTGATCGTACATAGCCTTCTCGCTCTCGAAAGACTTCTTGAGCTCTTCGAGGGTGTGGTTGATCTCTTCCTTGTCCTCATCGGTCAGTGCAAGACCTGCCTTGGATGCAAACTGGCAGTAGGTCAGCATACGGGTTACGTACTGCTCGGTCAGATTCATGTAGTAATCGAATGCGGTAATGGGATCTGCACCCTCCGCAACCTTCATGTTCTGATCCTTGAGCGACTTGTTGGGATCTGCAATGCCCATGTACTGATAAACCATGGAGTTTACGTCCGAGCCGGAAGCGTAGGACGAGAGCATCTGATAATAGGTCTGATAGATGTTGTTGAACTGTGTGGTGAAGAAGTAGGTCATCATAGCGCCGTCTACTTCAAAGACTTCGCCGTTTGCGCCTTCAACTTTCACTACGTTCTTGGTGCGTGCAAACCAACCGCGGTCGTTGACTACGCCGATCGCACCGATCAGCAGAGCAACTACGACCAGAATTGCTGCAACCGCAACGAAGATACCCGCGCCGGATACCTTGCTCTTTTTCGCCTGAACGTTCTTGCTTTCCTTAGCAGACTCGTTCATGGCTCTTTCAATTCTGCTTCTGTTTCCTTTTCCCATGTCAGGGTCACCTCTGTGTAGTATTTTTTGATTATGTTATTCTGGGGGTATAGTACCCCCGTATAAAACAGTCACGCAATATTATAGCGCATATATGGCATTCAAATATAATCGATTTGTAAACAAATACTTAATTTTTCGCATTTTTCGCCTTTTTCTGCCAATTTGGCCGTTAAACGTTCATGATCACGGGCAGAATCATGGGTCTGCGCTTGGTCTGCTGGTAAATGAACTTGCCAAGATCATCCTTGACGCGGTTCTTGATTGCGTAGAAATCCGCGTCCCTGCCCGACAGGCTCTTATCCATTGCCTGCGCGGCAACCGTGCGCATCTGCTCCATCAGATCCTCCGATTCACGCACGTACACAAATCCGCGCGAAACGATATCGGGACCCGACAGCACGTATCTTGCGTGCATGTCCACGGTAGCGACCACCACGATCAAGCCATCCTGCGACAGATGCTTACGGTCACGCAGCACGATATTACCCACGTCACCCACACCGGAGCCGTCCACCAGCACCTTGCCTGAGGGCACGGTCTCTGCAAACCTTGCGCCATCCGCGCTCAGCTCCAGCACGCGGCCGATATCCGAAATAAAGATATGATCGGCAGGCACGCCCATGCTTCTTGCCAGCTCAGCGTTGGCAGCCAGATGCTTGTATTCACCGTGAACGGGCATATAATAGGTAGGCTTTGTCAGTGCCTGCATCAGCTTGATCTCCTCCTGGCAGGCGTGTCCCGAAACGTGCACCTCCACCACGGAGTCGTGCAGCACCTTGACGCCCATCTTGGAGATCTCGTTGACGATGCGGTTGATCAGACTCTCGTTGCCGGGAATGGCACTTGCGGACAAAACGACCAGATCGGAAGGACCGAGCGTAACCTCTCTGTGCTCACCGAACGCCATGCGGTAAAGCGCCGACATGGGCTCACCCTGGCTGCCGGTGGTGACAAGCGTCAGCTGCTCGGGCTTGTATTTCTTGATCTCCGCCAGCTCCACGATCACGCCGTCCGGCACGGTCATATAGCTCAGCTCTCTTGCAGCGCTGACGATGTTGAGCATGCTGCGACCGGTAATGGCAACCTTTCTGCCGTGGCGCACGCTGGTATCGATGATCTGCTGCACGCGGTGCACGTTGGACGAGAAGGTGGCGATCACGATACGCTTATTTTTGTTGACCGAGAAGATATACTCCAGCGATTCGCCCACCTTTTTCTCAGAGGGCGTATAACCGGGACGCTCTGCATTGGTGGACTCACACAAAAGCAGCGCCACGCCCTGCTTGCCAAGCTCACCAAGGCGCGTCAGGTTCATGACCTCACCTTCAATGGGGGTCAGATCCAGCTTAAAGTCACCCGAGTGCACCACCAAACCCACCGGGGTGCTGATGGCAAGTGCGCAAGCGTCTGCGATCGAGTGGTTGACGCGGATGAACTCCACGCCGAACTGCTTGCCTACGGCAATACTGTCCCCTGCCTGCACGCAGCGCAGATCCGCCTGCCACGGCAGCTTGAATTCTTCCAATTTATTTTTCAAAATACCCAAAGAGAGCTTTGTGCCCCAAACGGGTGCGTTGAAGGTGCGCAGAAAATACGGAATAGCACCGATGTGGTCCTCATGTCCGTGCGTGATGACAATGCCTTTGATCTTGTCGCGGTTGGTTTCCAGATACGACATGTCGGGAATGACAAGGTCGATGCCGGGCATATCCTCGTCGGGGAAACCGATGCCGCAGTCCACGATCAGAATCTCGTCGCCGCACTCGAACAGCGTCATGTTCTTGCCTACCTCCATCAAGCCTCCCAGGGGAATGACGCGCAGACGCGCCTCGGGGTCACGCTTGATCTGTACAGGATCGACAGCTCTTCCCTTGTCCGTGTTTGCCTTTTCTGCCTTGCGGTTGCCCTTGCGCACATGTGTTTTGCGTTCGGATGCAGGCTTTTCGGGTGCGGGCTTTTCGGATGCAGGTGCTGCCGCGAGAGCGGCAAGCTCTGCTTGCTTTGCTGCCTTTTCGGGCTTTTCCGCTTTCTTTGCAGGCTTGCGGGATTGCTTTTGGGGTGCCGCCTTGGGCTCTGCCTGCTTTGCCGCCTTGGATTCTGCCTGTTCTGCCACCTCGGGCTTGGGCTGCTTTTCCTTCTTTTGCTTCGGTGCTTTTACGGAGGTTTTCTTTTGCTCCGCCTCTACGCTTGCATAGATCTCCTCAAGAGCTGCGTTAATGATCTTATCCTGCATGCTCTTGCTCTCGCTCTTTTTTCTGTTGGATTGCTTGGCGGTCGCGCCGCCTCTGCCTGTTTGCTTTGCCATACTCTTTTCCGTGTGCGCGCGGATCTCCTTTCTTTACATGGGCGCACAAAAAGCCGAGCCCCTCTCCGCTTGGTATATCGTCCCCCAAGCGTGCAACAGAGCTCAAATTCAATTTGTATTTTCAGAAATGAAACGATCTCATTTCAAAACGATCACAATAGATATATTGAGTATATCACATTTTCGCGCATTTGTCAACAGGAGCGCAAAACCTTACACCAAAAGACAGATTGCAGCAGCAATTCCGCCTCCCGTCACAAGTCCGCAGGCAAAGATCAGCACGCTCTGCCAGATGCGTTTTTTATCGCTTGTTTGTTTGCACTCCTGCCCTGCACTCTGCCTGATAATACGCGCCGCCTCGCTGACCATATCCTTGCCCTCTACCGCCTCACACTCCCGCTTGAGCACGAAATACGCCTCCTCAAACGGCGACTCCTGCCCCAACTTGACCACATACATTCTCTTTTGCGCACCCTTGAACATATTGACCTCCGGATATACTTATTGGTATAAGTATTGACAAATTTGGGAGAAATATTGCAACGGCAAGTGCAAAGAAATAAAAGCGCGCGGCGCGCTTCGACACGCTTCGCGCCACTACGACAAAGCATTTCCAAGAATGCCAATTTTTCTGAAATTTCTCCATTTATTTCCATTTTCGTATTGACAAAATCCGCGAATTGATTTATAATATAAACGTGAAAATTTTAATACCATATAAAAGGAGATACAACTATGAAATCAACCGGTGTCGTACGTAAGGTAGACGAGCTTGGCAGAATCGTACTGCCCATCAGCATTCGTCAGACTATGGACATTAACGAAAAAGATCCTCTTGAGATCTTTATTGACGAAAATCGCATTATCCTGCAGAAGTATCAGCCCGCTTGCGTATTCTGCAACAATGCAGACCGCGTAGTTTACTTCAACAACAAGCGCATCTGCCAGGATTGCCTGGAAAAGATCAAAACACAGCTTTAATTTGCAAAGGAGTATATGCTATGAAAATTGCAGATATGAAGAACGCCCTGCTGGCAGGTGAACTCAACGCAAGACTTACCGAGGTTTACGGTGCCGGTGCAGTCGCAGCGCAGCAGGCGCGCTACGCAAAGGCTTTAGACGAATTTGCAGCGCTGTACGGTGCAGACCGCGACGTTTCCCTGTTCTCCGTTTCGGGCAGAAGCGAGCTTTCGGGCAACCACACCGACCATAACTATGGCTGCGTGGTCGCTGCAGCCATTGACCTTGACATTATCGCAGTAGCATCAGCCAACGAGGAGAACGTTATCCGCGTCAAGAGCGAGGGATTTGACCAGGACGTGGTGGATATTGCTGCATATACTACTCCCGATCCTGCCAAGTTTGCCTCTTCCGCATCCATCATTGCGGGCATGAGCGCACAGTTTGTGCAGAACGGTCTGTGCACGGGCGGCTTTGACGCCTACACCACCTCCGCCGTGCTCAAGGGCTCGGGCATTTCCTCCTCCGCTGCGTTCGAGGACATGATCGGTAACATTCTCAACTATTTATATAATGACGGCAAGGTTGACAATGTAGAGATCGCCAAAATGTCACAGAAGGCTGAAAATCAGTTCTTTGGCAAGCCCTGCGGTCTGATGGACCAGGTTGCCTGCGCGCACGGCGGCATTGTTGCCATTGACTTTGCAGACCCTTCCGCTCCCGTTATTCGCGGCGTGCCCTTTGACATCACGGCTGCGGGATACGCGCTGTGCATCGTCAACACGGGCGGCAACCACGCAGATCTGACCGACGATTACGCATCCGTTCCCGCTGAGATGAAGGCGGTTGCGGCACACTTTGGCAAGAAGGTTTTGCGCGAGCTTGACCGCGCAGAGGTGGTTGCCGCTATTCCCGAATTGCGCCGTGAGCTTGGCGACCGCGCGATTTTGCGTGCTATGCACTTCTTTACCGAAAACGAGCGCGTTGCAGCGCAGACCGAGGCGCTGCTGTCGGGTGACCTTGACGCATTCCTTTCTCACGTTTGCGCATCCGGTCGCTCCTCCTTCTGCTATTTGCAGAACGTGTACACCACCAAGGCAGTAGACGAGCAGGGACTTTCCTTGGCGCTTTGCCTTGCTGAGCAGGTGCTCTCTGACAAAAAGGCAGCTTGGCGCGTACACGGCGGCGGCTTTGCGGGCACCATTCAGGCATTCGTTCCTGCGGAGCACGTAGAAGCATTCCGCGCTGTCATGGACGGTGCGTTCGGTGCGGGCGCATGCCTGCCCCTGCACATCCGTCAGATCGGCGCGTGCAAGATCGCATAAGCGGAGGCAAAGATGGGATTTTTCCAAAGAAACTCAAGCCCCATGCTGCCCAATCAGCCGCCACGTGAGCATAAGCCTCGCGAGCGCAAGCCCGCTACAAAGCAGGATAAGCTTTGGATGGCTTTGCTGCTTGGCTGCTCGGTGGCGTCCACGCTTTTATATTTCACGGTCGTTACGCTGGCAGATTCTCACCTTTTCCAGGATATGATCACGGTGCAGATCATGGGCATTGGTATCATGGCGCTGTACGCCTTGATCGGTGCAGGCTTTCTGATTGCTTACATTATTTACAACCGCGGCTTTACGCGCGATAATATCACCCCCGAAATGCTGCCCGACACCATGAGCGAGCACGAAAAGCTCGCGTTCATTCAAAGCGGTGTGGAGCGCAAGCGCAAATCCAAATGGATGATCGTGGTACTGTTTGCCGCATTTGTCCCGCTTGCCATCGACTTTTTGATTCTGACCGCCATTCCCACGCTGTTTGGCGGCATGCTGGGGTAAGCGCATGGCAAGCTACCGTATCTGTACTCTGTTTTCCGGCTCCAAGGGCAACTGCACGTATATAGAAACGCCTCGGGCGAAGATCCTGATCGACATGGGCAAGAACTGCAAGGCTGTCTCGGCAGCACTTGCCGAGATCGGGGTTTCTCCCGACGCACTGGACGCGGTGTTCATCACACACGAGCACCGCGACCACGTCGATGCGCTTTCCGTCTTCTGCAAGCACCATCCCCTGCCCATTCACGTGCAAAGGGCGAGCGCAGAGCGCATTTATCAGAACGCGCCGCATCTCGGAGAGCTTTTGCACGTGTATCCCGACGCTGCCTCTTGTCAGGTGCAAGTGGGCGACATGACCGTGCAGGCGTTCCGCACGCCGCACGACAGCCGCGCCTCGGTTGGCTACCGCATCACGATTGGCGGTGAGGTGCCGACGACCATTGCATACGCAACCGACATCGGGCACGTCACAGACGAGATCATGCAAAATCTGCTTGGCTGCGAGAGCGTGGTATTAGAATCCAATCACGACCCCGACATGCTCATGGACGGGCCTTACCCCTATGATCTCAAGCTGCGCATCAGCGGTAAGAAGGGACACCTGCCCAACGAGGAATGCGCCGCCGTTGCAGCACAGCTTTACGCATCCGGCACCAAGAACATACTGCTGGCGCACCTTTCCGAGCAGAATAACACTCCCCGCCTTGCCTTTCACGAAACCTTTTGCGCCATTGGCGACAAGGATTTCAATCTGCGCGTGGCGGACCCCGTGCACGTAAGTTGGTTACTTCCGTAACCAACTTACGTGCAATGAAATATTTCGCCGCAGGGCGAAATGTGAAATTTTTGCTTTGCAAAAGTGAAATTCACGCTGCGCGTGAGAGAAATGCTCCGCATAATGCGGAACGTTGCGGTAAAAATTTGCCTTGCAAATTTTCATTTTTATTGTACCGTAAGGAGAACGTATGCTCAACGTAAAACTCATCACCATCGGCACGCTCAAGGAATCGTACTTGCGCGAGGCTGCCGAGGAATACAAAAAAAGGCTGGGAGCTTACTGCAAGTTCACCGAGGTGAACTTAGCCGAGGTCAAGCTCTCGGACAAGCCCTCCGCAAAGGAGATTGAAGCAGCGTTGGAGGCAGAAGCCAAGCAGATCTTGGCAAATATGTCACCGCGCGCCTTTAAGATTGCGCTTTGCGTGGAGGGCAAGCAGCTCTCAAGCGAGCAGCTTGCAAAGAGATTTGAGGAGATTGGACAGACGCACAGCGAGGTGGTTTTGGTCATCGGCTCGTCGTTCGGGCTTGCCCCCGCCGTCAAGAGCGCGTGTGACCTGCGCCTGTCCGTATCGGCACTCACCTTTCCGCACCAGCTCATGCGCGTTATTTTGCTGGAAGCAACCTACCGCGCCATGACCATCATCAAGGGCACGCCGTATCACAAATAAACGCCACCCCGAGTGTCATCCTGAGCGTAGCAAAAAACCCAATCTGTCATCCTCGTGCCAAGCGAAGGATCTCGATTGGGATTTTTGCGAAGTCGAAGTTTTGCATAGTGCAGCGCAAAGCGCGAAGCGGAGCAAAACCGCAAGCGCGACGGGCGCGCAGCGGGATCTGTAAACGGTTTATGACACGCTTGTCTGCACAAAGTAACATTTGAACGTAATCGGTTCAGGATTACTTTGGAAATGAAACAAAGGCTTAGCAGACACCCCGCAAACCCATCGGAGATCCCGCTGCAATTCGCCTTTGGCGAATATTTGCGCTTTTGCTCTATTCCGTGTCCTGCTCGCGCAACGGACACTACATTCCGCAAAAGTTCGACTTCGCGCTACGCGCTTCGCTCAGGATGACACTCGGGGGATACTCGCGCTCCCTCCCTGAATTCCGGTACTCCTTATTGTCCGCCCTTTGTGGGCTTTTTTTGAAATTTTTTCAACTTTTTTCAAAATTCGTGTAACCAATCGATACCAAATTCCGTCTTTATGGATGAAGGACAAAACACCACAGCACAAGGAGGTGGCACACGTGGACGACAAAACAATCGTTGCCCTGTACTGGGAGCGCTCTGAAGCAGCGATTGAACAGTCAGCACAAAAATACGGCAAATACTGCTACCGCATTGCCGACAACATCCTGCACAACCACGAGGATGACGAGGAATGCGTCAATGACACCTGGGTGCGCGCATGGAACGCCATGCCCCCGGAGCGTCCGACCGTCCTGCAGGCATTTCTCGGCAAGATCACCCGCAATTTAGCACTTGACCGCTATGGCTTTGACCACGCGAACAAGCGCGGCTCCGAAACGCAGCAGATTGCGGATGAATACTGGCAATGCATTCCCGACGACGCCCCCTCGCTTGCCGATCAGACTGCCCTGCACGCAGCCATCAACGGCTTTCTTGCCACGCTGCCCGATCGCACGCGCATCGTATTTCTGCAGCGCTATTGGTACATGTGCACCGTTGAGCAGATCGCCGGCGAAACGGGGCTGTCCCCTGCCAACGTCAAGGTCACACTGCACCGCACGCGCAGGTCCTTCAAAGAGTATCTGGAGAAAGAAGGTATCGATATATGAAAAAGAAAGAATGGCTCAAGTCCTTGGACGGTGTGGACGACAAATTCGTCGCCCAAGCCGCGCCCACGGGTGCTGCACGCAAGCGTTCGGGAAAGAGCATGCGCATGCTGAGCATCATCGCCGCCTGCATGTGCTTTGTACTGCTCGCAGGCACGTTTGCACTCTTTATTCCCTATAAATCCACGCCGCCCAGCGTGAAAAAATACGCAGACAGCGAATACTACGGTGTGATCCAAAAGCTCAACGAGTACAATTACGATCCGCCCGAGTATAAGAACACCTTTGAGTTGTTACTCGATCTGCCCTCCAATCTGTTTGCCAAGGCGGAGGATTTTGCTCCCGGACTTATGGGGGACGCCGCAAACGGCACGGGTGACAGCCAATACCAAGAGGTCACTGACAACCAGGTTGCGGGCGTCATCGAAGCCGATCTGATCAAGCGCAGCGACACGCACATCTATTACCTTTCGGGGCAGACTCTGTATATCTACAGCATTGAAGGAGAGGACAGCAAGCTGCTTGGCACTTACAACCTCAGACAGTACGGTCTTGCCGACCTTTACGCAGAAGAGTTTTTCCTCTCCGCGGACTGCACCACCGTCACCGTGCTCTGCCACTATACACACAAAAAGCAGAGCACCTACTCCACCTATCTCAAGGTCGTGACGCTGGACGTCAGCGATCCCGCAAGCGTCAAGGAGATCTCCAACGTGGACGTTTCGGGCACGTATCTCTCCTCGCGTCTGACCGAGCACGGGCTTCTGGTCATGACCACCATGCGTTGCCAACGCAAGACCGATTTTGACAACGTATCCACCTATATCCCCAGCGTGGAGCAAAACGGTGAAATGCAATTCATCTCCCCCGACGACATCGTTTGCCCCGAAACGCTGAGCAGCGCAAGCTATACGGTCATGCTGCTCATGGATGACACGGGTACGACGGTCAAGGACACCGCCGCTTACCTTTCCTACTCGCAGGACGTTTACGTATCCAAGGGCGCGATCTACGCCACCCGCCAATACGCCGAATACGGGCAGATCAAGAACGGTCAGCAGCCCTATATCACGGTCAGCGAGATCTCCTGCATCGCCTACGGTGCGGACGGCTTTGAAAAGCGCGGCTCTGTGATCGTGGACGGCTACGTGCTGGATCAGTACAGCATGGACGAATACGAGAACACCTTGCGCGTGGCGACCACCACCGAGAGCAGCGCACGTTACGTTTCCTCGGACAGCTTATTTGGTACTGCCGATCTTATGCCCGCTTTCAGAGGCGACACCAACGCAAATCTGTACGTCATTGACCTTGACACCATGAGTGTGATCGCTTCGGTTGAGCAATTCGCACCCAAGGGCGAGACGGTACGCTCGGCACGCTTTGACGGCACGCAAGCCTACGTTTGCACCGCTATCCAGCAGACAGACCCCGTGTTCTTCTTTGACCTTTCCGACCTTGACAACATCACGGTCAAGGAAACCGGTACGATTGCAGGATTCTCCACCAGCCTTGTCAACTTTGCGGACGGATACCTCCTCGGTATCGGTCAGGGTGACGAGTGGCACGTGCTCAAGCTTGAGATCTACACAGAGGGCGAGACCGACGTGGAGTCTTACTGCAAGTGGGAAATGAAATTCACCGATTACGTCACCGACTACAAGTGCTACTATATCGACCGCGAAAACGGCCTTGTCGGTATGGGCATTCACACCTGGGACAAGATCGACCTTGGTGATGGCGTTTACAAGTGGGACGACTACCGCAACGGCTATATCGTGCTGCACTTTGACGGTGAGAACCTCAACGAGGTATTGCACCTGGAGTATAGCGAAAACAGCGGTGCTCTGACCGAAATGCGCGGCGTGTATGTAGACGGATACTACTACGTGCTCAACGGTGAACGCTTGGATGTGGAAAAGCTGGAGTTTGTAACAGAATAAGCAAAGCAAAAGATAAGCGACCTTGGATTTTCCAAGGTCGCTTGTTTTGTTGGGATGTTATGTGAGGAAGTTCTCTACGTTCTTTTTTGACGGAGTAGCCGCAAAAAAGAACCAAAAAACGGCGTTGAAGATGTTTCGCCCTCTGCGGAGGGCGACAAGGGCTCTGCCCTTGACCCGCGCCCTTTTTGAAAAAAGGTCGATCAAAAACTTTCATCGATTGGTGCGTCCTGCTTTGCCTCGTCATCAAACTCCAAAGGTGTGATCTCCTCGCCCACCTCGGGGATCTCCTCGGGCACTGCCTCGGGCTCGGGCATGGTGGACATCGCTCCAAAGATGGTTTCATACAAAAGCTCGGCAAACATGCCGTGCATCTCTCTGCAGGGATGATTGATGCCGTTGGCAAGCAGCGCCGTGGTATCCATACCGCTCTGCGCCATCTGCTTCCACAAAGCGTATGCATCCGCCACTGCCACGCCGCAATCAAATGCCACGCCCTTTGCCGCTTCCATAAATGCATCCATTTTGCCGCCGTTCTGCATGCCCGCAGTCACCTCGGCATACACGGTCAGCTCGGGCAGCACGCTCTCGTCCACGCGCGTATTGAGCATATTGGGGGTCATGAACAGCGTCTCGATCCCCGCCTCGCGCAATCTTGTAAAAATGCCGCGCAAAGCACTCGTGTACGCATCGATCTCACCGTTGACGTCATTGAGCCCGTAGCAGACCACACAAAGATCGGGGCGGCGCTCAATCACGTCTCGCTCCAATCTCTCCAGTCCCCCCGCAGCCGTATCGCCTGCCACGCCCGCGTTGATGACGCTGACGGGCACCCACTCATACTTTTGCGAGATCAGCAGGCGCAGACGGTTATGATACACCGCCGCAAAGTCAAAGGCGCAGCCGCAGCCGCCGTCCACGCACTCAAAAGCACCGTGTGTGACGCTGTCACCGAGAAACGCGATGACGGGCGCGCCCGAAAAAGGATATTCCTTACTGTCTAAAAGCTGCTTAAAGTTCATCTATGATAATCTCCTGTAAATTCATGGCTTGATTTTACCATAAAACGGGTGGGTTTGTCAAGCAGATATACTTGCCAAAATTCGAGTTTTGTGTTATAATGAAAAAAAGCCAAAAAAGAGGGGGTGTTGTTTTGTCGATTTTCTGGATCAAAATCATAGCGTCCGTATCCATGCTGCTCGACCATACGGGCATGATCCTGTTCCCCGGTGCTTGGTGGCTGCGCATTTTAGGCAGAATAGGGCTTCCCCTCTACGCCCTTTGCATTGCCGAGGGATTTCGGCACACGCGCAGCAGGCTGAAATATTTTTTGCGCATCTTTATGCTCGGCGTGCTTTGTCAGATCGTGTACGATTTTGTTTCCAAAGAGATCTACCTTGGCATTCTGATCACCTTTTCGCTCTCGATCGTACTGCTGACCTTGATTGACGCGCTGATCTGCGCCTGCAAAAAGCAAAAAAATCCGATCTCGGGCATTTACCAAAAGATCTGCAAGCGCGCGCTTCCCCACCCCGCGAACATTGCAGTCTGCTCCGTGTTGCTTGCCCTCGCGCTTGGCGGCGTGTTCGTGCTCAATCACTTTATCATCGTGGACTACGGCTTGACGGGCATTTTTCTCCCCGTACTGATCTATCTGGGCGGCAGCAGCCGATGGGGCAAATTCGGCGGTGCTGCGGCAGGCACCTGCATGCTTGCCTGCAATCTGGAAGGCTCCGCAACGCCGCGCACGTGGTCCTTGCTTGCACTTCTGCCCTTGGCACTGTATAACGGCAAGCCCGGCAAACACAAGCTCAAATACTTCTTTTACATCTTCTATCCCGCGCATCTGGTGCTGCTTTACGGCATCGACATGCTGCTTTCCCTGCTCGGTCGGTAAATATGCGCAAATTATTTACAAAGTCCCCTCACTTTTCTCTTGACATTTGAGGGAATATGTTGTATAATTTATTTAATCATGAATACTTATATTCAAATCTAAAGGAGTTCCATATGAAAAAGATTCTTGCCGTAGCAATTGTCCTTGTTATGATCGTTGCAATGGTTGCTTGTGACGCTTCCAAGGGTGACTTGACCTCCATCAACGAATACGTTGCTCCCAACTACACTTATGTAACTGAAACAGGCACTTTTACGTTTGCTGAAGCAGGCGGTAACACCGCTGTGATCACCGGCTACGTTGGTAAGGCTGAGCCTCACGCAGTTGTCATTCCTGCAGAGGTTACCGTTGCTTCGTTGGAAGAAAACGCTAATAATGAAGATAACGTCAGAAAGATCGTCGGTATTGACGACCAGGCGTTCTATTATTGCACCGCTTTGACCGCCATCACCATTCCCGAAACCGTTTTGACCATCGGCGATTGGGCATTTGCAGGCTGCACGGGCCTTACCGAGGTTGTGCTTCCCAGCAAAGTCGTTTCTGTTGGCGAGGGTGCTTTCCACGGCTGCTATAATCTGACCAAGATCACGCTGTCCGATGCAATGACCAAGATCGGTGATTTCGCATTCTACGGCTGCAAGGGCTTGACCGCGATCAATTTCCCCGCAACGCTGGAAGAGATCGGCTCCGCTGCATTCTTCGGCTGCCAGGGTCTGACCACGCTGGACATTCCCGCTGCTACCACCATCATCGGTGATCTTGCATTCTACCAGTGCAACCACCTGACCGAGATCAAGATCAACACCACCTCCGAGACCATTGAATTCGGCGACTACATCTTCTGGTCCGAGCTCAAGAGCGTTATCACCGCTCCCGAAGGCTCCAAGGCTGCAGAATACGTTAACAAGATCGTCATTTCCGGTGTAGGCGAGGAAGTTACCACCAAGGGTGAGGAGACTACCGCTCCCGAAACCGAGCCTGCAGAGTAATCAAGACAAAATATTTCGAGGCTGTTTCCAAGGAAACAGCCTCGTTTTTTATTCAATTCTCAAAGCGCGGTAGTGCCTTGATGCCAAGCAGCGCAGCATCGCACACATAAGGCAGGACCGCCCATTGCACCGCTGTGCAGCTCGCGCAATGCACGTCCAGACACCCGCAACGCGCACATAAGGGCTTATACGGATCGGTGATCTTATGCGTCATATACGCATATTGCTTTGGCGGTTTGACGGGCAAGGAGCCTGTGCGAGCGCCAACGCATATGCCGTGGTCTTCCAGCACGGCACGCAAATGCGCAAGCAGAACGGGCTCGGCATTCTCCCCATAGCGAAGAAACGCCTGCAAAGTATATCCTTCCTCGCACCACGCAGCATACAGCCAACCGCTCCGCGCGTGCGCCTCGTTGCGCATGACCGACAAAAGCGTCATCACGCAGATCAATAATACCTGCCCCACATGCCCTGCATCGGGCAATATCCCCTGCACTTGCATAGGAGCTGCCTCAACCCTTTCACGCGGCATAAGCGATACTCCCATGAGCTTCGCAGCACTTTCAATGCATTCCTCTGCATCATATGCACCGTGCACATTCCCGCACATGTCGATAAGCAATCGCAGCTCTGATGCGGTGCGCGCCGCACTTTCTGCCGCCTCGCGCTCACGCGCAGTCAGCTTTGGCACGGCTTGCCTGATCGGTGCATCGGCATCCGCTGTCTGCCCCGCGCATTGATACACGTACGCAAGTGCCTGCAAGGAGAGCGCGGTTTTGACCGCGAAAGCAAAGTGCCCCATGCCCCCGAACACGGGAATCAAGATCGCACCGCCTTTTGCCGACAGGTACACGGCGCCTTGATATAAGCGCAAAGCCACCTCGTTCCACTCCCGTGCAGGCAGATCAAGCAGCGAAAACAGATCGGGCTGCTCTTCCCCGCCGCGTGCGCTGCGGTATGCCAAAGGCGGCATTTCGGGGTGATTGAGATCATACAGGTACACGTCCTCCAAAAAGGGCGTGATTTTTTGTGCCGACTCGTTCATATTACAGCTTTCTGCCAAGGCGCAGCTGCTGCTCGGTCCAGCCGTTGAGCATGCAATCATTCTCTGCCTGCAGCTCGGCAAGCAATCTGTGGCGCATACTTTGCAGGGTTTCGGCGTAATCAGGGTCGCCAATGAGGTTATGCAACTCGTAAGGATCACTTGCCAGGTCGTACAGCTCATCGGTATCGGTCAGATTCCACGTGTACTTGATATCGCCCATGCGCAGCATTCTCTGCGAGAAAAGACCGAACTGCTGCCCGTTATAGGTCACCATGACCGCGTCGCGGTGGGCAGCGGTCTCCCCCTTGAGCACGGGCAAAAGGCTCTTGCCTACCATGCCGTCGGTCGGCAGCCCCAACATATCCATAATGGTCACGGGGATATCCAAGGCGTTTGTGTTAAGCGCATGGCTTGTAAGTCCCTGCGCAAATCTTGCGGGGCAATGCCACAGGTGCGGAATGTGCGTGATCTCCTCGTACATGGCGTAGTGCTTATCCATCTGTCTGCGGTCACCGCAGTAGTCGCCGTGATCCGAGGTGTAGATAATGACGGTATCCTGCAGCTTGCCGTGAGATTCCAGCCAATCCAGCACGCGACCGATGGCGTCGTCGATCTGCGAGATCCAAGCGTAATATCTTGCCACAATAGGTGCAAAGAACGCCCAATCCTTATCCTCGGTATTCCAGTTGATGCGCTGTTGACGCTGGATATAGGGCTTGTTCTCATATGCGTCCTCAAAGCCACCCCACACGGGGATATCGGCAGGATCGTACAGATCGGCAAACTCCTTGACCGGCGTGCAAGGCAGGTGCGGCTCGGAAAATTCCATCTGCACAAGCCACGGATGCTCGTCCTGCCAGCCCTCCATCAAGGAAACGACCTGCCCGGCAAGCTGATGCGTGGGCGCGTACTCCTTGTCCATGTCGTACACCTGTCCCCAAAAGCCGTTGGTGGGCACGCAATGCGGATACTTTTCCGCCATGGGACGCACCAGCTCGGAGCGCGGCACGTAGACGTCATAGCCCATCGATGCGGGCGTTGCGTTGTAGCCACCCTCCCAAGGGCCTACCCAACCCGTATGATAGCCGAGACGGTCGCGCAGCTCTCTTGCCCAGGACTGGCTGTCCGCAGGCAGCATGCCGGTATAGATCTTTTGATTATAGTTCCAAAGTGCCCCGATCTGCTCAGCTCTCTTGCCCGTCAGCATACTCTGACGCGAGGGACAGCACACGGGAATGGGACAATAACTATTCGCAAGATTGACACCGCCCGCCGCAAGACGGTCGATATTGGGGGTCTTGACGGGGTATTTTTCTGCATAGCCAAGGCAATCCCATCTCTGCTGATCCACGCAGATCCAAAGAATATTGGGGTTTTGACTCATGGTGTTTTTCTCTCCTTTTCAATGATATAGGAATAGAGTCGCATCATGGCGCACTCGTTTTGGGACAAAATCACGTCGCGCATGCGTCGGCAGCCACCGCCGCAAACGGATAAGTAACGGCATGAGCGACACAACGCAGGGGCAGCGGGGTGCTCCGCGGCAAAGCGTTGCATGCCCTTGCTTTCAATGGTCTCTGCAATGGTATGCGTATGCACGTTGCCGGTGCAATAGTCGGGCAGCACGTAAAAATCGCAGGGGTAGGTCGAGCCGTCGGATTCCACGATCAGCTGCGGCGTGCAAAAGCCGCGAGATCCGCAATGCGCTGCTCTGCCTTGCAAGGTAGCTAAGGCTTGGTCAAATTCGCGGACGATAAAGGGCGGCTTGCCGTCCCTCCAATCCTCGCGCCAGAGCCTGTAAAAGCCCACTAAGAATTGCCCGAGTGCTTCGGGCGTGGGTGCGTAGCGGCAACCTTCGCCCTCCCCTATGGGCGGCAGGCACGGGATGAGCTGCACGTGCGACACGCCCAGCTTTTTATAGTAGCGGTACAGCTGCGTGGGGTGACGCGCCGTGTTTGCGCTGATGACGGATAGCACGTTGTAGCGCACACCGTGCTTTTTGAGTAATTCCATACCGCGCATCACGCGCTCGTGCGTACCCTTGCCGTCGGGAGTTTTGCGGTTGACATCATGCAGAGTGCGGTCGCCGTCAAGCGAAATACCCACCAGCACGTCGTGCTCGGCAAACAAGGAGGCATATACCTCATCAATGCACAGCCCGTTGGTCTGCACGGCATAGGTTGCGTCAATTCCCGCGTCCTTGACGTCGTCAAAAAAATCGTCAAAATGCTCCTGCCCCCAGAGCAGCGGCTCACCGCCCTGAAAAGCAAAATGCACGCGCTGCGCGCCGCTTTCTTTTACGCGCGCGATCAACTGCCGCGCGGTCTTGCGGCTCATAAAAGTATTGGCAGGCGCGCCGTATTCTGCGATATCGTGATAAAAGCAATAGTCGCATGCCATCTGACACAGCCCCGACACCGGCTTGAGCATGACCGTCAATTCTCTCACAGCGCACCTCCCTGTTTTTCTTTATTATAGCATAGAAAAGACGGGTTTGCAAGAGAAAAACATGAGTTTGTGTCAAGCAAAAAAGTTTGTAGGGGAGGATGAATTTGCTTTGCAAATATTCCTCCCCTACAAACTCGGGTGTCGCAATATATTGCCCGTCCGGCAATTTAATTTCAAATTCATGACTTGCGCTTTATCTTATCTTTATAAATTTCCTCAAATTCCTCAAGTGTCCCTTGCGTCACCAGATCCTTTTGGCAAAGCGTTCTGCCTCTTTCAAGCAAATACCCGCGGACGGCAATGACATAGTGATCCCCCAGATCCTTTACGTACAAAACGTCGTTCATTTCATGCACATACTGTTTTTTCTTGCTGTGCGCCGTGACGGTTCCGTCGGGGGCGATCTGTATGCACAAGGGAACGTTTTCGGTAATTGGGATCAAAAAATACGACACAACAATCGTCGCAACGCCTCCCGCAAAGACGGCAACATACAACCCCAAATTTTCAATAAAGGTTCTTGCAAATTGCTGCAAGGAATAAATGGGCATAAGGATAAACACAAAAAGAGCAAGAACGGGAATGCCGAACGCAAATAACGGAAAAGACAGATCCAGCTGTCTGATCAGCTTCTTGGTTTCTTTGGAAATATCTCCTTTGAATTCTATCATAAGCTCCTCCTTCCCCATGATCTGCTCTCAAATAAGCATAAAGCGGCTGCGAAATTCGCAGCCGCTTGATTTGTGAAATTAGTGAACGATGCAACGCTCGGTGTCCTTATCAAAGATGTGCATTCTGGAAACGTCGATTGCAACCTTGATGGTGTCGCCTGCGCGAGAGGTGGAACGAGAAGAAACACGCGCGGTCAGCTTGGTCTCACCGGTTACCAGGTACAGATAAATCTCTGCGCCCATCAGCTCGGTAACGTCAACGTAGGTCTCGATGGTGCTGTCGGGGTTAGCGGCAACAGCAGCTTCCTGGTCGTTGATGCACTCGGGACGGATACCTGCAACAACTTCCTGGCCGATGTAATCCTTCAGAGCGGGGTTGTTAGCCTTCTCTGCGGGGATCTTGATGGAGTGCTCCTCGAAGTTGAAGTAAACGTCCTCACCCTTCTTAACCAGGGTACCGTTTACGAAGTTCATCTGAGGAGTGCCGATAAAGCCTGCAACGAAGATGTTGCAAGGAGAATCGTACAGGTTCTGAGGAGTATCTACCTGCTGGATCAGACCGTCCTTCATAACGACGATTCTGGTAGCCATGGTCATAGCCTCTACCTGGTCGTGCGTTACGTATACGAAGGTGGTACCAACTCTGTTGTGCAGCTTGGTAAGCTCGGTTCTCATGGCAGCACGCAGCTTAGCGTCCAGGTTGGAAAGCGGCTCGTCAAGCAAGAAGACCTTGGGGTTACGTACGATTGCACGACCCAGCGCAACTCTCTGCTTCTGACCACCGGACAGAGCCTTGGGCTTTCTGTCAAGCAGGTGGGTGATATCGAGGATTCTTGCAGCCTCTTCAACTCTTCTCTTGATCTCTTCCTTGGGAGTCTTGTTGAGCTTCAGACCGAATGCCATGTTCTCAAATACGGACATGTGAGGATACAGAGCGTAGTTCTGGAACACCATGGCGATCTTTCTGTCCTTAGGTGCTACGTCGTTTACCAGCTGGTCGCCGATAAACAGCTCGCCCTCGGAGATCTCTTCAAGGCCTGCGATCATACGCAGCGTGGTGGTCTTACCGCAACCGGAAGGGCCGACCAGAACCAGGAATTCCTTATCCTTAACCTCAAGGTTAAAGTCAGATACTGCGGTTACGCCGCCGGGGTACTTTTTGTAAATGTGACGAAGGGACAAACTTGCCATGGAAAAATTCCTCCTGCGAATATTTTCTAAAATTTTATTTTTCTTTGTCTTCCGAACGCTCCCTGCGGCAATATGCCGACACCGAGAACATTCTAATCTGTATTATATTGTACCAAAAAAATCGTAAAAATGGAAGAGCCTAATTCCCCAAAATTTCATTCGCTCCATTGTGCACCTTGCACAATACATTTTGCTTTGTGAAATAATAAGGCATTTTTCATCGCGCGATTATTTTAATATATTAAAAATCACTTGAGAAGCATGGACAAGGAGATGCGCTTCTTCTTGAGATCGACAGACAGCACGCGCACCTTGACCACGTCGCCAAGGCTCACCACCTGCGAGGGGTGCTTGACGTACTTATCCGACATCTGCGAAATGTGTACAAGTCCGTCCTGATGCACGCCGATATCCACGAACGCACCGAAATCGATGACGTTGCGCACCGTGCCCGTCAGGATCATATCGGGCTTTAAGTCCTCCATGCTCATGACGTCCTCGCGCAGCTCGGGAGCGGGTGTGGAATCACGCACGTCACGTCCGGGCTTTTCCAGCTCGCGGATCATGTCGTCCAAGGTAGGCTCACCGATACCGAGTGCCTCTGCAACCTTAGCCTTGCCCTGCTTATTAACAGCGGATGCCAAGCCCTGCAGCTTACTGTCGCGCACGTCCTGCGCGGTGTAGCCGAACATTTCCAGCAGCTGCTTTGCCGCCTCGTAGGACTCGGGGTGCACGCCGGTATTATCAAGGATCTCCTTGCTCTCGGGCACGCGCAAAAAGCCTGCGCACTGCTCGTACGCCTTGGCACCGATACGCGGCACCTTGAGAATTGCCGCGCGCGACTTGAACTCACCGTTCTCCTCGCGGTACTTGACGATATTCTTTGCCGCGGTGATATTGATACCCGAAATATACGAAAGGAGCGAATAGGATGCGGTGTTGACGTCCACGCCGACCGCGTTTACGCAGTCCTCGACCACGCCGCCGAGCGCCTGGTCCAGACGCGCCTGCTTCATATCGTGCTGATACTGCCCGACGCCAATGCCCTTGGGGTCGATCTTGACAAGCTCTGCAAGGGGGTCCTGCAGGCGGCGCGCGATGGACACCGCACTGCGCTGCATGACGTCAAAGTCCGGGAACTCCTCTGCTGCCAGCTTGGACGCGGAGTAAATGGACGCGCCCGCCTCGTTAATAATGATGTATTTGCAACCCGACTCGGGCATCTCGCGCAAAATTTCCGCAATGAACAGTTCACTTTCCTTGGAGGCAGTACCGTTACCGATCGCCACCACGTCCACGTGATACTTCTTGATCATATACTTGATAATGCGCTTTGCTTCCTCAATGCGGTGCTGCGACTTGGTGGTGGGATATACCACGGCGGTATCCAGCACCTTACCCGTCTTGTCCACCACGGCAGTCTTACAGCCGTTGACGTAACCGGGGTCAAAGCCCAGCACGGTCTTGCCCTTCAGGGGGGCTTGCATCAAAAGATGCGAGAGGTTATCCGCAAACAGCTTGATCGCGCCCTCGCAGGCGTTATCAAACATGTCGTTTCTGATCTCGCGCTCAATCGAGGGCGCGATCAGTCGCTCGTAGGAATCGATGACGGCTGCGGACAGATACTTGTTCGCAGGGCTTTCGGGATTTGTGACGACGCAATGGAACAGATAATTGAGCACGATATCCGCGCCCACGGTCAGCGTGACCTTGAGGTATTCCTCCTTCTCACCGCGGTTGATGGCTAAGATACGGTGCGCGGGGATCTTTTTGAGCGGCTCGTTGTATTCGTAATACTGCGCGTACACGCTGTCTTCTTCCTTTGCCTTTTTGCAGAACAGCTCACCGAAATCAAAGGTCTGGCGACGCAGCGCCTTTCTGTACTCTGCGTTGTCCGAAACGTCCTCGGCAATGATATCACACGCACCCGCAAGTGCCTGCTCGGCATTCTCCACGCCCTTTTCCTCGGAGATAAAGCTCTCGGCATACACCTCAAGGGACGGATCGTAAGCATCCTTTTGCGCCATGATCGCCTCTGCCAGAGGCTCCAGTCCCTTCTCTCTTGCCACGCTTGCGCGCGTCTTGCGGTGCGGGCGGAAGGGGCGGTAAATATCGTCCACCTCGGTGATGGTCTTGGCATTCTCAATCGCCTTTTCGATCTCGGGCGTCAGCTTGTCCTGCGCCGCGATCAGATCCTTGACCTCCTGCTTTCTCTTTTCGATATTGCGCAGATAGGTCAGTCTGTCCTCCAAGGTACGCAGCGTGGTATCATCCAGGCTGCCCGTGACCTCTTTGCGGTAACGCGCAATGAAAGGGATGGTGTTGCCCTCGTCCATCAGCGCGATGGTGTCGATCAGCTTTTGCGTTTCAATGTTGAGCTCTTTGCTCAGTGTTGCAATAATGTCCATGATTTCGGGTTCCTTTTCGTTGTAGTAATGGGTTGTCTTTGGTATAAGGGATTTTTATTTTTCAAATTTCAAAAGAATGGCGTCACCCTCGCCAAGGCTCATACGGTAAACGCCGTCCTCGCTCTCCAGCGCGAAAAATTCGCCGCTCTCGGCATCAAACAGCGCGACCGCGCCCTTTGCGGCAAAGGCAAAGTCGTTCTCGCTTGCATAGTCGCGGTTGGCAATCAGCACGTAGCCGTCGGTAAACACGCCCACGGTCAGCTGATCGCCCTCAATCTTGTCAATGGGACCGACCGCACCGTCTGCGTAGGTAATATATCTCTCATTCGGCATCTCTCCAAGGTGATATACACCCAGCGACTTCTGCTCGTTGAGGATGGAGCCGACCGCCTGCAGCTCGCGGTTGATGTCCGCAATCATGTAGTAGTGAGGCAGCGTTTCGCCGGTCTGCGAGATCATACCGTTCTGCCAATGCCAGAAATCGTCGCCCTCGGTGTTGTTCGCACCGGGTGTCCAATAAGTAAAGTAGGAAAGACGCGCAGAGCCGTATGCCAAGGATTGCCATACCTCCCAGCGCAGCTCACCGTCGGTCAGGTTGCGGTAAGGACCGTGCTCGACCACCAGAATAATGACCATGAACGGGATGCCCGAGCGCAGGGACTCGTTGCGTACCTGCTCGATATTGGTAAAGAAGCCTGCTCTGTCCACGTTCTCGTATGCGGATACACCGCCGAAGGCGGAATCGTATATCTGCTGCTCTCGCTCATCGACGCAAATGGTCTCCTTTTTCGCGCCCTTGAGGAAATGATAGTGGTCGTAGCTGATAATGCTCGGCTTGACCTTGTCGGTATATTCAGCCAAGTGATCCTCATAGGTGGGATTGCCCAGCTGCTCGGGAGAAGCGTAATTGGGGAACAAATTGATATAAGCCTCGTGCGCGGGATCCAGCTCTGCAAGGATCTTGCGGATCGCTGCCAGCGTATCGAACACGCTTGCGTTCGGCTCGTCCACGATGTGATAGCCAAACAGCGCGGGATAGCCTGCATAATCTGCCACAACTGCGGCAAGATGTTCGCGCATATTGTCAGGCTCGCACCGTGCCTTGTCGATGCGGTGGTCGGATACCATGACCTGCATGCCTCGTTCGGCAGCCGCCTCTAACACAAGCTTATTCGTCTTTACGTCAAACTCGGCAAGCATTAAAGTAAAGCCTGCGTCCTTGACCCTGTCGATTTCCTCGGTGGCAAAGCTGCCATCCGCGCGGTAGATAAATTCTTTTCTGATGCCAAACCAATACGTAATCGGATATTGCATAGTCAAGCCTCCCTTTATTTTTTTAACAGTAATGCGATCTCGTCGTCGCCAAGATATCTCCATTCTCCGCGTGCAAGCGCGCCGTCAAGCACAAGAGGTCCAAATGTCACGCGCTCCAAATACGTGACCTGATTGTGCACAGCCTCCATCATCAGCTTGATTTGATGATATTTTCCCTCGGTCAGGGTGATCCGCCCTTCCCTTTCATCCGTGCGCTCCACAGAGCAAGGGGCTGTGACGTAGCCGCCGATATCCACACCGCTCTCAAGCGCGGCAACGTCCGCATCCGACAGCGGGAATTTCAGACGAAAGGCGTAGGTCTTTTTCACGTGGCTCTTGGGAGCGAGCAGCCTGTGCGCGGTGTCGCCGTCGTTGGAGAGCAGCATCAGCCCCAGCGTGTTTTTGTCAAGCCTGCCGCAAGGAAACAGCCCGATCCTTTGCAGCTCTGCCGGGAGCAGCTCGATCACGGTAGGCAGTTTGCCGTCCTCGGTCGCGCTGACGTAGCCCTCGGGCTTATTGAGCATGATATACGTATATTTCCGGTAGCTGACCGGTGTGCCGCAATAGATCACGCTGACTTTGTCGGGATCCACCTGCATGTCCGCCTTTTTGGCTACCGCGCCGTCCACAAGCACCTTGCCCGCTCTGACAGCAGAAGAGATCTGCGAGCGGGATGCAATGCCCGTGGAGGATATCATTTTATCCAGTCTCATAGTCCTCTCCTCCCATTTTTACCACTATATTATATCATATCCGTTTGCGTTTGTAAACTGTTTTTTTGCCGCGTGCGATATTTTCATGATTTTGAACACATCAGCACGCCCCGATTTGTACAAGAATGCAAGTCACTGCGGCACGACTTTGTACACGAAAAATTCACTTGACAAATATTGTCCTGTATGGTATAATAATTGTGTCTGTAAAATAACAAATATTTTTTGGAGGAAAAAGACATGTTCAAGAAAATTTTTGTCCTTCTTCTGTGCGGCATCATGTTGATCGGTATGTTTGCCGGTTGCGTGATTCATGAGGAAGAAAACGGAGACTCTACTCTGGCTGAGGACGAATCCAACTGGGTCAACCCCGAATTGGAATTCAACGAAAACCTCAAAGGCAAGGACTACAACATTTTAAGCTTGAATGACACCAACGTTGGCCCCGAGGAAAACTCGACCGACCCGCTTGAGGATGCCATGTATCGCAGAAACGACATGATCACGAACTACTACGGTATCGAAATCGTTGGTCTTATTGACAGTGACTACAATTCTCTTAGCCAGAAGGTCAAGACCGACGTTACCGCAGGCACCGGCGACTACGATCTGGTTTATCAGCACATGGTAGACGCTGCTACCAGCCTGGGTATGCAGGGTCACCTTTACAACTTGGATGATCTGGAATACGTCAACTTTGATAATGAGTGGTGGGACCAGGACTGCAAGAACGGCTTTATGTTCGGCGACGATATGTTCGTTGTATGCGGCGACCTGCTGCCCGGCACCATGCTGATCACCGCAGCCGTTGTATTCAACAAGAACCTGTTTGACGATCGCGGCTGGGAATACCCCTACGACGATGCAAGAGAAGGCACCTGGACGCTGGATGACATGATCACCATGACCAAGGACCAGAACAAGGACCTTAACGGTGACGGTAAGCTGATTTACAGCGATGACTTCTACGGCCTTGTAGGCTGGTCGCTGGACTGTGACTATAACTTCTACTTCGGCTCCGGTGCGACCATGTTCACCTTTGACGACAATCACCTGCCCGTATACGAGGCAAACGCTGACAGACTGCAGACCATCTACGAAAAGATCTACGAGCTGATCGTCACCCAGAAGGCACTGCACGTCACCGTTGCAGAATACACCGCAAACAACGAAATGTACAAGCAGCCCGCAGAGATCTTCAAGGCAGGCAGAGCACTGTTCTTTGCAGGCTACCTCTCCGGTGCGACCGACATGCGTGAGATGCAGGACGACTTCGGTATCCTGCCCCAGCCCAAGTTCGATGAAAAGCAGGAAGAGTACCTGAGCTTTGTAAACGGCGCAGCTCCCGTAGCATGCGTTCCCAAGAGCCTTTCCGATGAGCAGCTGGAAGTTACCGGCTACATGATGGAGGTTCTTGCTTCCTCCTCTTACTACATGGTTACCGAGACTCTGTATGAAAAGGTTGCCAAGTCCAAAACCGCACGTGACCCCGAGTCCGCTGCAATGGTTGACGTCATCATCCGTCACAAGGTATTCGACTTTGGCTACACCCACTTCTACAGTCACAATGCACCCTGCGCTACCATCATTCAGACCGCTCTCAACAGCGGCAGCGCATCTATTACCAGAGATATTACCAAGGGTGAAAAGACTACCATGAAGAACCTCAAGAAGATCTACGAGCAGTACGGCTACGACTTCTACGAGTAAATCAGTCATGACCTTGCGTGCCGATCCTTGTGGTCGGCACGCTTTTTTCACTCAAGAACAAGAAAAAGGAGAACTTATGGATATCGTCACCACCACCGGCGTATTCCCTCCCTCATATCAAGCGGAGGAGGTACTGGAAAGACTTGCGGGCGTGGGCTTTACCGCGCTGGATGCAGGCTTTGACTACTTTATCGGCGGCGACCGCCTTTTGGCGGTGGACAACTGGCGCGAGCGCGTCATTGCGCTCAGAAAGAGAGCGGATGCGCTTGGCGTGCGCTTTACCCATGCACACGCACCCTTTAACGCAGCCTCCGAAGACATGCAGCAATACCGCGCGCTGGAAGCCGCAGCCCTCTTGGGCGCAAAATTCATCGTGGTGCACCCCATTCACGAGATCGACGGGCGCATCATCGTGGACGTGGAGGAATTTATCCGCGTCAACGTAGAGGCAACAAAAAAGCTGCTGCCCTATGCGGAAAAATACGACCTGACCCTGCTTTCCGAGAATATTCTTTGGCAGGCAAGCGTACACCCGAAAAATATCGTACGCCTGGTAAAAGAGGTGAACTCTCCCCGCTTCGGTTGGTGCTACGACACGGGTCACGCCCACTTCTACGGCATTGATCCTCCCATCCTGCGCGAGCTGGACGTCATGCCCCTTTCCCTCCATATTCAAGACACGCACGGCCCCGGCTACGGCGACGAGCACCTCATCCCCGGCTACGGCAATATCGACTGGAAGGAATTTCTTGAGATCTTGCACGAGGTAGGATACACAGGCGAGCTGGTACTGGAGGCGCACCACCAATCCTATGAAGCCCCCGACGAGCAAAAGGACGGCATCCTTGCCGAGCTGCTTGAACGCGCAAAGAAAATGAATGCGTACTATGAACGTATTTCCGCCAAATAAACCATCCCCGAGGCGAGCAGCAACTCGCCCCGGGGCATTTTTTTGTTTGTTTCACCCATATGTGTCATCCTGAGCGAGGGCGCAGAGCGACCGAGTCGAACTTTTGCAGAGTGGATATTTCGCAGCTTGATGCTGCGAAATGAAACGGAGCAAAAGCACGAGCCGTGATACCGGGGACCGTCCCCTGTGTCGTGGCTTGCGCTTTTGCGCCATTCCGTGTCCTGCTCGCGCGATGACGGACACTTCATTTTGCAAAAGTTCGACTCCGCGCCATTTCACAGCCCGCTGTGAAATAACGCTCCGCTCAGGATGACACAAAATGGGGGAACACAAAAAAATCCACTGTGACTTGTCGGGATATATGCTTGAAAAATCCCGTTTTACGCTTGACGCAAGTGCGCTTTTTTGTTATAATGGAATCAACAAAACTGAAAGGAAGTCCTTTTATGAATCTGACCTATCATCTTTCATACGACGTCCTGCACAAGGGCACGCTCGCTCCCAGAGCGTACTTCGTTCCCTATCACTCTGCCGATTCTGCTGCGCGCGATCTGCGCGATCAAAGCAGGTTTTTCATCAACCTCTCGGGTGAATGGGACTTTACATTCTACCCCTCAGCCAAAGAGCTGCCCGACCCGATTGGCGTGAGCGCAACGCCCGACAAGATCGAGGTGCCCCGCTCCTGGCAGACCATGCTTGGCCGCGGCTATGACACCCCCAACTATACAAACGTAGTCTACCCCTTCCCGCTCGATCCCCCCAACATCCCCGAAATCAATCCCTGCGGCGTGTACGCGCGCAGCTTTGTTGTCACCCCCGCGATGCTGCAAAAGACGGTATGCATCAATTTTGAGGGCGTAGACTCCTGCTTCTACCTCTATATCAACGATACCTTGGTTGCCTACAGCCAGGTCAGCCATATGACCGGCGAAATTGATATCACCCCTTACCTGCACGCAGGTGAAAACAGCATCAAGGTGCTGGTGTTCAAGTGGTGCGAGGCAAGCTATCTGGAAGACCAGGACAAGTTCCGCTGGTCGGGCATTTTCCGCGACGTATATCTGCTTTTGCGCGATCCCGTGCATATCGTGGACATATACAATCATCCCACGGTGACGGACGATTTTGCAAGCGCAACGCTGCGCTGCGAGCTGACGCTCTCGGGCAAGGCGCAGGTGACCTATTCCCTTTCCGCACCCGACGGCTCGACCGTTGCAGCGGGCAATCAGGCCGTTGACGGTGCAGGTGAATTTGCCGTTACCGTGGACGCGCCCGCGCTGTGGAACGATGAAACGCCCAACCTCTATACCCTGCACCTGCACGCGGGCAGCGAATTTATCGATATTCCCGTTGGCTTTAAGCACATCGCCATCAAGGACGGAGTTCTGTATTTCAACGGGCAAAAGATCAAGACCAAGGGCGTCAACCGCCACGACAGCCATCCCGTGCTGGGCTCGACCACCCCGATCGACCACTTGATCCGCGATCTGATGATCATGAAGCAGCACAACGTCAATACCATCCGTACCAGCCACTACCCCAACGACCCGAGATTTTTGACGCTTTGCGACAAGCTCGGCTTTTACGTCATTGACGAGGCGGATCTCGAAACACACGGCATGGCGATTGCGGGCAGATGGGACGAGCTGACCGACGCGCCCGAATGGAAAGAAAGCTACGTTGACCGCGCGCGCCTGATGATGGAGCGCGACAAGAACCACGCATGCGTACTGATGTGGTCTGTCGGCAACGAAATGGGCGTTGGTCGCAATCAAGCTGCAATGGGCGACTACTATCACGAGCGCATGCCCGGCTGCTTGGTGCATTGCGAGGATATTTCGCGCCGCACAAGCGATCATGTCCGCACCGTATATAAGGACAAGACCGACGAGGAGATCCGCGAGCTGGTCAAGTGCGACTACATTGACGTGGAAAGCCGCATGTACCCCGAGATCTCCGAGGTGCAGGACGTATACTTTGACCGCAAGCTGTACAACAAGCCCCTCTTCCTTTGCGAATACTCGCACGCCATGGGCAACGGCCCCGGCTGCCTTGCCGATTATTGGGATGCCATTTACGCAAACGACGGCTTCCTTGGCGGCTGCGTTTGGGAATTTATCGACCACGCTGCGGCAATCGGTGACGTCTACACCAATCCCAAGTACCGCTACGGCGGCGACTTTGGCGACACCCCGCATGACGCAAACTTCTGCACCGACGGTCTGGTTTACCCCGATCGCCGTCCCCACACGGGTCTTATGGAATACAAGCAGGTCATCAAGCCCTTCCGCGCTGCGTTTGACCAAAGCACGGGCGAGCTGACGCTGACCAATCTGCGCTACTTTACCTCGCTTTGCGACCTCGACCTTTACTGGAAAGTGGAATGCCGCGGCAAGACGGTGGCATCGGGCAATATCTACGCCTTGGATATCGCACCGCAGGCGAGCAAGACCTACGTGCTTGACATTGACGCGCCCCTGAGTGATTGCACGTACCTGTACGTCAGCCTGACGCAAAACGGCGACACGCCTTGGGCAAAGGCAGGCTACGAGATCGGCTTTGCGCAGTTTGCACTGCAGGCTCCCGCCGAACAAAAGGCACCACTGGGCAGCACCGCTTCCCTTTGCGCATATCTGACCGCCGAGCAGACCGAGGCACAGGTCAAGGTCACGACCGCCAAGACGGTTTACACCATAGACCGCGCAAGCGGACTTATCGCAGGCATTTGCGACAACGGTAAGCAGCTGCTTTGCTCTCCCATGACGCCTACCATCTGGCGCGCCCCAACCGATAACGACCGCAACATCCGCAACCTTTGGCAACAGCTTGGCATGCACACCGCAACCACTACCTGCACCGCTTGTGCGCTTGACGAGCTGACCGAACAATACGCCAAGATTACGGCTGCGCTGACGCTGGGTAATGACGGTGCAGAGCCGCTTGCCAAGATTAAGGTGACGTACACGGTCTTTGCCGAGGACGGCATCAAGATCGATATGAATACCGAGGTGCGCGAGGATCTGCCTCACCTGCCCCGCTTTGGCGTGGAATTCACTATGCCCGAGGGTTCAGAAAATCTGACCTACTTCGGCAGAGGCCCCGTTGAAAGCTACGCCGACAAGCAGCACGCATCGTACGTGGGTCTGTTCCGCACCACGGTAAGCGAGAACTTTGAGCCCTACGTCAAGCCGCAGGAAAACGGCGCACATGCAGGGACCAAGTGGATATCCGTTTCCTCGCTGATCGGTCACGGCATTTGTGCACTTTCCACCGCGCGTGATTTCAGCTTTAACTGCTCGCATATCTCGACCGCGCAGTTGACCTTGACCGCACACAACGACGAGCTTGTGCCCGCCAAGGAAACGGTAGTCAACCTTGATTACCGCCACGACGGCATCGGCTCCAACTCCTGCGGCCCCGGACTTGCCCCCAAGTGGCAGTTTGCCGAAAAGAAGTTTACCTTTACCGTGCGCGTTCTTCCCGCTTTTGTGGAAGGCATTGATCCCTTTGAAGAGATCGGAAGACAGTAACCCCCAATACCGTAGCCGTACGGGAATCGAACCGAATTGCCCGAGGGCGATGCATTTATGCGTCTTTCGGCGTGCTTTTACTCGCAAGATTGGTATCTTGCTTCGCAAAATCTCACCAAAATCCATCAAAAATGCATTCGCTCTCGGGTGC
>JAZNCE010000147.1:0-66346 GCA_045587385.1 Eubacteriales bacterium
GCAAGCTGCCAGTTGCCGTCGCAAACAAGGTCAAACTGGATGTTGTCGCCCTGACCGGAGGGGCCTGCGCCGGAGCCTACAAAGATTTCAGCCTTTGCAGCGTTGGTAGCAGTGGTTCTGTACTTGATAGCAACGTAGTTAGCAGAGATAGCCTTGCCGTTGATCATGGGCAGAGTGTACCAGGGGTCGCTGCCGTTGGTGGTAACGGAAATGTAGGTACCGTCAGCAGCGGTGGTAACAGTGTCGATGCAGCTGTTGCCGGGCAGAGAGTCAGCCATGTCAACAGCGGGAACGATGGTAGCGATGTTAGCAAAGAATGCATCGGTAGCATACTTAGCGGTGTTGTAGAAGCCTACGTACTTCAGATCGAGGTAGTCACCCTCTGCGCCCTGATCGGTGAAGAAGTCAAGACGAGCATAGTTGACGTTACCATCGGTGATAGCGGTCAGACCTTCCATGTTAGCAAGGTCAAGTACCAGAATGTTCCACTGCTCGTTGCCGTTCCAGGAGAACAGGGGGTTGTCACCCTGTGCGTTAGGACCTGCACCGGAGCCGATAAAGATCTGGCCCTGTCTGGTGGTGTTGGTACGGTAAACGAAAGCCATGTACTGGGGCTGTACGCCTGCAGCATTCAGGAACTGGAAGAAGGGGTCGCCGCCGGTAGCGGTCAGACGAACGTAGCCTTCCTCTTCGTTGAGCTCAGCGGTCAGCATGTTACCTGCAGCAGCCTTTTCTGCAAGACCTGCAGCATCCATGAACCAGGTAGGCTCAGCGGGATCGGGAGCTTCGGTAGTGGTCTCTTCTTCAGTGGTGGTCTCGGTGGTGGGAGCCTGAGTGGTCTCCTCGGTGGTGGGAGCCTGGGTGGTCTCCTCGGTGGTGGGATCCTGAGTCTCGGTAGTGGGAGCCTCAGTTTCACCCTGAGTGGGGGCTTCGGTGGAACCTGCGGTGGTTTCGTCTACAGGAGGTTCGGGCTCGTTGTTACAAGCGACGAACATTACTGCGAGAACCATGCAAAGTGCCAACAAAACGAGTAACTTTTTCATGATACAGCTTCCTTTCACAAAATTTTTTTACGGACCTGAAAGAGTCATCTATATATTACCATATTAATTCCGAAAAATCAATCATTTTTTGCAAGTAACAAGGTAAAACATAGTAAATTTAGCGAAATTTATAAATTTATTTTTTTATAATTGTATATTATGACCAAGCCATGCGCAAAAAAGCAGCCGCCCATGTGGGCGGCTGCCAAAATACTTGGTATTTTAATTTGTTTCAGTTTTCAAGCAATCAGATTCTTGCTACGAAAACGTCAACGTCAACGGTGCCCTCGCCGCCTTCAGCCATGAAGATGTTAGCGGTAGCAACGATAACGGTGATGGTCTGGCCTGCCTCGAGATCAAGGGCCAGGGGCAGCTCTTCTACCATGCCGTTGATGGGATCTGCATAGTAGTACAGCTCACCCTCGTCAGCGTCATCGGTGAAGGAGAATGCATAGGTGCCTGCCTCTTCAGCGGTGAAGGTCATTTCAACGCCGGGGCAGTAGTAGCCGGAAACTGCTACGGAAACAACGTTCTCACCAACTGCGAGAGCGTTACCTGCGGGCTCGTCGTTGCCTGCATTGGGATCTTCAAAGGTCAGGGATGCTGCGATGTCAGCATCGGTGGTGTTGGTCAGAGTCAGCTCAATGGTGAACCAGCCGTCGGGAACGAACTGGGTAACAGTACCCTCAACAACCTCAAGGGGTGCAACGGTGCCTGCCATATCGTTAGCAACAACGGTCAGACCGTTAGCGTTAGTTACGATGAGGTTCATGCCAACAGCGTTACGGATGAAGAACTTAACGGTCTCGCCTGCGGGAACGGTTACGTCACCGTTGGTGCCGTCGTAGTAGATGGTCTCGATCTCTTCTTCGGGCTCAACATAGTTGGGATCGTAGGTGAAGGTGATCTCGTTGATGAGCATGAAGGTGCCGGGCAGAGTGTCGTAGGTTACATATACGGGACCTTCGTAGTCAACCTCAGAGAGGTCGATAACCAGAGCCTTGAGGTTCCAGCCGAGATCAACGTAAGTAGCGGAAGCGATGATGTCTTCCTCTGCGGGAGAGTTGGTGCCGTTGGTGTCAACCTTAGAAAGGATGATGCGGTTAGCAGTAGCGTTGTTGTAGTGACCGATGGTAATGTCAGAGCCGTCCAGACCGTAGAAAACTACGACCTTGGAGAACTCAGCGAGGTTGAGCTCGCCAACGTAAATAGCACCCTGGTGCAGCAGAGCTGCGTGCTCGACGCCTGCAGCGGTGATCATGCCGCCCTTGTCAGTGCTGGTGGTGTCGGTCAGACCGGGAGCGTGACCGGAAACGGTCCAGTTCTCCTGGGGAACGTTGAGAGTGTTGACGTAAACGTCAGCAAGAGTAGCGTCGTAAGCGAGAGCGTCAGCCTCGGAAGCGAACAGGCCGATGTAAGCCATGTCGATTACAGCGGTTTCAGTATTGCCAACGTAGGGGTCCCAACGCAGGAAGTTGACAACGCCGTCAACAACTGCGGGAGTGTTAGCAAGGTCAATAACGATCAGGTGCCATTTGCCGTCGGTTACCAGATCAAATGCATAGTTATCGGTGCCGCCTGCAGGGCCTGCGCCGGAGCCAACGAAGATCTCGCTGCGTGCGCCTTCAGTGCTGGTGCGGTACTTAATAGCAACATAGTTTGCTACGACGCCCTTACCGTTGAGCATAGGCAGCTGATAGAAGGGGTCGTGGTGGGGGTCACCGTTGATGTTGGAGGTGGTGATGGTGATGTAGGTACCGTCAGCACTCATCTCAGCAGAAACGATGTCGGGAGAACCGGGGATAGAGGATGCCATGTCGGCAGAGGGAACGATGGTAGCGATGTTAGCAAAGAAAGCATCGGTAGCATACTTAGCGGTGTTGTAGAAGCCGATGTAAGCAAGGTCAAGAGCGCCTTCGGTTGCACCTCTGAAGGGGTCAAGACGGAAGTAGCCAACGTTGCCGTCGGTGATGTTGGTAGAAGAGCAGTTAGCAAGGTCAACTACCAGGATGTGCCAGTTGCCATCGTTGTTCCAGTCAAGTACAACGTGGTCGTTGGTGCCGTTAGGACCATTGGAGGTACCGATGAACATTTCAGCATCAAGCTCAGCGGTGGTTCTGTAAACGAAAGCGAGGTACTGAGGTACTACGCCGATGTTAGAGCCAACGGTGAACTGAGGGTCACCGGAGTTAACGGTAATGCGAACAAACTCAAAACCGTCTTCGGTTACAACCTCTGCGCCTGCAATGCCTGCGCCTGCAGTAGCAACACCTGCCAGATCAGCTGCGCCTGCAAAGAATACGGGATCTGCAGGATCGGGAGCTTCGGTAGTGGTCTCTTCTTCAGTGGTGGTTTCGGTGGTGGGAGCCTGAGTCTCGGTAGTGGGAACCTCAGTGGTCTCCTCGGTGGTGGGAGCCTGAGTCTCGGTAGTGGGAGCCTCAGTGGTCTCCTCGGTGGTGGGATCCTGAGTCTCGGTAGTGGGAGCCTCAGTGGTGCCCTCGGTGGTGGGGGCTTCGGTGGAACCTGCGGTGGTTTCGTCTACAGGAGGTTCGGGCTCATCGTTACAAGCAACGAACATAACTGCGAGAACCATGCAAAGTGCCAACAAAACGAGTAACTTTTTCATGTTACAGTTTCCTTTCATGAATTTTATTTTTTAGCCTAAGAAAATAGGTATATTAAATGATAGCACAAACACTTTTCTTTTTCAAGCAAAATATAAATAAATATTATCAAAAATAAAAAATTCAGCATTTTGAACATAAATAGCGCTGAATTTTTATTCACTATTACCAATTAGGGGGGGTACGCTTCCTCTTGACGGCAACGTACCCCTATATAACATTGTAACCGTTTTTATTGCTTATACGTCATCTCACCGTAGGTGGGAACGGGCCAGAGCGCGGAGGGCATGAGCGTTTCCATGGCATCCACGGGAGCACGGAGCGCCTGCATGGCGGGTACGACGCGATCTGCAAACGCACGCGCAACGGCGAGGTGATCACCCTGCGAAATAGCGTCCTTATCCGCCTTTTTCAATACCTCCAGTGCGGCGTACGCCTGCTCGTTATACGAGCTGAGCTTGGACAAAACGTCCTTTTCCACACCGATCGAGCCGGGACCCAGCACCTCGCGCTTTTGGTTTGCGGTGGTGGCAAGACGACACATATACTCTTCCACGGCGGGAATGTACTCGCGCGACGCCATGACGATCATGGTCTGCGCTTCGATATTGATGATCTTGGCGTAATTTTCCAGCAAAATGTCCTGTCTGGATGCAAGCTCGGTGCGGTTCATGACGCCGAACTTTTCAAACAGCTCGACGTTTTCCTCGTCGGTCATGTGCGGATACGCGTCCACGGAGCGGCGGTAATTGCAAAGACCGCGGCTTTCCGCCTCGATCTCCCATTCGCGGGAATAACCGTTGCCGCTGAACAGAATGCGCTCGTGCTTGGTAAACACCTCGCGCAGAAGCTCGTGCAGCTCGGCATCAAAATCCGCAGCGTTTTCAAGTCTGTCCGCATACTCGCAAAAGCTCTTTGCCACGGCGGTATTGAGCACGATGTTGGGCATGGCGATATTCTGTGCCGCGCCGGGCATACGGAACTCAAATTTCTTGCCCGTGAAGGCAAAGGGAGAGGTACGGTTGCGGTCGGTGGTATCTCTGCGGAAGGTGGGAATGGAGGGAACGCCCAAATTCATGGTGGCGCGTCTTGCACCCGCGTAGGACTCTCCGTGAATGAGAGAGTGAATGACCAGCTCGAGCTCCTCACCGACAAAGACCGAGATAATGGCGGGAGGTGCTTCGTCCGCGCCCAGACGCGAATCGTTGCCTGCGGTGGCGATAGACAGACGCAAAAGCCCCTGATAATCGTCCACAGCCTGCAAAACAGCCGCCAAAATCAGCAAAAACTGCATATTTTCACCGGGCTTTTTACCGGGATCGGTCAGATTCTTGCCCGTATCGGTGGCAAGCGCCCAGTTATTGTGCTTACCCGAGCCGCTGACGCCCTGATAGGGCTTTTCGTGCAACAGGCAAACCAGCCCGTGACGCTCCGCCACGCGCTTCATGTACTCCATGGTCAGCATATTCTGATCGACAGCCACGTTTGCGGTGGTATAGATGGGTGCAAGCTCGTGCTGCGAGGGGGCAGCCTCGTTGTGCTTGGTCTTGGCGTTGATGCCCAGCGCCCACAATTCTCTGTCCAGCTCTGCCATAAAGGCGGAAACGCCGGTTTTCAAGGGACCGAAATAATGGTCTTCCATTTCCTGACCCTTGGGTGCGGGTGCACCAAAGAGGGTTCTGCCGCAATAGGAAAGGTCCTTGCGGCGGTCAAAATAGCCTTTTTTGACAAGGAAATACTCCTGCTCCGCACCCACCGTGGCGCAAACGCGGGTGGTGGTATTGTCGCCAAACAGGCGCAGAATACGCAGCCCCTGCACGTTGAGCGCAGCCATAGAGCGCAAAAGCGGGGTTTTGGTGTCCAACGCCTCGCCCGTATAGGAGCAAAAGGCGGTGGGGATATACAGCGTGCCGTCCTTGACGAAGGCATAGGAAGCGGGATCCCACGCGGTATACCCTCTTGCCTCAAAAGTGGCGCGCAAGCCGCCCGAGGGGAAGGAGGAGGCGTCGGATTCGCCCTTGATCAGCTCTTTGCCCGAAAATTCCATAATGACCTTATCGCCCAAGGGGGAGATAAAGGCATCGTGCTTTTCGGCAGTTACGCCCGAGAGGGGCTGAAACCAATGGGTGAAGTGGGTAGCTCCCTTTTCAATTGCCCAGTCCTTCATGGCGGTCGCAACGGTACCTGCGATAGCAGGATCGATGACGCCGCCTGTCGCGATGGTGTTGGTCAGGGATTTGTAGACGTCTTTGGGAAGCTTTTGGCGCATCACGTCGTCATTAAAGACGCGTGAGCCGTAGAGTTCGGGTACGTTCATAGTTTTATCCTTTAGTTGAGTTAAATAGGATGAAAGTTTTTGATCGAGCGTCACCCTTGGACGCTCTCATTTTGAAAGTTTTTGAGTCGCTTTTTTCAAAAAGCGACCGGGGTCTTGGGGCAGCGCCCCGAGTCGCGCCCGCAGGCGCGAAATATTCGCCGTTTTTGGTTCTTTTTGCGGCAATTTTGCCAAAAAGAACGGAGAAAAGCTACTCAGTGTAAAAAACGAGCGGTTGTTTGGGTGAAAAGTGAGAAAATCGTTTCCGTTCTTTTTGACACCGCGGGCGCAAAAAGAACCAAAAACGCCGTTTAAGAGAGTTTCGCCTCTGCGGAGGCGACTTGGGGCGCTGCCCCAAGACCCCGGTCGCTTTTTGCAAAAAGCGACGCAAAAACTCTCGTGAATAGGTCGTCCGCGTGGGTCAATTCCCCTTGATCTTCTTCCAATACTCCGCTGCCGCTTGTTCGGTCTTATTCTCGGCGGGAATATAATATTTCTTGTCCTTCAGATCATTCGGCAAATACTGCTGCCGCACGTAATGGCCCGGGAAATCGTGCGGATACTGATATCCTTTATTCAAGGGGCTTTGCAAATGCTCGGGAATGTCCGTTCCCCTGCCCGCCTTGACGTCCTCAAGCGCCATATCCAACGCAATATGCGTGGAATTGGACTTGGGCGAGGTCGCCAATATGATCGCCGCATTTCCCAAGGGGATTCTCGCCTCGGGCATGCCCAGCTCCTTTGCCGATTCACAGCACGCGCGCGTAATTGCCGCCGCCATGGGGTATGCCGCGCCGATATCCTCGCTTGCAATGACCTGCAATCTCCTGCAAACCGAGATCAGCTCGCCCGATTCCAGCAATTTTGCGGTATAAAACGCCGCTGCATCGGGATCCGACCCGCGAATAGACTTCTGCAGGCAGGACAACAGATCGTAATGCGCGTCGTCACCGTAATTGCCGATGCCGCTCTTGAATGCGTCCGCATGCTCGCGCAAAATCTCCTCGTCAGCCGAGAAAAATGCGTTTTCAAACAGACCGATCGCGCGTCTGACGTCACCGCCCGCCGCCTTTGCGACGTAGCAAAGCAGCTCGTCCGATACCGTTTTCTGCGTGCCGTGCTCGCGATTGAGGTAATCCAGCGCCCTTTTGAGCATTTTTGCACCGCTTTCGGGCGGTACAGGCTTGAATTCAAACAGCGAAGAACGCGAAATGATTGCGTTATAAACGTAAAAATGGGGATTTTCGGTGGTGGACGCGATCAGCGTGATGCGTCCGTCCTCCATATATTCCAGCAGCGTTTGCTGCTGCTTTCTGTTAAAATACTGGATCTCGTCCAGGTACAGAAGAATACCTCCCGCGCCGAACACGTTGTTGGTTTCGGCTATGATATCCTTAATGTCCTGCGTTGAGGCGTGCGTGGCGTTGAGCTTGCGGAATTGCATGCCCGATGCTGCCGCGATTGCAGAGGCTGCGGTGGTCTTTCCCGTGCCGGGAGGGCCGAAAAAGATCATGTTCGTGATCCTTCCGCCTGCCATCATGCGCCGTATGACGCCCCTATCGCCGAACAAATGTTCTTGTCCGACGATCTCATCCAGCGTCTGTGGGCGGAGAATGTCCGCCAGCTGCATATTTCTCATGATTCTTTGCCTCTTGCGGCGTCCACAAACGCACGAAATACCCTGCGCATGCCCTCGTCATGCTCTCTGAAGATCTCGGGATGCCATTGCACCGCAAGGAAAAACGGATGATTTGGCATATGCACTGCCTCAATGTATCCGTCCTCGCTGACGCCGTCAATTTCCAGCGTGGGAGCGAGATCCTTGATGTTTTGGTGGTGGAAGGAGTTGACAAAGATGCGCTCCTTTTCCACAAATCCGTGCAGCATGCTTCCCTTTTTGACAATGACGGGCTGCTCTGTGACCGTGCCGGGCGTGGGGGTCTGTCTGTGCCCGTCGATATGCTGGTACAGCGTGCCGCCCTCGGCGACGTTGAGCACCTGAATGCCGCGGCAAATGCCCAAAATCGGCTTTCCGGTAGCCTTTACGTGCTTGTAAAGCCCCAATTCAAAGCGGTCGCGGTCGGCATCGATCTCCACGTTGTCAAACTTGACCTCTTCGCCGTAGCGCGCGGGATCCATGTCGTCACCGCCCGCGAATACAAAGCCGTCAAAGACCTCTGCGTATTCTGCAAGCTTGTCCTCGTCCTCCGTATACGCCAAAAGCACGCTGACAGCCCCCGCTTCCCAAACGGAATTGAGGTAATTCTGGCTCATGGCGAGCTTTCCGTCGGCTGTTTTGGAGCTTGTGATACCGATCAAGGGTCTTTTCATGGTGATCTCCTTTGCGTTTTACAAAAATTCTGTCAGCGAATGTTGGATTCGGGCGTCATCACGCCGATAAAGTTGTCAAGAAGCTTGAGCATATCGGGCAGGATGAAGATGATAAAGAGCGCTAAGATCAGCGCAACGGCAATGGCAAACAGCACAGCGCCGATGCCCGAGCCCTTTTTATCATAGCGGACGTCTGCTGCGTAGGATGCGTCCTTGGGAATGTAAAAGGTGTCCTTTTCAAAGTTGATCTTATAGGGCACGCTTTTGAATTTCGGGCTGTTTTCGGTAGCGTTTTGCTCGTATTCCGCCCTTTTTTGCGCGACGAGCGCATCATATTCCTGTTTTTGCGTGCAAATGACCAGCCTTGAGAGCGATCCGTGGCGCAATGCGCTGCGTACGGACGCATTTTTGTGAAATCCCAGCTCGTACAGCGTTTTTGCGCTTTCGGGCGTGTAGCAATCCTCGTAGATCAGCTTGCGCACGAACTCGCCAAGTCCGCGCTTTTCGTAAACGCCGAGCACGGCTGCGATCACGCAACCAAAGCACAGCGCGATGATCGCCCAGGACAGATTGATCACGCCGCCGCTGCCAAGCGAGATATCCAAATTGTCAAAATGTGTGATATCCAGCGTAAAATACTTCTCGGTCAGGTAGTCCCAAAGCTCCTTGAAAAGCGAGGGCTGCTCGGAGGCGTCGCTGCTCAGATTGTAGAAGAAACGGTATAATCCGGACATTGAAGTCCTCCTTTCATAAAATAGAACACATGTTCTGTCCGTTTTCGGGAAAATTATTTAATCACGTCCAGACCAATGTACTTGCGCAGGCAATCCGGTACGTTGACCGAGCCGTCCGCGTTCTGATTCTGCTCAACCAGCGCAGGGAAAATACGGCTGGTAGCCAGACCCGAGCCGTTGAGCGTGTGCACGTACTCGATCTTACCGTCTGCACGGCGTACACGCATCATACCTCTGCGTGCCTGGTAGTCACGTGCGTTGGAAACGGAGGAAACCTCCTTATAGCCGTTCATGGAAGGAATATTGATCTCAATATCGTAGGTTCTTGCCATGGATGCGGAGCAGTCCTCTGCAGCCAGCTTGACTGTTCTGAAGTGGAAGCCCAGACCCTTGACAAGGTTTTCTGCGTTTGCAACCAGCTCGTCGAACGCCTCGTCACTCTTTTCGGGCAGCGTGTACTGTACCATTTCTACCTTGTTGAACTGGTGACCGCGTACCATGCCGCGCTCGTCTGCACGGTAAGAGCCTGCCTCGCGACGGAAGCAAGGGGTGTAGGAAATGTACTTACGGGGCAGATCTGCCTCGGTCAGGATCTCGTCTCTGTGCAGAGAAACCAGCGCGGTCTCTGCGGTGGGAAGCATGAAGCGGCGACGCTCGTCGTCATCCTGCTGCTCCAGCCAGTATACCTCGTCCTTGAACTTGGGGAACTGGCCTGCGGTCTGACCGCACTCGTAGCCCAGCATATGGGGTACCAGCATCAGCTCGTAGCCGTTGCCGAGGTGGAAATCAATGAAATAGTTGAGCAGCGCCCACTCAAGGCGTGCGCCGACACCGGAATAGATCCAGAATCCCGCACCGGAGAGCTTAGTGCCGCGCTTGTAGTCGATCAGCCCCAGATCGGTGCACAGATCAACGTGGTTCTTGGGCTCAAAATCAAACTTTCTGGGCTCGCCGTAGTAGCGCAGAGGCTCATTATTTTCCTTGCCGCCGGGCAGCAGGTCCTCGTCGGGCAGGTTGGGCAGGCAGAGCAAAAGACCCTGGTACTGTACCTCGATCTCCTTCTTCTTTTCGTCAATTTCCTTGACGCGTGCGCCCATTTCCTTCATCTGTGCGAAGATGGGGGCAACGTCAACGCCCTGCTTCTTGAGCTGGGGAATCTGCTTATTGATCTTGTTCTGCTCAGCCTTGATCGCTTCGCCTTCTACGATCAGCGCGCGTCTTTCGGAGTCAAGCGCCAAAATCTGCTCGATCTCCTGCTTTGCGTCCTTACCTTTTTTAGCCAGTCTTGCAATGACCTCATCGGGATTGCTCTTGATATAGTTGATATCGATCATGATAATTCTCTCCGTTATTCTTATAAAATTGAGTTGTTTTTGTTAAATATCAGCGAAAAAGTCGTCGCCGCACAGTCTCTTGATGATCTCCTCGAGATCCTGATCGTCCTCATAGGAGAGCTCCACGATCTTTTTCTTGGCTACGCGTGCAATGCGAACCTTTCTGCCCAGCGTTCTCATGACGCGGCGCTCCAGATCCTTCATATATACCTTGCGCTGTGCATCGGACTCGTCAAGCTCCTCGGGCTCCTCGCCCTTTTCGGCATTTGCCTTGAAAAGACGTACGATTCTCTCGGTTTCGCGGACGGAATAGTCCTTTTCCACGATCTTTTGTGCCAGATCCACGATCTGCGCCTCATCGTCAAGACCCAGCAAAGCTCTTGCGTGACCGCCGGAAATGTCGCCCTTCTTGAGCAGCTCAAGCGCACCCTCGGGGAGCTCCAGCAAACGCAGCATGTTGGTAACGGTAGAACGGTTTTTGCCGACCTTTTGCGCCACTTCCTCCTGCGTCAGACCGAATCTGTCGATCAGCGCCTGATATGCAAATGCTTCTTCAACGGGATTGAGATCCTGTCTTTGTACGTTTTCGATCAGCGCGATCTCGCTGGTCTTCATGTCGTCGCTGTCCATAATGACAACGGGAACTTCGGAAATACCTGCCATTTTGGCAGCTCTCCAGCGGCGTTCGCCTGCAATGATCTCATAAGTGCCTGCGGAAGCGGGGTTCTCGCGGACGATCAGGGGAACGAGCACGCCGTAATCGCGTACGGAATCAGCCAGTGCCTGCAGAGGCTCCAGGTCAAAATCCTTTCTGGGCTGGTCGCGTCTGGGCTCGATATCGGCTACGCGGATCTTTGTAATCGAGTCCTTTTTGGTTTCAAGCAGGTTATCGTCCAGAATTTCATAGAAATTTCTGCCAAGTCCACCTTGTTTTCTTGCCATTTTTGTTACCTCCTTATATTCTGGACGCGAGATCCTTGGCGCATTCCAGATATTCTGCTGCGCCCTTGTTTCTCTTGTCGTGGTAATATACGGGCATGCCGAAGCCGGGTGCCTCGGATACCTTAACGCTTCTGGAAATGGGAGGCGTGAGCAGCTTGTCCGCGTAATGGCGGCGCAATTCGCTCATAACCTGCTGCGAAAGCAGCAATCTCTGATTATACATGGTAATCAGAATACCGGTAACGGTCAGCGCGCTGTTGTAGTGGTTCTTGATTCTGCCAACCGTGATCATAAGCTGGGAAAGACCCTCAAGCGCGTAGAATTCGCACTGCATGGGGATCACGACGCCGTCACTTGCCGCCATTGCGTTTACGGTCAGCATACCCAGAGAGGGAGGGCAGTCGATGATGATGTAATCATAGACGTTCTGAATGGGCGCGAGTGCCTCTTTGAGCGTATATTCGCTGTTTTCGTGCTGGAAAAGCTCAAATTCAGCGCCTGCGAGTGCAATATTGGTGGGAACAATATGCAGATTGTCAAATTCGGTTTCGATCACAACGTCCTGCATAGGGACTTCTGCCGTGAGTACGTCATTGATGGTGAGCTTGAGTGACTTCTTGGGAATGCCTGCGCCACTGGTCGCATTGCCCTGCGGGTCAAGGTCAATGAGCAGCACCTTGTAGCCGAGGATGCCGAGGGAAGCTGCAATATTGACAGCGGACGTGGTTTTGCCTACGCCGCCTTTCTGGTTGCAAAAAGAAATAATCTTTGCCATTTTTATCTATGTACCTCCAAATAATAATCCGAAATCATTATATCACGAAAAGTGTTGGAATGCAATAGTTTTACATACATTTTTTCAATGAAATTGCAAATATTTTGCGTCAATTTTGGCGATGTTTGACGTGACAGACGACTGATCGCGCACGTGATTGTTTCACGTGGAATGTGCGCGGTCATGCACATCATTGTTTCACGTGGAACAATTGCATTTGGTCTTTGAATGTTTCACGTGAAACGTGTCTGATCGAAATAGTGATGTTTCACGTGAAACGTATCCTGCGATTGCTTTCATGTTTCACGTGAAACGTCAATCGACGATGGTGATCGTGATCCTGTGCCATCCTTCGCCCGATTCAGACAGACACGTGGTCTTGTAACCAAGCGCACGCAGCCTTTGTGCTGCGTCCTGTGTTTGCATCATAAATTGCGCTGCGCTTAGCTGCTGCGATGCAGCGGTCGGGGTGCTCGGCAGGACCGCATCGAACTTTTCTATCATTTCCTCTGTTTGGTGTACTGTCAGGCGCATTTTGCCTGCTGTTATGATGAGTTTCTCTCTTTTTTGCGGACTTACGTGCAAAAGCGCGCGTGCGTGACGCTCGGTCAGCCTGTATTCCAGCAGGAGAGCTTGCTCGGCAGCTGAATACTGTAAAAGTCTGATCTTGTTGCCTACGTAGGATTGGCTGACGTTTAGTCGCTTGGATAGCGACGCTTGCGTATATCCGCATTCTGCGCACAGGGTTTGCATGGTGCGCGCTTGCTCAAAATAATTTCCGCTGCGCATGATGAGTGATTGCAGCATCTCTTGCTGCTCGTTGCTTGTTATCATGAACCGTCTCCTTGTTTGTGTTTATTGAGATTATAGTATCAATTGTGCGAAAAGATTGTAGATGCGTGAAGCGTCGGGCGTGCGCTGCTTGTGTAGTGTTCAAACGATTCCTGGGAGCTTTGGTCATGAATTGTATGCTTATATAAGAAAAAACCGCTGAATTACAGCGGTTTTTTGAGTATCTGCGCGTATTGGCGCGGAAAATTATTGGGAGTGGGTGTGATCTTGGCAATCTCAATGATGCAACGCTCCTCTTCGTTGCCGCTTGCATCCTTGAGCGTGAATTTGTGTACCCCCACGAGCTTACCGCCAAGCTTTGCAATTGCATGCTTGGCATCGGCAAGCTCCTTGTCACCCGAAGCACCCTTCATGGCAAGCAGCTTGCCGCCAACCTTGACAAAGGGTAAGGTGATCTCACAAAGGATGCGCAGCTCGGAAACCGCGCGCGCGGTGGCAATATCAAAGCTTTCGCGCGCCTTTGTCTGCGCAAGCTCTTCGGCTCTGCACGCTGTCGCAGTAACGTGCGCAAAGCCGAACATGTGTGCGGTGCTTTGCACGTGCGCGATCTTTTTTGCGGTTGAATCAATGGCGGTGATGTGCAGATCGGGACGAACTGCGGCAAGCGGCAGCGTGGGAAACCCGCCGCCCGTGCCAACGTCGATGACGCTCGCTCCCTGGGGGATGTAAGATGCTACGGTCAAGGAATCTGCAAAATGCTTGGCAATGACACCGGGCACGTCACGAATCGCCGTTAGGTTGTGTACCTTGTTGACCTCTAAAATATGATTGCAAAGTCGCTCAAAAGTGGCTGCGTTTTGCTCGTTTATATAGATATCTAAGCCGTTTTGCGCAAAAATCTGCTCAAATTGCGTGTGAAACTGTTCCATAAAGCCTCCTTTACTTGATGCCCAGCCAGATCAGCAGCACGGAAATGTCTGCGGGATTGACGCCGCTGATGCGTGACGCTTGCCCGATGGTAAGCGGTTTGATGGTGTTCAGCTTTTGCGCCGCCTCCAGGCGCAGACCGCGGATCTGCGTGTAGTCAATGTCGGGCGAGAGGTGCTTGTCTTCTAATTTCTGCTGTCTTTGCGCCTCGGCAAACGCGCGCTTGATATACCCTTCGTATTTGACGTCGATCTCCACGGTTTCCAGCACGCGGCGGGAAAGCGCGGGGCGCGCATCATCCACAGGGGCAAGATCGGCATAGGTCAGCTCGGGTCTGCGCAACAGATCAGCCAGCGAGCAGCCCGATTTGATGGGCGGCAGAGCGTGAGTCGCAAGGAAATCATTGGCTCTTTGCATGGAAAGGTGCGTGTTTTCCAAGCGGTATTTCTCATTTTCCACGGATTCGATCTTGTTTTGCAGCATTTGGTAACGCTCTTCTGTGATCAAGCCGCATTCGTAGCCGATGGGGGTTAGCCTCTGGTCTGCGTTGTCCTGACGCAAAAGCAGGCGGTATTCCGAGCGCGAGGTCATCATGCGGTAGGGCTCGTGCGTGCCCTTGGTGACCAGATCGTCGATCAGCGTGCCGATGTAGGACTCGGAGCGCGACAGAATAACGGGGTCTTGTCCTTTTGCGCGGCGCGCAGCGTTGATGCCTGCCACAAGCCCCTGGGCGGCAGCCTCTTCGTAGCCGGAGGTGCCGTTGAACTGACCTGCACCGAAAAGTCCGCCGATGGATTTGAATTCCAGCGTGGGGAGCATCTGCAAGGGATCTGCGCAGTCGTATTCAATGGCGTAGGCGTAGCGCATGATCTCGGCGTTCTCAAAGCCGTCGAGCGTGCGCAGCATCTCGTACTGTACGTCAGGCGGCAGCGAGGTGGAAAAGCCTTGAATGTACATCTCCTCGTTGTCCTCGCCCATGGGCTCTACGAAGAGCTGGTGGCGCGGTTTGTCGGCAAAACGGACGAGTTTGTCCTCAATCGAGGGGCAATAACGGGGTCCCGTGCCGTGAATTTGACCGGAATACAGCGCAGAACGCTTGATATTGGAGAGAATGACCTCGTGCGTTTTCTCGTTGGTGTAGACGATATGGCAGGGCGTTTGCTGCTTATCATAGAACAAATGTTCCATATTGTCGTGGCTGTAGGGCAGCGGATAGTCCTCACCGGGCTGCACCTCAAGGACGGAGAAATCGATGGAGGAACGCTTGACGCGCGCGGGCGTGCCGGTCTTAAATCGCATCATTTTGACGCCGAGAGAGAGCAGAGAATTGGTCAGCGCATTTGCGGGCAGCATGCCGTCGGGGCCTGCCGCGTAGTTGACGTCACCTACGAAAATGCGACCGCCGAGGTGCGTACCGGTGGCAATAATGACCGTGGAACATTCCCAAAGCTCGCCAAGATGCGTGCGTACACCCGTGATTTGGGGATGAGAGGGGTGATTGTCGGTCAGAATTTCCACGATTTCAGCTTGAATGAGGCGCAGATTAGGCGTCAGCTCAATGGTGTGCTTCATGATATTCTGATATTTGCGGCGGTCGGCTTGAATGCGTTTGGAGTAGACGGCAGCACCCTTGCCGAGATTGAGCGTGCGGGATTGCAGCGTGACGCGGTCGGCAGCGCGCCCCATTTCGCCGCCAAGGGCGTCAATTTCGTAGACCAAATGCCCCTTGGCAGTACCGCCGATCGAGGGGTTGCAGGGCATATTGGCAACGGCATCGAGCGAGAGGGTAAAGAGGACGGTGTCCACACCCATGCGCGCAGAGGCAAGTGCAGCTTCAACACCGGCATGTCCCGCACCGATGACAACGGTTTGCGTAGAAAGCTTCATAAAAATCTATCCTTTAGCAAAGTTTGCATAATATTTCATGATAATTATAGCACGAAAAAGGGAAACAGTCAAGAGGTCACCGCCACCATACGGATGCCAAGGATGAAAAGTTTGGATCGAGCCTTTTCAAAGGCTCGCGCGGGTGGAGGGCGCGAAGCCCTCGTCGCCTCCGCAGAGGCGAAACCACTTATACGCCGTTTTTTGGTTCTTTTTTGCGGCTGCTCCGTCAAAAAAGAACGGAGAGAATTTTCTCAATGCAACACCACAACCGCCCCCCGTGAAAGAGCGTCCGCGTGATGAACCTCATCCACCGCTTCGCGGTCCCCCTTCCCCGGCGGGGAAGGCTCTGTGATAGTTTGCGCCGATATATGCCCGATGCGCACGACACGGGGGACAGTCCCGCAGTATCACAGCCTCGCGGCTGCGCCACAGGGGACAGTCCCCGGTATCGTTTGCGCATCCGCGTGATGCACCTCATCCACCGCTTCGCGGTCCCCCTTCCCCAGCGGGGAAGGCTTTTTATAAGTTGCAGCAAAAAAAGTTGATATCCGAGCGCGGTGCGGCGGGAGCAAGCCCCCGCCCTACGGGCGTTTGTGCAGGCGAGCCATTCGTTTCGTCGCCTAATGATAGCATAACAAAAAAGAGAACCCCAAAAAGGATTCTCTTTGATGACAAGTGAATCAATGACCGCTTTTGATTGCTTCAATCAATTGACAAATTGCCTGTATTTGCGCATCGGTCAGATCTTTGCTGTCGAAGATGATTTTTGAATCATTTTCTCTGCCCAAGAGATAATCTGTGCTGCATTTGTAAATGTTGGCAAGAGAAAGCAATACGTCTGTGCTGGGGGTTCTCTCACCGGTTTCGTAACCGGAAATTATTGACGGCGAAACACTGATCATGTCCGCAACCTGCTTTTGCGAATATCCGAATCCGAGTCGAAGTGTTTGTAATTTGTCCGGTAAACCCTTAATCATGTGTACTCCTCCAACGCTTATAGTGTTGAAATCATTATACAGGACGATACAGCACAATGGGTGATCGGAAACAACGCACAAAGTGTTGACAAGGTGCGCGGATTGTGGTATAATCGTATAAAAAGTAAGGGAAAGGGGTATGGTATGGCTGAAATCGGCATTATTAAGGAGTTTGACAAGCTGGGCAGGCTGGTCATTCCCAAGGATTTGCGAGAGAGATATGCGATGGATAATAAGGTGGAGATCGTAGCGACAGAGCAAGGTGTATTGATTAAAAGCCCGGAATATAAGTTGGTCAAAAGGGAAGAGGGAGATCGATGAGATTTCCCTTTTTTGCGCCCGCTGTGCCAAAAAGAACGGAGAGGGCGTAACTGATGTAATGTCGCGACGTTTGTAGGGGAGGAATATTTACAAGCAAATTCATCCTCCCGCACGCAAACGATTAAAACGTGCGACACCCAAACCGGGGTTCGGGGCAACGCTCCGCGTAATGCCTTATTTGTTTTTTTAGCCTTTAAGACACTGTAGGGGCGATCATTGGTCGTCCCAAAGTAAGCCCATTTGGAGTCCTTTTTGGGTGAAAATATTCAAAGCCGTTTAGTGGGACGACCAATGGTCGCCCCTACGTTGCCCGAGTTTGTCAAAAAACGGAGAGGGTTTGCTCGATGTAATGTCACGACGTTTGTAGGGGAGGAATATTTACAAGCAAATTCATCCTCCCGCACGCAAACGATTAAAAAGTGCGACACCCAAACCGGGGTTCGGGGCAACGCCCCGCGTAATGCCTTATTTGTTCTTTTTAGCCTTTAAGACACTGTAGGGGCGACCATTGGTCGTCCCAAGGTAAGCCCATTTGGAATCATTTTTGGGTGAAAATATTCAAAGCCGTTTAGTGGGACGACCAATGGTCGCCCCTACGTTGCCCGAGTTTGTCGAAAAACGGAGAGGGTGTTACTGATGTAATGTCGCGACGTTTGTAGGGGAGAAATGGTGTTGGCGCACGAACGGATGGCAAAAACCCGAAAAAGGTGCAACTCGCGGCGCGAAAATGCAAAAAATGCAGAATTCAGCACTTTTTCCACGATAAAAGTTCGCAAATCCTCTTTACAATTTGCAAAAGTTGTGCTATTATATAAGGTGAGAAATTTTGCGGAGCGTTTTGCAGGATTTTTCACACTTTTCGTTTTTAATAAAATTTTAATAAAGCAGGAGGAACACAAAAAATGGCTATCCCGAGAAAAAAGCTTTCTATGGACGGCAACCAGGCTGCTGCGCACGTGTCTTACGCGTTCACCGAAGTAGCCGGTATTTACCCCATTACCCCTTCCAGCCCCATGGCTGACTACACTGACCAGTGGGCAGCTCAAGGGCTCAAGAACATCTTCGGCACTACCGTTAAGGTAACCGAAATGGAATCCGAGGCAGGCGCAGCAGGTACTGTGCACGGCTCTCTGGCAGCAGGTGCGCTGACCACCACCTACACCGCTTCCCAGGGTCTGCTTCTGATGATCCCCAATATGTACAAGATCGCAGGCGAGCTTCTGCCTTGCGTATTCCACGTTTCCGCTCGTACGGTTGCTACCCACGCGCTCAACATTTTCGGTGACCACTCCGACGTTTACGCATGCCGTCAGACCGGTTTCGCTATGCTGGCTGAGACCAACCCTCAGGAAATCATGGACCTGGGCGCAGTTGCTCACCTGGCTACCATCAAGGGCCGCGTTCCCTTCATCAGCTTCTTTGACGGTTTCCGTACCTCCCACGAGATCCAGAAGATCGAGGCTTGGGACTACGACGATCTGGCTGAGCTGACCGATATGGATGCTGTTAAGGCATTCCGCGCTCGTTCTCTGAACCCCGAGCACCCCGTGCTGCGCGGCTCTGCAGAAAACGGGGACATCTTCTTCCAGCACAGAGAGGCTTGCAACAAGTACTACGATGCACTTCCCGCAATCGTTGAGGAGTACATGGACAAGATCAATGCAAAGATCGGTACCAACTACAAGCTGTTCAACTACTACGGTGCAGAGGATGCTGATCGCGTCATCATCGCTATGGGCTCTATCTGTGACGTTGCTGAAGAAGTGATCGACTACATGAACGCGAACGGCGAAAAGGTTGGTCTGGTTAAGGTAAGACTGTACAGACCCTTCCGCGCTGATAAGCTGATCGAAGCGATCCCCGCAACCGCTAAGAAGATCGCAGTTCTCGACAGAACCAAGGAGCCCGGCTCTCTTGGTGAGCCTCTGTACCTGGACGTTGTAACCGCTCTGGCACAGGCAGGTCTGAAGAAGACCGTTGTTGGCGGTAGATACGGCCTTGGTTCCAAGGATACTCCTCCTGCATCCATCTTTGCAACCTTTGAGAACCTCAAGAAGAGATTCCCCAAGAACAACTTTACCATTGGTATCGTTGACGACGTGACCGGTTCCTCTCTGCCCGAGAAGGTTTGCCCCGACACCGCTCCCGCAGGCACTATCTCCTGCAAGTTCTGGGGTCTTGGCGGCGACGGTACCGTTGGTGCTAACAAGAACTCTATCAAGATCATCGGTGACCACACCGACAAGTTTATCCAGGCATACTTCCAGTATGACTCCAAGAAGACCGGCGGTATCACCATCTCGCACCTGCGCTTCGGTGACACCCCCATCAAGTCTCCTTACTACATCAACAAGGCTGACTTCGTAGCATGCCACAACCAGGCATACCTCAAGAAGTATGACATGGTTTCCGACGTGAAGCCCGGCGGTACTTTCCTCTTGGACTGCGAGTGGAGCACCATCGAGGCGCTGTCCAAGAACCTGCCCGCAAAGGTGAAGGAGTACATTGCTAACAACAACGTAAACTTCTACGTCATCAACGCAACCGACCTCGCTACCAACAGAATTGGTAACGCAAAGGTTAAGAACACCGTTCTGCAGTCCGCATTCTTCGCTCTGGCTAACATTCTGCCCGCAGAAGAGGCTGTTGAGTACATGAAGAAGATGGCTTACAAGTCCTACATCAAGAAGGGCCAGGCTATGGTTGACCTCAACTATGCCGCTATCGACGCAGGTGCTGACGCATTTGTAAAGGTAGACGTTCCCGCAGAGTGGACCAAGTGCCGCAAGGATGCTAAGAAGCCCGCTTACAAGTCCGACAGAGCTGAGCTTGACGACTTCATCAACAACGTGGTTGAGCCCGTTGGCGCAATGGCTGGTGATAAGCTGCCCGTTTCCGCATTCGAGAAGTACGTTGACGGTACCTTCCCGCAGGGTTCTGCAGTTGCAGAGAAGAGAGGCGTTGCCGTTATGGTTCCCGAGTGGAATGCTGACAAGTGCGCACAGTGCAACAACTGCTCCTTCGTATGTCCTCACGCTGCAATCCGTCCCTTCGCTATGACCGAGGAGGAGGCTGCAGGTGCTCCCAAGTCCACCAAGTTCGCTTCCAAGCCCGTTGTAAAGACCAACTACAAGTTCTCCATTGGTATCTCTCCTCTGGACTGCATGGGTTGTACTCTCTGCGTCAAGGCTTGTCCCATCAACGCAATGGCTGAAAAGAAGGCTGCTGCAGCAGGCACCAAGGTTGACAAGAAGGATCTTGCAATCTGGATGGCTCCTCAGCACACCCAGTCCGCTCAGCAGGCTGCTTTCGATTACGCTGTTAAGAACGTAACCGAGAAGCCCGAGCTGATCAACGCAACCGTTAAGGGCTCTCAGTTCAAGCAGCCCCTGCTTGAGTTCTCCGGCTCTTGCGCAGGTTGTGCAGAAACCTCTTACGCAAAGCTCATCACCCAGCTGTTCGGTGAGAGAATGTATATCTCCAACGCTACCGGTTGTTCCTCCATTTGGGGCGGTAGTGCACCCGCAACCCCCTACACCGTAAACAACGCTACCAAGAAGGGTCCCGCTTGGGCTAACTCCCTGTTCGAGGATAACGCTGAGCACGGTCTGGGTATGGCTCTGGGTCAGAAGGCAATCCGCGAGAAGCTGATCGCTAAGGTTGAGGAAATGGCTGCTTCCGAAAAGGCATCCGCTGAGTTCAAGGCTGCTGCAGAAGCTTACCTTGCAACCAAGGATGACGGCGCAAAGAACGCTGACGCTACCGCTGCTCTGATCGTAGAGCTGGAGAAGGCAGCAGAGGCTGGTTGCCCCGTAGCTCCCGAAATCCTTGCTGAGAAGGATTACCTGAACAAGAAGTCCGTTTGGATCTTCGGTGGTGACGGTTGGGCATACGATATCGGCTTTGGCGGTCTGGACCACGTTCTGGCATCCGGCGAAAACGTCAACGTATTCGTATTCGATACCGAGGTTTACTCCAACACCGGCGGTCAGGCATCCAAGGCTTCCAACATCGGTCAGGTAGCACAGTTCGCAGCTGCAGGTAAGGCAATCGGCAAGAAGAACCTTGCAGAGATCGCTATGTCCTACGGTTACGTATACGTAGCACAGGTTGCTATGGGTTACGACATGAACCAGCTGCTCAAGGCTCTGACTGAGGCAGAGGCTTACAACGGTCCTTCGCTCATCATCGGTTACGCTCCTTGTGAGATGCACGGTGTGAAGGGCGGCATGCAGAACTGCCAGCTTGAGATGAAGAAGGCAGTTGAGGCAGGCTACTGGCAGACCTTCCGTTACAACCCCACTCTGGAGGCTAACAAGCTGACCATTGACTGCAAGGCACCCACTGCAAGCTACGTTGACTTCATCAAGTCCGAGGTTCGTTACGCTCGTCTTGCTCAGTCCAACCCCGAAAGAGCTGCTGCTCTGTTCGACAAGGCTGAAAAGGCTGCAGCTGCTAAGTTCGAAAGACTTGAAAAGATGGGTAAGCTGTACGAGTAATTGTAAAATTACGAGTTAAAAACCTAAATAAAAGTAAGAACCCCGCCGAGCGATCGGCGGGGTTTTTTGCGTCGAGCGCGCACCCTCACGAAAGTTTTTGATCGACCTTTTTAAAAAAAGGCCGCGGGGTCTTGGGGCAGAGCCCTGAGTCGCGCCCGCAGGCGCTAAATTTCCAAATTGCCGTTTTTTGGTTCTTTTTTGCGGCTGCTCCGTCAAAAAAGAACGGAAAGAATCAATTCAATGTGTCCCATGAGATGTTATGTGAGCAAACCCTCTCCGTTCTTTTTGGCAAAATTGCCGCAAAGAAGAACATATTTCGCTGCGCGAAATGAAACGCCGAGGAGTTATTTCGCTCGTTGCGACGAGCGACTCGGGGCTCTGCCCCAAGCCCCCGCAAACTTTTGAAAAAGTTTGATCAAAACTTTTCATGAGAGATTTTCTGCAACAGAACCCGTTAAAAGATTGACAAATTTTGCATTTTGTTATATAATAAATGTAATTATTTTTTGCGAAAGGAGCGGAACTTTTGAAGCTTGTTGTCAAATACTTAAAACCCTTCGGGTTCGCTCTCCTCATCGGTTTTATCATCAAGGTAGCGGGCACGCTGGTCGAGCTTGCGCTGCCGTATATTCTGTCACATATGCTGGACCACGTGGTCAAGGATAATGCCCCCACTGGTAACTTAACGCCCATTTTTATCTGGGGCGGCATCATGATTCTGTGCGCTACCGCTGCGCTGGTGCTCAACATCGTTGCAAACCGTATGGCGGCGCGCGTGGCAAAGAATGCAGCAGAAGCTGTGCGCCACGATCTGTTTGCCAAGACCATGAGATTGTCTCCGCGCCAGACCGACAAGTTCGGCATTCCCGAGCTGGAAACGAGATTGACCTCGGATACGTATAATATCCATCACTTCCTCGGTATGATCCAGCGTATCGGCGTGCGTGCCCCCATCCTCTTGATCGGCGGCATTGCCGTGTCGTATTTCCTGGACTGGCGACTTGCCACGGTCATGGTGTGCCTGCTGCCCTTTATCGGCATCAGCGTGTTTTATATCTCGCGCCGCGGCGTGCCGCTGTATTCCGCCAGCCAAAAGGCGGGCGACGACATGGTGCGCGTGGTGCGTGAGGATATCGGCGGCATCCGCGTCATCAAGGCGCTGTCCAAAAAGGAATACGAGCGCGACAGATTTGACCGCGTCAACCGCGCGCTGGTCAAGAATGAAAAAAGAGCCTCGCTGACCATGGCGCTGACAAATCCCTTGATCACCATTCTGCTCAACGCAGGACTTGTGGCGGTGGTGTTGGTGGGCGCGTTCCTTGTCAACGTGGAGCTGACCGAGCAGGGAAAGATCATTTCGTTCATTCAGTATTTCACGCTGATCTCCAACGCCATGATCGTCATCAACCGCATTTTCATCATGTCCACCAAGTGTATTGCCTCGGCTAACCGTATTGAAAAGGTGCTGGACGCACCCATCGAGCTCGAGCCCGAGGACGGCGGGCTGCCGCTGCCTACAAAGGATCACATTGTGTTCGAGAACGTGTCCTTTTCCTATAACGGCGAGCAGAACGACCTCGAGGATATCTCCTTCTCGCTGCCGCGCGGCGGTACTTTGGGTATCATCGGCGCAACGGGCAGCGGAAAGAGCACGCTGCTGCGCCTGCTGCTCCGCAATTACGACCCCGATGCGGGTAAAATTTACATAGGCGGCAAAAATATTCGCGGCATGCGCCACGAGGAGCTGTGCGCGATGTTCGGCACGGCAATGCAGAACGATTTCGTATATGCCGATACCGTGCGCGAAAATATCTGCTTTGGCAGGGAAGTGAGCGACGAGGATCTGGCACTTGCCTTGCGCGTGGCGCAGGCAGAGGAGTTTGTGTCCGCTTTCCCCGAGGGCGTGGAGCATGAGCTGACCAGCAAGGGCACCAACGTCTCGGGCGGTCAGAGACAAAGACTTCTGATCGCGCGCGCCTTGGCGGGTAAGCCCGAGATTCTGATCTTGGATGACGCTTCCTCGGCACTTGACTATAAGACCGACGCAGCCCTGCGCCGAGATCTGCGCCTGCATTTTGAAAATACCACCACGGTTGTAGTCGCGCAGCGCGTCAGCTCGGTCATGCATGCCGATCTGATCCTGGTACTGGACGAGGGCAAGATCATCGGCAAGGGCAACCACGAGCAGTTATTGGAAATTTGCCCCGTTTACCGCGAGATCCGCGATTCGCAGATGGGAGGTGCTTTGCTTGACTAATCAGAATAAGCCGCAAAAGACACCCATGACACCTGCGCAGCGCAGACGTACGCTGGTGCGCATCTGCAAGTATATGTTCCGTTATCCGGGACTTGTGGCACTTGCGTTTTTCCTGATGATCTCGGCAAACGTGCTCGCGCTTGCGGGCCCCAAGCTGTCGGGTCTTGCCATTGACGCCATCGTAGGCCCCGGAGAGGTGGATTTCCCCCGCGTATTTTTGTTCTGCGGACTCATGATCGGGTTCTATATTCTGTCGGGCGTCATGTCCTATCTTTTGTCCATTGTCATGGTCAACCTCTCGCAGCGCATTACCTACACCATGCGCAAGGAGGTATTTGACCACCTGACCGATCTGCCCGTGGGATTTTTCGATACCCATCAGACGGGCGAGATCGTCAGCCGCCTTTCCTACGATATCGATACGCTCAACGCATCCTTGACCAACGACGTGCTTGCGATCTGCGCAAACAGTATCACGGTCGTCGGCTCGTTTGTCATGATGCTGACCATTTCCCCCGTGCTGATCTCGGTGTTCGTGATCACCGTGCCCATTTCGCTGATCTTTACCAAGTATAAATCCACGCATATCCGCCCCCTGTTCCGCGCAAGAAGTGCGAAGCTGGGTGAGCTCAACGGCTTTGCCGAGGAAATGCTGTCGGGTCAGAAGACCATCCGCACCTACGGCAAGGAGCAGGTCATTACCGATCGCTTTGACGTGCGTAACGGGGACGCGTGCGGCGCGTATTATAAGGCAGATTATCACGGCTCGGTCATTGGCCCGACGGTCAATTTCGTCAGCAATCTGTCCATTGCGCTGATCACCCTGCTTGGCAGTATTTTCTATATGTTCTCGCTGGGCGGCGCGGTCACCAATCCCTTGTTTATCATCGGACTTGGCGACATGGGCGCGTTCGTGCAGTATGCGCGCAAGTTTGCAGGGCCTATCAACGAGTTTGCCAATATTTTCAGCGAGCTGCAGAGCGCACTTTCCGCTGCGGAGCGCGTGTTTGGCGTCATTGATCAGACACCCGAGCCCGAGGACAAGAAGGACGCAGTCACCTTGGATGCCAAGGGGCAGGTCACTCTTGAAAACGTGGAATTCGGTTACGTGCCGGCTAAGCAGATCTTGCACGGTCTTTCGGTCAAGGTCGAGCCGGGGCAAACGGTTGCCATCGTCGGACCGACGGGTGCGGGCAAGACCACCATTATCAATCTGCTCATGCGCTTTTACGATATTGACGCGGGCGAGATCCGATTTGACGGCATTCCCATCACCGACGCAACGCGCGACAGCCTGCGCCGAAGCTTTACCATGGTATTGCAGGATACGTGGCTGTTTGGCGGCAGCGTGCGGGATAATATCGCCTACGGCAGACAGGACGCGACCGATGAGGAGATCGTCGAGGCTGCCAAAAAGGCAAAGATCCACCACTTTATCATGTCCCTGCCCGAGGGGTATGCCACCCACCTGGCGGACGGCGGCGTGAATTTGTCCAAGGGACAAAGACAGCTGATCACCATTGCGCGTGCCATGCTGTCCCGCGCCCCCATGCTGATTTTGGACGAGGCAACGAGTAACGTGGACAGCCGCACCGAGCATCAGATCCAGGATGCCATGATGGAATTGATGCGCGGCAAGACCTGCTTTGTCATCGCGCACCGCCTTTCCACCGTGCAGCATGCGGATAATATTTTAGTGCTCAAGGACGGTAATATCATTGAGAGCGGCACGCACGAGCAGCTGCTTTGCGCCAAGGGCTTTTACGCATCGCTTTACGGTGCGCAGTTTGTCAACTGAAATTTCCCGAAAATCATTGCATTTGCAGAGCAAATGTGATATGATGAATATGACCGAAAAATTATTGATGAGGTGAGCAAAATGAAAAGATCTATGCTTTTGATCGCACTTTCCCTTTCGTTGGTATTGTGCTTTGCGGCATGCAATACCCCCACCGAAGATCCCGTTGACACCACCGAGGAAATCACCACCGAGGCTCCTGCTACCGAGCAGACCACCGAAGAAATCACCACCGAAGAGCCCACTACCGAAGAGATCACCACCGAAGAGGCTACCACCGAGGCATTGCTGCAGACTCCCGTGAACATTGAGGACGTCAAGGCAGCGGCAATCACCTTTGTCGGCCCCGAGATGATCAAGACCTATGCGGAAAACCCCGATAATGACTGGAGCGATTTCGGCGGTATGACCGTCAATGAGGACGGCAGCGTCAAGGCTTTGTACAGATACGGTGCGGATGATCACTGGGATCCCTACTGCTATCTGGTCAAGGACTACGTGGCAGCAGGCAATATCGCGGTGATCCAGTATCGCAGCGAATATAACTTTGGCGTCAATCTCTACATCGGCTCGGAAGGCAACGTCGCAACCGGCCCCTCCGAACACGTACAAGCGCATATTTTTGCAACCAAGGACGGCGAATGGAACTACCTTGTCGTCAACCTGAAGGATGATGCAATGTGCTATGACAATGATTCGGGCGTGCTGGGATTCTTGCGCTTTGGTTTGGACGATGCGGAAGCGGGCGATACCATTGACTTTGGCTTTGTTGCATTCTTTGCAAATATCACGGAAGCTGCCAACGTGCTGCCCGTATCCTTGCCTGAAGAATAAAGCTTGACTTGGAGACAATCAACTTTTTAACATGATGAACGAGGTTCAAGACCTCTTTCCTTACTAAGCCGGTCTTATTAATGAAAGGAAAAAATATGAAAAGATCATTTTCTATCACATTCATGGCATGTATGCTTGCCTGCATCATGCTGGCGTGCTCGTTTGCAGCGTGCAAGGATCCTTCCACGCCGCCTGCAGAGCAAACGACCGACGGTGCAACCGAGGGCACGACCGAAGGGGTAACCGAGGGCGCGACCGAAGACAATACGCAGGGGTCGACCGATGCGGACACCTCTACCGAAGAGGTCACCACCGAGCCTCCCGTTACCGAGATCAACTCCATAGTAGCAGACTTCAATGCAGTCAGCGCAGAGGATCTGAAGGGGTATCTGACCGGTGCAAACCAGATCAAGGTAAGCGTTGAGACCGATGAGGACGGTGAACAGTACGCTGCTCTTTCCACCAGCGTGGATAATGCAAACGACCCCTGCGTCAACTTCAGCTTCAAGAAGTTCTGCAAGGGTGCAGGCATGGAGTCCGTCAGAGCGGAGGACTATCCTTACGTTGTACTCAAGGTCAGAAACGTAGGCTGCTCGACCGGTACGTTTGAGCTGTTCTTCTACTCCGGCAAGGTTTCCACCGCAGTCGGCGGCATGATGACCACCGCCTCCTTTGACCTTGATGAGCAGGGCTGGCAGTACGTGTTGTTTGACCTTTCCTCCTTTGCGGATTGGAAGGGCAACGTCAACGGCTTCCGCTTCGACTATATGACCAGCGCGCTTACCAAGGGCGAGACGCTGCACATTGCGGAAATTCAGTTCTTGAAATCCGACGAGGCATATTATAAGCTGTTTGACGTGGATTGGGATGCCATCGGCGTCAACGCAAGCGAGCAGGCGAAGAATGAGGCGGAGCAGCTGCTCGGCTCTGTGAGCATGCCTGCCACCAAGTATGATTCCTATACATCCGAGACCGCGGAGCATGAGGATGCAAATCTTTCTTATTGGTTTGCCAACATGTACAACCGCACACCGCAGAACAATAATACCTCCACGGGCAAGCTCAAGTATCAGATCCAGCTTGCCAAGAACGAGATTGAGGGCTTGCAGTTCATTCTGGCTGCAGATCAGAACGTCGAGGGTCTGAAGGTATACGTTTCCGACTTTGCAAACGAGTCGGGTGACACCTTGGCAACCGAGCTGTTCTGGGGCTATTACTTCAACGTAGAGGGCGAGCGCGTCATCGAGGCGCTGCCTCCCGTATCCTACGAGCCCGATCAGGCATTTGTAGACTGGGCGAACGGCGGCAACGCAGCGGGCGCGAATATCCCCGTGCTGCAGAAGTATAACGGCTTTGATATCAAGGGCGGTGAAAACCAGACCTTTGTTGTCAAGGCAACCACCGAGCTTGATTCCAAGCCCGGCGAATACACCGCAACCCTGCGCGTGGTAGATAAAGACGGCAAGGAAGTCAAGAAGGTGACCCTGTTTGCATACGTCTGGAATTTTGAGCTGCCCGAGGCAACCTCCTGCAAGACGCTCATGGATCTGAGCGCCTTTAACGTATACGTTTCTTATTACGATTACAGCGGTATTCTGACCAACGCTGCAGGCAAGAATCTGCCCACCGCGTACTACGATTATCTCTTGGAAAACCGCGTTTGCGCGTACAGCCTGCCCTTTGATAACGAGAACGGTACCTTCTCGGCAAACGGTATCATGGATTACGTCAATAATCCCAGAGTGGTTGCATTCCAGCCTCTCGGCTGGTCCAAGGCACTCAACGCCTCCAACGTATCCAATGCGTACAGCGTGCTGTCGCAGAATCCCGAATGGCTGGCAAAGGCGTACTTCTATCCCGTTGACGAGCCGCTCAACGTCGGCAGACTGGACGATATCAACAATTACGGCAAGCTGCTCTCCGAGAACTTCCCGGGCTATAAGCTGATCACGCCCATGCACGTCAACTATAACGTGACCGGCGGCGACTTCTTCTCCTACGTGTCCGAGTACGTCAACGTATGGTGCCCCAAGACCTTCTTCTACAATACCTTTGCAGAGTGGTTCGGCAACCGCGAGCTGACCTACGGCTGCTCGATCATCAACGAGGTCAAGCTTGGCTCGTTCAGAGACCGTATGTGGAAGGAGCAGGAGAACGGCGATGAGCTGTGGTGGTACGTCACGCGCAGACCCGCAGATCCCGAAATTACGCTGACCATCAATACCGATGCAGTCAACGTGCGTACCTTGTTCTGGCAGCAAAAGCTGTACAACGTGGACGGCTTCCTGTATTATCTGGTCAACGACTGGGATAACGGCATGACCAAGTGGTACGTGCCCACCGCAGACGAGTTCTACTTCGGTATGGACGCTTTGCACGAGGTCAACGCAGAGCAGGACGTCAACTGCTACAGTAACGGCATTCTGCTTTACAGCGGTGCGTATTTCGCACAGCCCGAGCCTGTCGGCTGCGTGCGCCTTGAGTGCATCCGCGACGGTATCGAGGACTACGAGTATCTGACCATTCTGGAAGAGAAGTACGGCAAGGACGTTGTGGACGCGATCATCAATCAGTGGACCACCGGCGTCGGTGCTTACAATACCGACCAGGAGCAGTTCTACGCGCTGCGCGCAAAGCTGGGTGCTTTGGTTGAAGCAGCAGTACAGGGTAACTGATTTTCCCAATAAACAAAATTATTCGCCAACGGCAAAAGCCGTTGGCGGGTTTCATTTTACATGGGTAGCCGTACGGGAATCGAACCAACTTGGTTCGACTCCCGTACGGCTAAGGCTTGCTCCTCCCGCTTGTGCAAAAACGCAAAGCTCGGTGTTTGCCCATGTCATTCGGTTGAGGATATTCAAAAAATACTTACCTGAATGATATTGTCCTCTGTGGCGCACCCTCTTTTGGGATCTGATTTTCGCACTCAACCGAAAATATTGTTGACAAAGATATAATAATATGATAAAATAAAATCAAATAGGCGTTTTTACGGAGGATTTTTGTGATCACCTATGAATCATTAAAGCATAATGAGGAGATCCGCACCTATATTCGGTGTGCGGACGACTCCTTACGTGCGCTCGGCTTTACCGAGCACAGTTTTGCACACGTCACGCGCGTATCCGAGGTGGCTGCGGATATTCTGGAGCAATTAGGGTATGACGCGCACACGATCGAGCTGACGAAAATTGCGGGATATCTGCACGATATCGGGAACCTCGTCAACCGCGTGGACCACTCGCAGAGCGGTGCCGTGATGGCATTCAGGATCTTGGACCATATGGAAATGCCGCCTGCGGATATTGCCACGGTGGTCACCGCCATCGGCAACCACGATGAGGGCACGGGTGTGCCGGTCAACGGTGTTTCCGCCGCGCTGATCTTAGCGGATAAGAGCGACGTGCGTCGCAGCCGCGTGCGCAACGAGGATTTTGCAACCTTTGATATTCACGACCGCGTCAATTACTCGGTCACGGCATCGAGGCTGGTGCTGGATACCGAAGCAAAAACCGTTACGCTGACCTTGGATATTGATACCGAGGTGGCGTCGGTCATGTCGTATTTTGAAATTTTCTTGGGGCGCATGGTCATGTGCCGCAAGGCAGCGGACAAGCTTGGCTTACAGTTTAAGCTGAATATAAACGGACAAATGCTGATTTGATTGGCGATCGGTAGCCGTGCGGCTAATCGATCGGGAAAGGAATTCTCACATGCAAAACTTTTTGAATAATTTCCATGCCGTTATCACGCATGAAAGCGTTGACGTCTATATGGTGCTCGATCTGCTTTTGGGTCTTGCGCTGTTCTTGTTCGGTATGGACGTCATGGGCGAGGGTCTGAAAAAGAGCGCGGGTAACAAGCTCAAGACAATCCTTGGCAAAATGACCTCCAACAAATTCAAGGGCTTTTTGCTGGGTCTTGGCGTCACCGTTATTATTCAGTCGTCCTCTGCAACCACGGTTATGGTCGTGGGCTTTGTCAACTCCGCAACCATGACGCTGGCGCAGGCGGTTGGCGTTATTTTCGGTGCAAACGTCGGTACTGCCATCACGGCATGGCTGACCGCTATGACCGGCATGGAAGTGCAGGGCGCGGACGGCATTATGGCAGGCTTGCAGTATCTCAAGCCCGATTTCTGGATGCCCATGCTTGCCTTGATCGGTATCTGCTTTACAATGGTTGCAAAAAAGAACAGATATAAGCAGATGGGTAACATTCTGCTGGGCTTTGGCGTGCTGATGACGGGTATGAATATCATGTCCGACGCGGTTTCCGTGCTCAAGCATATTCCCGAGTTCGGCGAAATTCTCGTCATGTTTGAAAATCCCTTCCTTGGCGTACTGGCAGGTACGGTGCTGACCGCCATCGTGCAGTCCTCCTCCGCTTCCGTCGGTATTTTGCAGGCACTGACCGCATCGGGTGCTATCTCGTTCGGTGTTGCCATCCCCATCGTCATGGGTCAGAATATCGGTACTTGCGTCACCGCAATGCTGTCCTCCATGAGCTCGTCCAAGAACGGTAAGAGAGCTGCGCTGATCCACTTGTATTTTAACATTATTTCGGTAATCCTCGTGCTGTCCGGATTCTATATCCTGGATGCCATTCTGGATTTCAGCCCGTTGCTGGATGCAACGACCAATATGTGGCATATTGCCATCATTCACACGGTCTTTAAGCTGATCGCAGTTGTGCTGCTGTTCCCGTTCACCAATCTTCTGGTCAAGCTGGCAACCGTGTCCGTGCCCGAAAAGTCCAAGAAGGACGAGCAGGCTACCGTGCTGGACGAGAGACTGTTCATCACCCCCGCGATTGCAGTCGAGCAGGCTGAGATCGCCGCACGCAAAATGGCAGCTGCCGCTTGTGACGGCATGGATCGCGCACTGATGCTGGTTACCAATTACGATGAAAAATCCGCCGATCTTGTACGCAAGTGCGAGGACGACGTGGATAAGATGGAGGATACCATCGGTTCTTACTTAGTCAAGCTGTCCGCAAAGAACAGCTCGGGCGAGGGCTCGCGTGAGATCACCAAGCTCTTGCATATCATAGGCGACCTCGAGCGTATTTCCGACCACGCGGTCAACATCGCGGAGTCTGCCGAGGAAATGAAGGATAAGGGCGTACAGTTCTCTCCCGCTGCGCAAAAGGAGCTCAATACCATGATTGCTGCCGTGCGCGAGGTGCTTTGGAACGCACGCGAAGGCTTTATCAACGATAATATGAATATGGCTGCCAGCGTTGAGCCTCTGGAGGAGGTCATTGACGATCTGCGCGACGATATCAAGCTCCATCACATCGTGCGTCTGCAAAATAACGAGTGTACCATGGAAATGGGCTTCATTCTGTCCGATTTGCTGACCAACTGTGAAAGAGTGGCGGACCATTGCTCCAATATCGCGGGCTGCATGCTGGAGCTTTCGCAGGATAAGGCACTTGATATGCATAAGTATCTGTATGCCGTCAAGCACGGTAATCCCGAATTTGACCGCAGATATCAGGAGTATAAAGAAAAATATCCCATCGATAATTGATACTGACAGTTGAGAAATGCATAAAATCGAGAAAACTGCCCTGCATTGCAGGGCGGTTTTCGCGCATTTATAAAAGGAAACGAAATGAAAAATCTGAAAAGAACCAAGCAATATAAGGAGTGCCGCGCGCGCTTTGCCGAGGTGTCAAGACGTCTTGCGGACCTCTATCCCGGTGCTGAATGTGCCTTGGAATGGCGCACGGACGCAAGCGATCCCGCGGACGACGGCTGGCGGCTCTTGATTATGGGCAGGCTGAGTGCGCAATGCACCGATGCAAGGGTCAATATCGTGTGCCGCGAGCTGTTTGCGGCTTATCCTACGGCACAGGCGGTGGCGGATGCGCCCATTGAGGACTTGGAGCGGCTGGTGCACTCCTGCGGATTTTTCCGCGCCAAGGCAAGTAATATCAAGGAATGCTGCCGCATTATGGTGGAGGAGTACGAAGGGCGCGTGCCCGCGGATCGAGAGGTGCTTTTGACCTTTCCCGGTGTGGGACGCAAGATCGCCAACCTCTTGCTGGGTGACATTTATCACGTGCCGGGCATTGTGGCGGATACCCATCTGATCTGCATCGGCGGCCGCCTTGGGGCATATCCTACGACCATGAAGGATCCGCACAAGGTGGAAAAAATATTGGATTTGTACGTAGAACCCGGGGAGCAAAGCGATTTTTGCCACCGCGCGGTGCAGTTCGGCAGAGATTATTGCACGGCGCGTGCACCCAAATGCGGGGAATGTCCCTTGGCGGATATTTGTCCTTACGCGAAGAATGAGAAAATGTAGCGTATAAAAATTGACTGTATTCGCGCTCAATGTCATTAAGTTAAGGAAAACTCATAGCGGGCATCCAAACAATGCGGTTACGCGCCAAAAAGCCGTCCCCTCGGGGGAAGGTGGGATCCCACAAGCGCAGCGCAGTGGGAGGAAGGGGTAGCGTATCAAATTTGGAAGGTTTTGTTTCGTACAAATCGCATACAAAATTGACAAAATGACGGTTTCCCGCGTTGAATAGTCGACCCCTTCCTCCCGTGACGCTACGCTACGGGAGCCCACCTTCCCCCGAGGGGACGGCTTTTTGGCGCGCATCCGTTCCGCTTTCTTGTCTGCAGTAGGTTTTTCTTAACTTAATGACATTGTATTCGCGCTCTCCCCCCTGCGCTTGGCACGGGGCAGCGCGTATTATCCCCCCTCCCGGAGGGGGGCGGTGAAAGTAGCCTCGCACTTTTCTAAACTGAAACTTAACCGACAACGGTGGCTTTATTATAGGTATACTGTTATTTTAACGGTTAACTTAAACCGCAAGGTGGATAACCGATATAGCCCCCCTCCGGGAGGGGGGATGATACGCGCTGCCCTGTGCCAAGCGCAGGGGGGAGAGCGCGAAAGCAAGCGGTTTATGCAAGCAATACCCCTATTGTGTATATATTCTAACAGAAAGGACTTACATATATGGAATCGAATTTCAAGACTCTGGGCAAGGCAGCGCGGCTGTGGCGTTTCTTGCGCAGAAGCCGCTTGTGGTTTGCGCTGGGTATTACAAGCGCATTTATCATGACGGGGCTGGAAATGGTCTCTCCGCAGATCGTCAACTTCACGGTAGATAATCTGCTGTCGGACAAGCCTTGGGAAGCTCCGGGGTTGTTAGCGCCTTATATTGACGCGCCTGCAATGATCGCGTTTTTGCAGGATCGGCTGTGGCTGGTCGCCCTTGCGGTCATCGCCGTGGGCGGCTTATCGGTTGTTTGCCGTTTTTGCAATATGTATTTTAATAATAAGGGCGGCGAGAGCTTGGTCAAAACCATCCGTGACGATCTGTTTTCGCATATCGGCAAGCTGCCGCAGAGCTTTTACGCGCAGAACAAGACGGGGGATTTGATTCAGCGTTCGACCTCGGACGTGGAAATGGTCAAAAATTTCGTGTCCGAGCAGCTGGTCCCCTTGTTCCGCGTGGTGATTTTGCTGACCGTGTCGCTGAGCGTCATGTTCGTCATGAATTATAAGCTGGCGCTGGTGTCGTTTGCGTTCGTGCCCATCGTGCTGACCTATTCCTTGGTGTTCCGTCACCATATCAGCAAGCATTTTGAGGCTTGCGACGTCTGCGAGGGAGAGCTTTCGTCCATCGCGCAGGAAAATCTGACCGGCGTGCGCGTGGTGCGCGCGTTTGGCAGAGAGAAGATCGAGATTGAAAAATTTGACGCCAAGAATAAGGAGTACGGGGACAGAAACGTGCGCCTGACCTGGCTGTTTACCTGGTTTTGGATCATCGGCGACTTTTTCTCGGGTATGCAGGTGCTGGCGGTGCTGGGCGTGGGCACGTATCTGTGCGTGGCGCAGGGCATGGAGCTGGGCGATCTGCTTGCATTCGTGACCTATAACGCCATGATGCTGTGGCCCGTGCGCTCGCTGGGACGTATCGTGTCCGAGATGAGTAAGGCAGGCGTGGCTTTGGGCAGAATCAATCACATTCTCAATACCGCTCCCGAGCTGCAGACAAAGCAGGTTGCAGAGCCGGACTTCGGCGGCGATATCGTGTTTGATCACGTCAGCTTTGCCTACGAAAAGGACGGTGCGCAGATCTTGCACGACGTGTCCTTTGAGGTCAAGGGAGGCAGCGTGATCGGTATCATGGGCGGTACGGGCTCGGGCAAGAGTACCTTGATGGGGCTTTTGGATCGCCTTTACGAGCTGGAGGACGGCAGCATTACCATCGGCGGCGTGCCGATTGCGTGCATTGACCGCGACACCCTGCATCGCCGCGTGGGATACGTGCTGCAGGATACGTATCTGTTCTCGGGTACGATTGCGGAGAATATCTGTATGGGCACCGAGCGCGTGGATATGGACGTAGTCAAGCATGCAAGCGAGGTTGCTTGCTTTGACGGTGCGGTGAGTGAATTCAAGGACGGGTACGAAACCTTTGTGGGCGAGCGCGGTGTCACGCTTTCGGGCGGTCAGAAGCAGCGTTGTGCGATTGCCAGAATGCTGGCAACCAAGCCCGATATTATGATTTTTGACGATTCGCTTTCCGCTGTGGACAGCGAGACCGACGCAGCCATCCGTCGCGCGCTCAAGCGCGAATTTGAGGGCTGTACGGTCATTTTGATCTCGCACCGCGTTACAACGCTGATGCATGCGGATAAGATCGTGGTCTTGGATGAAGGACGCGTTGCCGAAATGGGCACGCATGCAGAGCTGCTCGAGGGGGGTGGCATTTACAGCCGCGTTTGCAGCATGCAGGGGCGTGACGACGTCGTTGGTGGGGAGGTGACGGCATAATGGCTGCAAAGCAACAAAAAAAGCGCAAGGGCTTGCCGTATCCCAAGGTGTTAGCCTTCTTCAAGCCCTATCTGTGGGCGTTCGGCGTGATGCTGGGGCTGGGAATTCTCAGCGGCGTGGTGGATATCTGCCTGCCTCTGTTCCAGGAATACGCCATTGCAAACTTTATTATTCCCGATACTCTGGACGGGCTTGGGATCTTCTGCCTTTGCTACGCGGGCTTTTTGCTGACGCGTATCGTGGGTGATTTTATCTCGTCCTATCAGACCGGCAGAATTGAAGTATTGATCGCAAGAGATATGCGCGCTGCGTGCTTCAAGCATTTGCAGTCGCTGTCCTTCTCCTTCTTTAACCAGAACAGCGTTGGATATTTGCATTCCCGTATTATGAGTGACACCAGCCGTATCGGCGGCGTGGTGGCGTGGGATTTCATGAGCGGTGTGTGGAATTTGTCCTATCTTGTGGGCGCGGCTGTCGTTATGCTGCACCTGGATTGGAAGCTCGCGTTGTGCGTCATGGTCATCGTGCCCGTGCTTGCGCTGGGTGCTGCGCTGTTTGAGCGCAGATTGCGCAACCTCAATAAGGAGGTCAGAGAGCTCAATTCGCAGATCTCGGGCAAGTTCAACGAAACCATTACCGGCTCGCGCACCGTGCGCGTACTGGGCGCGGAAGAGAAGATGAAGTCAAGCTTCTTTGCGCTGACGGGTAAGATGAACAAAACCGCGGTCATGACCGCGCGCGTGCGCGCAAGCTTTATCTGTCTAATCGCATTCTCCACCTCGCTCGCTCTTGCCCTTGTGCTGTGGCGCGGCGGCTTGATCGCGCAAAAGGACATGATATTCCTTGCCAAGCTCTCGGTGTTCATGACCTATGCCATGAATATGATGGAGCAGGTGCAATGGATCGTCAACGCGCTGGCGGATATGATCTTCGTGCGCGTCAATATGGAGCGCGTGTCCAAGATCTTGGAGACCGAGTCCGACGTACCGGACAGCCCCGAGGTGGTGGCAAGGTACGGCGATACCTTCCATCCCAAGAGAGAAAATTGGGAGCCCCTTCACGGTGACATTACCTTTGAGGACGTGTCCTTTATGTACCCCGACGGCAACGAATGGGTGCTGGAGCACTTTGATCTGCACGTACCCAAGGGCACTAACGTCGCCATCGTGGGCGAGACGGGCGCGGGCAAAAGTACGCTTGTCAACCTTGTCTGCCGCTTCTACGATCCCACCAAGGGTCGCGTGCTGATCGACGGCAGAGACGCCAAGGAGCGCAGCCAACTCTGGTTGCATTCCTCGCTTGGCTACGTATTGCAAACGCCGCACCTGTTCTCGGGCTCTATAGCCGAAAATTTGCGCTACGGCAACCCGAACGCTACCGAAGAGGAGATGGAAGCGGTGCTGCGCGAGATCGATGCCTGGCGTATTGTGGAGCGTATGGGCAAGGGTCTTGCAAGTGACGTGGGCGAGGGCGGTGATCTGCTCTCCACGGGCGAAAAGCAGCTGTTGTCGTTTGCGCGCGTCATGCTGGCAAATCCCTCGATTTTGGTGCTGGACGAGGCAACCTCGTCGGTGGACAGCAACACCGAGCAGCTGATTCAAAAGGCAACCGAGCGCGTCAGCAAGGGAAGAACCTGCTTTATGATCGCGCACCGCCTTTCCACCATCCGCTCGGCGGACATTATCCTTGCGGTCAAGGATGGCAAGATCATCGAGCGAGGCAGCCATGCAGATCTCATGGCGCAAAAGGGATATTATTACCGCCTGTACACCCGCCAATACGAGGACGAACAAACGTCCATCGTGCTGGATAAGAAAGAATAATTTCATCAGAAAACCCCTTTGGTATTCCGGTACCAAAGGGGTTGTGTTTTTGCGTCTCATGCATGCAATGCCAAAACGGATTTACCACGTTTTGTCTTGATAAGGCGAGCTTTCAACGCCTTGTGCGCGTAATGCTTGAACCATCTTGTTCAATATGGGCGTGAAACATTTTTTGAACAGTGCGGTATTGCCGAACATCCTGACAGCCGTCGGTGAAATTTGATAATAGGTATGAATAAACAGCCGCCCGTACCATGTTTTTGCCAAGGTATGATCGCGGAATCTGCGCAGCGTCCACACCTCCGGGCAGTCGTATGATCCGTAGATGCACGTTGCAACGTAGCAGCCACCGGGATTTCTGTATTTTTCATCACGCAGGGGCGGTATACCGGGGGCAAAATCAAAGCCGCTGTTGCTTTTACGTGATAGATAGTAGAGATTGAGGGTAAAAATCACGTCCTCGTCGGTCGCGTCAAACGTGTAGGTGCGGGATTTGTATTTGTGAACACCGGAAGACGTTTTATAGAGTATTTCCACTCTGCATTGGTGTTCGCCTTGGGGGACTTGGATGCGCGTGCTCTCATTGGTTTGCAAAACGGTATGCCCGTCAATGATTAAATCAATAAGAACGGTATCTTCTCCCGTCCCCAAATCTTTTTCTAAAGCTTTATTCCAAATATAAAAGCCGAAATCCAGCCATTGAGCCATGCGGAATTCTCCTGAAATATAATGATTTGGTGTTAATCACGCAGTAAAAGTTTCTTGCGCATACAAATAATATCACGATATGAGATAAATGTCAATATCTCAATCCGAGATTTTATATAATGGATATATAAAATCTTGAGGAGTGCTTATGAGAATCAGAGATTTGAGAGAGGATCGGGATATCACGCAAAAGGAAATTGCAGCGTATTTGCACGTCAAGCAAAACACCTATTCGCAATATGAAAACGGGCAGCGGCAGCTGCCGATTGAGTGTCTGATCGCATTGGCGAAATTTTACAGCGTGTCCACCGATTATCTGCTCGGCTTGACCGATGACAAAGCATCTTATCCGTTGATCAAATAAAGAAACCCCTTTGGTGTCAAAAGCCAAAGGGGGTGGTTTTTATGGTCCGAAGATTTCTGCGGTTCCCTCTTTCCCTACGTTATTCCATGTTTTGCAGATACAACTCCGCTTCCATGCAGGTCTTGCCGTCCTGGTTGACCACGCGGAAGAGGTAACCGTTCTCGCTTTCGGCACGGAAAATGGTCAGCACGTCGCCGTACGCTGCCTCGTGCAAATAGGAAAGAGAGAAGCCGCTGACAAACTTGCCAAGCATATCGGGCACGTAATCACACAGCATGTCGGGGTATTTGGTGTTGTTCATGTGCATGTTGTAGTCAAGGTCGGAGTATCTGACCTCGCGTGTGCCAACCTCATCAAGCTGCGCGGAGGAGGTAATGCGCACGCGGCGGGGCAGCTCGCCCTTTTCAATGGCTGCGTCCTCGGGAAACTCTTTCGCTGCGGGAAAATCCTCTGCCTTGATAAAGGTGCGGTCGGCAAGATTGACCAATGCCCACTCGGAGGTAGCGCGGGCGAAGACCTTGCCCTCGTATTCAATTTCAAAGCAGCGGTTAAAGGCATAGCCGCGGGAGGGGGGGCACCAGGTATTGACCCAAATGCGGATATAGGGGGGCAGGGGCGCGTCAATGCTGACCTGAATGCGGCTCATGATAAAGCCGATGTTGTCGCGCTCGTGAATGGCGTCGAGATCCAGATCCATGGCGCGGCACTGTCTGTTGGCGCATTCCTGCATGTACATCAGCACCTGCGAGGGACGAATGATCAAGTCGGGATCACAATCGTGCCACTTGGTCAGAAAATGTTCGGTATGTTTCATATTTTTCTCCAAAAAGGAGCTGCCATTCTTTTGGATGACAGCTCCGATGTTGATTACAGGGTGTTAGAGGAACCCAGCACGTTCTTGATCTTGTGCTGCACCATCTTCTTGACTTCTGCTCTTGCAACGGTGAGGTAGCCGCGGGGGTCAAAGACCTCGGGCTGCTCGGTGAGCACGCGGCGAATGCCTGCGGTCATGGCAAGGCGGATGTCGGAGTCGATGTTGATCTTGCAAACTGCCATGGAAGCAGCCCGGCGCAGCATCTCCTCGGGAATGCCGATTGCGTCGGGCATCTTGCCGCCCAGCGCGTTGATCTCACGAACGTACTCCTGAGGTACGGAAGAAGCACCGTGCAGTACGATGGGGAACTCGGGCAGTCTCTTTTCAATCTCTTCCAGCACGTCAAAGCGGAGCTGGGGCTTGGTGCCGGGCTTGAACTTATATGCGCCGTGGCTGGTGCCGATGGCGATTGCCAGAGAGTCAACGCCGGTGCGGGTGACGAATTCCTCAACCTCGTCGGGGTTGGTGAACATAGCGTCCTCTGCCTTGACCTTAACGTCGTCCTCAATGCCTGCCAGCTTGCCAAGCTCGCCTTCTACCACAACGCCGTGTGCGTGTGCGTATTCCACAACCTTGCGGGTCAGCGCAATGTTGTCCTCAAAGGAGTGGTGAGAGCCGTCGATCATAACCGAGGTAAAGCCACCGTCAATGCAAGCCTTGCAGATCTCAAAATCTGCACCGTGGTCGAGGTGGAGCGCGATATCTACGCCGGTGTCACGGATTGCAGCCTGTGCAAGACCCATGAGGTATTCGTGCTTTGCGTACTTACGTGCGCCTGCGGATACCTGCAGGATAACAGGGGACTTTTCCTCTGCTGCTGCTTCGGTGATCGCCTGGATGATCTCCATGTTGTTGATGTTGAAGGCACCGATTGCGTAACCGCCGCGGTAAGCCTTCTTGAACATTTCTGTAGTTGTTACAAGTGCCATAGTGGGTAAATCCTCCGAAAATTTTTCTACGGACATTCTATCACAATTTGCAAAGAAAATCAATAGAAAACGCACATTTTCACAAAAATTTAACCCAAAACCTCGCCATGCCCCTCGCTGGAAGCTACCGCCGCACCGCCCTGCTGCGAACCAAGCCCGAAGCTGATGGCAATGGCGTTGTCCACGCGCTGCATGGCGTCGTCGTCCAGGTGTCCCATCTTTTCCTTCAAGCGGCGTTTGTCCAGGGTGCGGATCTGCTCCAAGAGGATGACCGAGTCCTTGGCAAGCCCCGCCTTGTCCGCGTAAATGTCAATGTGCGTGGGCAGGCGCGTCTTGCTCATGCGCGAGGTAATGGCAGCGGCAATGACGGTGGGGCTGTACTTGTTGCCCACGTCGTTTTGTATGATCAGCACGGGGCGAAGTCCCCCTTGCTCCGAGCCCACAACGGGCGAAAGGTCTGCGTAGTAAATATCACCGCGTCTGACGGTTATCATGGTATGCCTCCCTGTATATGTTGATGTCGTATTCGTAGTATTACCAAAAGTGCCGCGTTTTAGTCACGGACGGATATATTGCAGTATATACAAGGAGGCGACAGAATGCGACAAAAAGAAGAGATGCCCCGGGGGGCTGCGGAAATAGCGGAATCATAAGCAAAACGAAAGTAGAAGTCATCAAGGCTTCTGCTTTCAGCTATTTGTGATGCGAACACTCGCCCGTGTCATCCTGAGCGGAGCAACTATTTCACAGCAAGCTGTGAAATGTTGCGAAGTCGAACCCGACCAAAGGAGGGCGCGCGAAGCGCGGGATCTACGGGCGAATCATGTGCCCCTCGTAGATCCTCAAAACGCGTACAGCGTTTTGACTTTCAAAAATCAGCAATTTGTTGCAGATTTTTGAAAGTTCGACGCGAAAACACCCACACGGGGTGTTTTCTTGCTCAGGATGACACGAGGGAGATTTAGCTTTTACCGCTATTTACGCAGCCCCATCGGGCAAAGTCGCGTCAAAACATGCAAAAAAACATCCCGTTTCCGCTTGAAAATGCGTGCGGGCTGTGTTATAATGAGGATAGAAATTTATATTTGGAGGCATTTTTATGCGTAAAACCAAAATTATTTGTACTATCGGACCCGCAACGCAGGATGAGGACACCTTAAAGGGGCTTTGCAAAGCCGGCATGAACGTGGCGCGTCTGAACTTTTCGCACAATACCCACGAGGATCATCAAAAGAGAATAGACAGCATCAAACGCGTCAGAGAAGAGCTGGATATGCCCATTGCCATTATGCTGGACACCAAGGGACCCGAATACCGCATCAAGACCTTTGAGGGTGATAAGGTTATCCTGGAAGAGGGGCAGAAGTTCACCTTTACCACCGATGAGGTGGTGGGCAACGAGCAAATCGTGTCGGTCAGCTATGCCGAGCTTGTGCACGAGCTGGTGCCCGGTGACACCGTCCTGCTCAATAACGGTCTTTTGATCTTCCGCGTAGAGGAGATCGAGGGCAAAAACATTCATTGCCGCGTGGTTTGCGGCGGCGAGCTGTCCAACCGCAAGAGCATGTCCTTCCCCGGCAAGGTCATGAAGCAGAAGTATCTGTCCGATCAGGACAAGGCGGATATTGCGTTTGGCGTGCAGAACGGCGTGGACTTTATCGCGTGCTCCTTCGTATCCTGCAAGCAGGATCTGATCGACGTGCGCACGTATCTTGCCGAGATCGGCGGTGAGGGCGTTGACCTGATCGCCAAGATCGAAAACCAGTCGGGCTATGATCACATTGAGGAAATTTGCGAGGTGTGCGACGGCATCATGGTCGCGCGCGGCGATATGGGCGTGGAAGTGCCCTTTGAGCAGCTGCCCGCCATGCAGAAGACGCTGATCACCAAGTGCAGAATGCTTGGCAAGCGTGTCATCACCGCAACCGAGATGCTTGAGAGCATGATCTACAATCCCAGACCCACCAGAGCCGAGATCTCCGACGTGGCAAACGCGGTGTACGACGGTACCAGCGCCATCATGCTGTCGGGCGAGACCGCTATGGGTAAATACCCCGTGCAGACCGTGCAGGTCATGTCCAAGATCGCAGAAACCACCGAAAACAACATTGATTATACCGATATTTTCTACGGAACCGAGTTCAAGATCAAGAACACGGTGGACGCGATCTCGCACGCAACCTGTGCGGTTGCCATCGATATCGGCGCAAAGGCGATCGTGGCGTGCTCGCTGTCCGGTATGACCGCGCGCATGGTTTCGCGCTTCCGCTGCCCCGTGGATATCATTGGTCTGACCACCGATGAGAGCACCTACCGCAAGCTCGCGCTTTCCTGGGGCGTGACTCCCGCGCTTTGCGAGAAGTACCCCTCGACCGACGTGCTGTTCTATACCGCTACCAAAATGGCACCCAAGCTGCTGCCTATGGCAAAGGGTGACAGCATCGTCATCACGGGCGGTGATACCACGGGCGTGTCGGGTAAGACCAGCTTGATCAAGGTAGAGCAGATCTGAAACTCATAAATTTGCATTTTTGACTTTGGAGGTATGGTATGCTGAAGCGTTTTGTATGCATGGTTGCAGCGTGTGCGCTGCTTTGCGCTTGCATGAGTGTGGGCGCAGCCGCTGCCGAGAAGAATATGTTCAAGAACGGCAATTTTGCAAAAAATATGAATAATTGGCAATCGTGGAGCAACGACCCCGCCAACTGTACGGTCGAGTACGTCAAGGACGAGGGCGTGGACGGCTCGGGGGCTGCACTCATGACCAATCAGACCGCAGCCGCAAACAGCGTGTTCCAGTACGCAAGCATGAAGTATGGCAAAACGTATATCATGCAGGCGGACGTGAAATATGAAAACGTGTCTCCCGACGGTGCGGGCGTAGTGCTGGGCATGACCATGTACGATTCCGCTGCCAACAATATCGGTGAGATGACCTCGTCCTCGCATTACGGCACCAGCGAAGGCTGGATCACACTCAGCTTTGTCTTTACCATTACCAACGAGAATGCCGTCACGGTCAATGCCGGTCCCCGCCTGTGGTTCTCCACGGGTAAGGTATGGGTGGATAACGTCACCGTGCATGAAATGGTCAATATCGGTGCCGAGGCACAGCCCGGCACGTACGAGCTGACTGTTTTGGATACGCCCAATACCTTCAAGACGCTCGGACTTGGCTGCGAGTGGGATCCCAAGCTGCTGCTGCCCGTCAACCGCGAGCGCGGCATTACCGACGAGGATCTGGAGCTGATCAAGGGACGCATGCAGGAAATGGGCTTGCAGAGCGTGCGCATGATGATCATGCCCGAGTGGTTTGAGCCTGTCAATGATGACGGCGACCCGCACAGCGCGGATTTTGCCAACTTCCGCTGGGATAGCGAGGAGGGCAAGTGCACGCTGGAATATCTGCGCGTATGCCATGAGCTTGGCGTGGACGTGACCTTAACGTGGTGGGGTGCTGCCGCGGGCGATTGGCTGTCCTATCCCGATTGCGGCGACTGGATCAGCGCGCCCAATGATCTTAGTGAAATGGCAGAGAATATCGTGACCGTGCTGCGCTACGTCAAGGAGCAGAAGGGGTACGATTGCGTCAAGGGCGTGATACTGCAAAACGAGCCCAGCTATTCCTTTAAGGTGTCGGGCGGCACGGTGGATTTTGACTACTACGTGCAGTATTACAAGACCGTGGACGCATATCTGAAGGAAGCGGGCTTGCGTGAAGGTGTCAAGCTGATCGGCGCGGACGACGCGCAAAGCCTTGGCTGGTATTGTCGCGCGTACGATGCCTTGAAGGATACGTGCGATGCCTTTGATTCGCACACGTATTCCTGGAGCTACGATATGTCGTATCTTGACGACATGATCGATGAATTCGTGCACGGCAGAACCGATTATTCCACCGAAAAGCCCTTCATCTTTGGCGAATTCGGTGACGGCAGCGCGCAGGGCGCGTATGCCGCAGCCTCGACCGAAACCTACGGGCGCGGACTTTTCATAGCGTCCATGGCGGTAAACTCGCTTGGCGCGGGCGCAGCGGGACTTTCCTACTGGCCCTTGCATGACGTGTATTATTACTATAACGAAACCGGTGGCGACAATTACGGCTTGATGAGTATGGGCTTGATCGGCTATAAGACCGACGGCGCATGGAGCTATCGCCCCACCTATTATGCTTGGGGTCTTTTGTGCAATATGATCCCCAAGGGCTCCGAGATCTATCCCGTTACGGGAGAGGACGGTAACCTGATTGACGCGGTGTGCGTCAAGTCGCCCGAGGGCATGTGGAGTCTGATCGCGGTCAATCGCTCGGCTGCCGAGCAGGTGGTCAAGATCTCGACCGATCTGTTTGATTGCGAGATGGATAGTTACCTGTTTAGCGAGAGCACGTTGCCGACCGACGGCTCGCAGATCGCTGCGGACGGTAAGGTAACTGCCGAGAACGGCACGTACAGCATCACGCTGCCTGCGTACAGCTTCAAGGTGCTGAACGGCGCGCCCGACGAGCCCTGCGTCATGCCCGAATCGGATGCAACCGCAGAAGAGCAGAGCGAACCCGAGGAAATCGAGAAGAGCGGATGCAAATCCGCAGCAGCACCCGTTGCCGCTTTGATCGGCGCAGCTGCCGCAGCTGCCGCAGCCGTTGCCTTGAAAAAAGAGAACGAGTAAAAATAAAAGGGAAGACACGCGATGGGGATGACAAATTAGCGGCAAATTTCGCAAAAATTAAGGACTGTATCACTTGGATGCAGTCCTTATTTGTTTTTTATAGATAGTTGCCGCAGGAGCGGACGACCGATGGTCGCCCCTACGGCTGTTTTTGTTGGGGTTTTAGGTGTTAAAGCCACAGCGCAGACACTTGTAGGGGCGATCATTGATCGTCCGCGCCTACGGCAATTACTATTTGAAAGCATTGTTATTTGATTATTGTTCCGCTTATTCTGCAGCCCAATGGCGTGTCTTCCCTTTTTTGGTGGGGCATGGCGGGAGATAAACCCCCGCCCTACGTCCCGACTTTTCTCAATCAAACGGCAGGGCGGGAGAGAAACTCCCGCCCTGCGCTTTTGTTATCTTGCCACCGTGAAAATGATCCACGTGATCAGAAAAGAGAGAAAGATCAGCCCCAGCGTGACCATCATAGGCACAAACATAAGGCGAACCGCCGCAAAGTAGGTGCGCATCTGCTCGCGCAAAGTACCCTTCGCGCCTCTTTCGCGCGGCTTCTGACCGGGGCGGCGGTTTGCATCCTCAAGCGGCTGCATATCCACCACGGTCGAGCCGTCGTCGATGTATCGGATCTTTTCCTTCTTGGGCTTTTTTTGCTTGTCTGCCATGCCTTAGTCCTCTGTGTACATGTGGCAGGCGGTAAAGTGACCGTCCTCTACCTCGCGGTACGCGGGAGAGACGTGCTTGCAGATCTCCTTGGCGTAGGGGCAGCGCGTGTGGAAGCGGCAGCCCTTGGGGGGATTTGCAGGCGAGGGAATGTCGCCCTTCAGCACCATGCGGTGCATCTTGGCATCGGGATCGGGATTGGGAATGGCGGAGAAGAGTGCCTGCGTGTAGGGGTGCAGGGGATTGTCAAAAATGTCCTTCTTCGCGCCAAACTCCATCATGGAGCCAAGGTACATGACGCCGATCTTATCCGAGATGAACTTGACCACCGAGAGATCGTGCGAGATAAAGAGGTAGGTCAGATTCATGGTCTTTTGCAGCTCTTTTAAGAGGTTGATGATCTGCGCCTGAATGGATACGTCCAGGGCGGAGACGGGCTCATCGCAAATGACCAGCTTGGGCTTGACCGAAAGCGCACGTGCAATGCAGATACGCTGACGCTGTCCGCCCGAAAATTCGTGGGGGTAACGCTCGTAGTAATAGTCGCGCAGACCGCACTTTTCCATCAGATCCAGCACGTAGGATTTGATCTCCTTTTCGGGCACGATCTTGTGCACGCGCACCGGCTCGGAGAGAATGTCGCCTACCGTGCTTCTGGGGGGCAGGGAGGAGTAGGGGTCCTGGAAAATGATCTGCATCTCGGTGCGCAGCTTGCGCATTTGCATCGAGGAGTAACCTGTAATATCCTTGCCGTCAAAGAGGATCTGACCGCCGCTGGAGGGGTGCAGCTTGAGCACGGTTCTGCCCATGGTGGTCTTGCCGCAGCCCGATTCACCTACGATGCCCAAGGTCTCACCGGGGCAGAGCGTAAAGGAAACGTCATCCACGGCAATCAGCTCCTGCTGCACCTTGCCTGTCAGCGATTTCTTGATGGGGAACGCCTTGCGCAGGTGTCTGATCTCCAAAAGCGCATTGGGATCGGGCGCTTTGCCTGCGTCGGCAGCAATGGCTGCCGCCTTTTTTTCTGCCTGCTTGGCAGCCTCGGCAGCGTCGTCATAGGAGGTCTCGATCTCGGGCATATTTTCCCAGCGCGCAAGGGCGGATGCAAAGGTGATATCAGCCATTGTTCGGTTCCTCCTTTGTGTAAAGATGGCAGGATACGTAGTGCGTGGGGCTGACCCCGATCATGTCGGGGTAGTCACCGCCGCACTTTTCGCAAGCGCGGTCGCAACGCTCCTTAAAGTAGCAATGCGTGGGCATGTTAATGGGGTTGGGCACGTTGCCGGGAATGTTGAACAGCACGTCGCTGTCGCTTTGCATGGTGGGCTTGGACTTTTGCAGACCGATGGTGTAGGGGTGCATGGGGTTTTTGAAGATCTCCTGCACCGTACCCATTTCGATGACCTTGCCCGCGTACATGACCACGACGTAGTCAGCCATCTCCGCAATGACGCCAAGGTCATGCGTGATCAGCATAATAGAGCCGTTGATCTTGTCCTTCAGGTCACGCAAAAGGTCGAGGATCTGCGCCTGGATGGTCACGTCCAGCGCGGTGGTGGGCTCGTCCGCAATGATCAGGCGGGGATTGCACACCAGCGCCATGGAGATCATGACTCTCTGTCGCATACCGCCCGAAAGCTCGTGGGGGTAGGAGTTGTACACGCGCTCGGGTGCGGCAATGCCCACAAGGCGGAGCATTTCCAAGGAGCGCGCCTGCGCCTGCTCGGCAGTTGCTTCGGGGTTGTGAATGTAGGTCACCTCGTCGAGCTGGTCGCCGATGGTGAAGATGGGGTTGAGCGAGGTCATGGGCTCCTGGAAGATCATGGCGATCTCCTTGCCGCGGATGCGGTGGATCTCGGACATGGGCATCTGCGCAATGTCGTAGGTCTTATCCTCGGCGGCAAAGCGGATCGCGCCGGAGTAGATCTGACCCGTCGGACCCTGCAAAAGGCGCATGACAGACATGCTGGTCACGCTCTTGCCGCAGCCCGATTCACCCACGATGCCAACGGTCTTGTTCTTGGGAATGTTGAAGGAAACGCCGCCCACCGCCTTGACCACACCCTGATCGGTAAAGAAGTAGGTGTGCAGATCGTCGATCTCAAGAATGTTATTGGGATCTTTCATCTCGCAAAGGAATTCCTCCTCCTTTGCTCTGCGGTGCTTTTTGGCTTCCAAGGACATCATGATCTTTTTGTTCTGCTTGGCAATGGCGCGGATCTCACGCCCCGAGAGATAGGAGGATTTTTTATTTTGTTTCATATTCGTACCTCCCTTATCTTCTCATTTTGGGGTCAAGCGCGTCGCGCAGACCGTCGCCCACAAAGTTAAAGCCCAGCACTGCCATAATGATGCAAAGACCGGGAGGACCCCAGATGTTGAAATAGTTTTGCAGAATGGTGGTATCGTTTGCGGCGTTGATCATGGTGCCCCACGCGGCAAACTGCTCGGGCGCGCCAAGACCCAAGTAGGTCAGCGATGCTTCGTAAAGGATCATAGAACCAAGGCTGAGCGTCATGGAAACGATCAGCTGCGGCATCACGCCGGGGATGAGGTGCTTGAAGATCTTGCGCGCGGTGGAATATCCCATTGCCTCTGCGGCAACCATGTATTCCTGCTCGCGCAAGGAAAGGATCTGACCGCGCACCAAGCGTGCCGTGCCCGACCAGGAGATCAGCGCAAGGAACGCCATGAGGTAATAAATGCGGTGCTGCGGCTCAATGGCAAGCGGGAAATCCGGCGTTTTGCTCCATGCATCCAGCACCGTACCCACGACCAGCATGATCGGAATGCCGGGCAGACACATGAGAATGTCGCACACGCGCATGATGATATTGTCCACAATGCCGCCAAAATAGCCTGCAATGCCGCCAAAGACCACGCCGATCGCGGCAATGACAAAGACGGTCAAAAAGCTGATGGTCAGAGAAATTCTGCCGCCGTACATCAATCTTGCCAGCACGTCCTTGCCGGTCTTATCCGTACCGAGGGGGTGCGAGCGCGAGGGCTTGGCGAGCGAGTTGGTGGTTTCGTGCGTTTCCTCCAGCTGGTAGTAGGAGTGCTCCACGCCGTTTTCGTCCACGTAGGTGATCAAGGTCTGCACGTATTCGGTCTTACCGGAGTAGTCCACCTCGGTCTGTCCCCATTGGGTATAGAAGAGCGGGCCGATCCAGCAGAATGCAAACAGGAATACGATCAGGACAAGTCCCAGCACGCTGAGCTTGGAGCGGAAGAAGCGGCGCATGACCATGCGTCCGGGCGACATGAGTCGCACGTTTTTGTCAAGCGGCTCTTCGGTTTTGGAGGCTTGATTGATTTTCTTTTCAGTATCCATCGTAAACCTCCTTAACCGAGCTTGACTCTGGGGTCAACCACCGCGTACATGATGTCCGCAAGCAAAACGCCCACGATACTCAGCACAGCAAGGAAGAGGTTGTAACCCATGATAAAGGGAATGTCGGCAACCAGCGTTGCTTGATACGCCATGTTACCGATACCGGGCAAGCCGAATACCTGCTCGGTGATGATCGCACCGGAGAACAGCGAGGGCAGAAGACCTGCCAAGGATGTGACCAGCGGGATCAGCGTGTTGCGAAAGGCGTGCTTGTAAATGACCTTGGACTCGTGTAAGCCCTTGGCACGCGCGGTGCGGATGTAGTCGGAGTTCAGAACCTCGAGCATGTTGGTTCTGGTCATACGCATTCTGCCGCCGATGCTCAGCACCACCACGGTCAGCACGGGGATGACCAAGTAGGAAAGGTAGTCAAGGATCAGCCCGATGCCCGAGTAGTCCATGGAAGCTGAGCCAAGACCCGAGGACGGGAACCAGCCAAGCTGCATGGCGAGCATGTTTTTGAGTATCTGCCCAAAGAAGAAGGAGGGCAGGGAAATGCCGATCATAACCAGCACCGTGACAAAGTAATCGCGGAAGGAGTATTGGTGGGTTGCAGCCGTAATGCCCAAAGGAATGGCGATCATGAATTCAAACACGGTCGCAATAGCGGCAACGGCAAAGGAGACCCACATGTTCTTGGCGATGACGTCGGCAACGGGCTGCTGGAACTTAAAGGAGTTACCAAAGTCCAGTCGCAGCGTCGCGCGCAGCCAGGTAAAGTAACCGCGTACGATACCGCCGAACGTGCCGTCGGTGCCGTAGCCGTATTCGCTCATCAGCGCCTGCACGGTCTCCTCGCTGACCGCCTCGCCCTTGGTCTCAATGGCGGCGATCTGCTGGGTGACGTAGTCCATGGGCATGAGCTGAATGAGCGTAAAGATGATCAGCGAAACGCAGAACAGGATCAGCACAGACAGCGCAAGGCGTTTGATAATATATTTTAACATATTCGTGTACCGCCTTTCTTACTGTGCAAATTCGATCTCCCAGATCTTTTCCAAGGGAGAGGAGTAGGGGTTGAGCTCTGCGGGGAGCGTGGAGGAATCGATCACGCGTGCGTTATAAGCGTACAGCGTCTTTCTCTGGTAGACCGGCAATTCGATTGCCAGATCCAGCACGTATCCCATCGCTTCCTTGTAAAGCTCTGCGCGCTCCTCCTGATCGGTGGTCTCGCGCGCCATGTCGATGACCTCGCTGAGCATATCAAGGATCGCGTTTTCCTCGGGATAGGAAGCGGGGGAGCCGAGAATCTCGCGGTATCCCCACGCCAGCGTGCTGGTCGCGGTGGAGTTCTTATGGTAGACCTGATACATATCGGGGTCGACCGTGGTGCCCCATGCTGCTGCCCAAACGGTCAGCGAGCCGGTGGAGAGCTTGGTCAGCGCCTGCGTGTCGGGCACGATCTCAATATCCCAGCCGCACTCGTTGAGCAGTGCCTGCGCACTCTCAAAGACCTTGTAGGCAGGGTGATCGGTCAGATCTGCGCCCGCAATGGTAAAGGTGATGGAAAGCCGGCTGTCGCCCTCGGAAACGCCTGCAGCTGCCATGTAGTCAAGGATGGTCCGCTTGGCGTTCTCGCGGTTGAAGTTGATGGAGGGGTACTCGTGGCCGTTATCCAGGCTGGGGTTGCCGTTTTCCGTGGGATACGCCCAGCTGACCGTGGACATGGGCCAGTAAATGGTGCTTGCCGTACCGGTGCTGTAGTATTCCAAGGCAAGACCGGTATCCATCGCGCACATAATGGCTTTGCGCAGGTTGATGTCTGCCACCTTGCCTGCGTTGATGCCGATGTAGCCGTAGCCCAGCTGATCGGTGTAGGTGCTTTCAATGCCGCGCTCGCCAAGGTTGTTGATGCGCTCAATGTTGTCCTGCGTGTACTGCGGCGTGACGAAATGCACCTCGCCCTTTTCCAGCGCGTCCAGCGCGTTTGTTGCGCTGACCACCTGGTAGCGCAGCTTTTCGATCTTGGGCTTGCCCATCATAAAGTTTTCGTTTGCCTTGAAGTAAACGATGTTGTTTTGGTAAAAGTCCGCGCCCTTGGGGTTGTCCTCGCCTGCACGGTTAGTTGCCTTGTAAGGGCCTGCGCCCACGGGCACCTTGGTCACCTCGCTTGCGCGAATGACGTTTGCCATAAAGTCAAACGAGCCGTAGTCCACGCCGAACTTGTTATTCGGGATATCCACGGTGTAGCCCTGCCCGTAGTAGTGCTGGGGAGCAACCGAGAAGGCAAAGTTCCAGATGGCTTTGGGGTCAACGCCGTTGATTTTGATCTGCAGCACGTCGTATTCGTCCTTATTTGCGGGCGTGCCGTCGGGATTGTGCTCGTGTGCCACGGTGTAAAAGCCGCCCAGTGCCTCCACCTCGTAAACGTCGGTGGTGTGACCGAGGGAGACGATGCCCGAAATGTTGGGCACGAGCAGCGAGCCGTCCTCGGACATATTCTCGCGCAGAATGACCGTGGTTGCCTGCGCAGCGTATTCGGTCAGCAGCGTGGTTGCGGTTGCCCAGTACTGCAGAATGATGTGCAGCTCCTGGTCGATCTTCTGATTATAGACGTAGTTGATGGCTGCCTCTCGGGAGTTGACCACGTCGGGGGAGTAGTTACGGGTGACCTTTTTGATCTTGGTCTTGATATCCTTGTTGGTGACGGGGTCTTTTTCGTACTCAATGGTGACAAAGCCCTCGGCAAACATAAAGGAGGTGATCTCGTCAAATTCGCCCGTTTCCTTGTAAGGGGTCTCGGTGTACGCCTCTGCCGCCGAGGTGTAGTCGCTGTCCAGCTCCTTTTTGAATTCGGAAAGCGTCAGCTCGTAATCGGCAAGGAGGTTGTCGGTGGTCACCTTGGAGGGGTCGCTTGAAATGGCGTCCTTGTAGCCCTTGGAAAGTCCCGCCTGCTTGATCGCAGCAACCATTTTGTCGTAATCCGCGCTGTAAGAGCCTGCGGTGTCGGTCTTGCCCACCTGCTTGTAGAGGTTGATGAGCTCGTTTATGCGGTTGCGCGCGCGGGTGTTTGCCAGCTCGGCAATGATCTCGCCTGTGTCGTCCGAGCCCGAGCCGCGGGTCTGCGTGCGGTAGTCCTGCAAGCCCACGATATCGGTGGAGTACATAGTCGAGGAGCCGGTGTAGACGGGATCGAGGTAGACGTACATGTTAAAGAGCACGTCCTCAATGGTCAAGGGCTCGCCGTCCGAGAACTTGATGCCGTTCTTGATCACGAAGGTGTAGGTGGTGGTGTCCGAGAAATCGTCGTATTCGACAGCGTAGTCAAGGGCAACGACTGCCTCGTCCTCTCCGCAAGCCACCGTGACCTGACCGTTTTCATAGCCCGTGGTCAGCATAGCGATCTGGGTCATGGCAACGATGGTCGCGTCGGGAGCGGTGGTGGAGTAGAAGGGGTTGAACACGCCGTCAAGCGCGTCGGTCATGACAACCAACGCGTCGGGTCTTGCGTTTCTCTGTCCGCAGCCGCCCAGCACGGAAAGCGTGCCGAGCAGCATCATAGCGGCGAGAAGCGCGGAAAGGATTCTTTTATTCATTTGTCATTTCCTCCTTTGCGCGTCAGTTGCGTTCGCGGGGCGTGATCGTAATCTCGCCCGTTTCTTTGTTGACTGCAAGAATTGCAGCGTTCTTGTTGTCGCCGGTCAGCTCAACCTTAATGTTCTCAAGGCTGATGTCTGCCGTGCCTGCGCCTGCCAGCATGCCGTAGGTCGAAAGGTCCATGCCGTCAAGGAGCAGCGAGGGGTCGATGAGCAGCTTGCCGCTGACGGTGACGTTTTCCAGCGTTGCCTGATCGGAGATCGTGCCTGCCAGAAGTCCTGCGGTCGAGCCCTGAATGCGCGAGCCGATGGCGGTGTAGGTCACGTTACTGAAGTGCAGGTCGGTAATCGACGCGCCTGCACCGATAAAGCCGAACAAGCCGCCCTGCTGTGCGCCCGTGGGCTGCACGACCGTGATGCCCGAGAAGGTGTGACCATTACCGATGATCTTACCGGTGAACTGGTTTTGACCCTTATAGAAGTTTGCGGGCCAGATCGCACCCTTGATCGAGAAATCAAGGTCTGCTTCAATGATGTAGTTGCCGTCCGCTCTTGCGTTGCGGTAGAATTGCTGCACGGTGCTGATCTTGAACCACTGACCCTGCCACAGATCCACGTAAACGTCAACGGCAGGGGTGTTGATGGTGCCGTTTTCGTAGTTGATGTCGATCTTGATGGGATCGGTCAGAGGAGCGGTCATGTCCTTGTCTGCATAAATGGCGTTGGGCGTGCCGTCCAGCTTGGGGAAGGAGCCGCCAAGCGAGATGGCGCCGTTCTTCCAGGTGGGAACGGTGAGCTTGGAGCCCACATAGGTCTCAATGAGTGCGGGATTGCCGTCCCTGTCAAGGGTGTTGAGGTCGTAGAGGTGGAACTGTACGCCGGGTACCCACGCTGCATACAGCGTCAGCACCGCATCCGCACCGGATTTGACCGTGGCGGGATCAACAGCGACAGTACCGCTTGCAAAGTCCCACTTGCCGGAATATACCCAGCCCTGCTCTCTGCCGGAAACCTCGGTCAGCTCGCCGTATTCGTCCAGCGGTCTGCCCTGATCGTCCACGCGGGGCTGGCGGTCGGTGTACCAGCCTGCTAAGGTGTAGCCGGGGTTGTCCACCACGTAAGCCTGCGCACCGCGGTCCTTATCCTGCGGATCAAGCAGCGGAATGCGGATCATACCGTCCTCGCCCGCCTTGTAATCGTCCAGGGAGAAGACGTCCACGACCGTAATGTCGCGGTTTGCAAAGCGACCCTCGCCTGCGTCAAAGCGCACGCTGACAGAGTAGCCCTGCTTGTCAAATTGCTTATAGGGATCCTTCCATTGCGAGCCGGTCGAGCCAAACAGCGTGATCATCATAAGCACGGTGGCAATGCCGATGGCAATGACGGCAATCGCGGTAAAGATCTTGTCAAAGGGAAGTGCGGCAAGTGCGCCAGAACGGTGCTTTTTGTGCATGCCGCGCGGCTTGTGCGGCTTGTTGAGCACGATGGGCTTCTGTGCCTTGGCGAGCAGCTTTTGTGCCTTGGCTGCCTTGCGCTCGGCAATGTACGCAGGGGTAAATACCTTGCGTGCCAACACGAAGCTGGTAGCTGCGAGAATGAGCGAGAGAGTGCCGACGATGGCAAGCGCGATCGAGAGCACCAGCGTCACGGAAACGCTCTTGGGAGGCTGTACCTCGGGCTGCGCGTCGCCACCCTGATTGCCCGCAAGGGCTTCCAGATCGGCAATTCTGCGCTCTGCCGCGGTCAGCTTGTCAAAGTTGGTGACCAGCGCCTGCTGCTCCTTGGTGGAGATCTTGTCGTAAGCTGCGCGTGCCGCCTCGACAAGGGCTTTGTGCTCAAGCGTTACGGAATCGGGGATTGCGTTGATGGCGGCAATGGCAGCGAGCGTGATCTCGTCGGCTGCTGCGCTGCCGTCGATAAAGGTGTCGAAGTATTGCGCGAAGATAAAGGAATCGTAATGGTTGCCGTTGACGGGTCTGACCATGGTAATGGGAGCGTCCACGTGACCGATATAATCCTTGAAGCTTGCGCCGTAGTAGGTGTTGTAGTAGCTGGACTCGGCATTCCACATGAAGTAGGGGACGATGCCAAGACCGTTCTTGATCAGCGACGAGCCGTCGCTGTACTGGAAGGTGTATTCGCCGCTGCCGGGAATGTTGTCGTAGCTTTCGTGGTACGCTGCATCAAATTCCTCCTCAAGAATGGGTGCGTTGAAGGAGGTGAAGGTGACAAGGGTCAGGTCGTTGCAATCATAGAACGCCTTGTGACCGATGGCGCGCAGGGTGTAGGGCAGGGTCACCTGCTTGATGGGTGCGCCAGCAAACGCCATGGCAGAGATGCGTACCGTGCCGTCGGCAACCTGTACCTGCGTCGCGTCGCCCGTATAGGCAATCAGCTCCAGGCCGCGGGGAACAACGCGGTAGAGGTGACCGTCAATGACGCGCACGTTTTCGGAGAGATCAAAGGTGTAGACCACGGATTCGTAGTCCTTGCCGTTGAAATTGGTGATCTCGATGGTCGAGAAGGGGGCAAGGCGGCAGAATGCGAAGGGGTTGTCGCCAAGCTCTGCAAGTGCAGTACCGAGTGTCAGATCAAAGTCTGCGGGCTGCTCCTTGTAGAAAGCGTGCGTGCCGATATAGGCAGCACCCGAAAGGTCCGCGCCGGGCAGAATGGAGTATGCAAACGCGTAGTCTCCCACGTAGGTAAGGTTTTGCATGCCGTCCACGGCTGCCAGCTTGCCATCGTATGCAAACGCGCCCTCCTCCACGCGCACGTCCTGTGCACCGAAGGAGACCTTGCGAAGCTGCTCGCAGTATGCAAAGGCGTAAGTGCCGAGCTTTTGCACGCTTGCAAGATTGACTTCCCGAAGAGCGGTGGTATAGAATGTGTTGCTGCCGATCTCGGTCAAGCCCTCAAGGTTGATATCCGAGAGCTTGCGGCAGTACATGAACGCCATATCGGGCACGGTGGTCAGGCTCTTGCCAAGCGTTACCTTTTCAAGGCTTTGGCAGTAAGCAAACGCCTGCGTGCCGATCGAGGTAGCTGCGCTCAGATCAACGCTTGTCAGCGCGGGGGCAAAGTAGCGGTAAACGGGCTCGCCGTGCTCGTCGTAAACGGGAGAGGTGAAGCTCTGGTCGTAGGAATCGTTATAAACGTCGCCCGAGAACGCGTGCGCACCGATAGAGAGAACGCCCGAGAGGTCGATGTCGCGAAGCGAGGTGTTGTTAAAGAACGCGTAATCGCCGATTACAGCGCCCTTACCCAGCGTCACGCTCTTGAGGTTGACCGCACCGTAGAAGGCGCGGCTGCCGATCTGCACGTTGTCGCCAACGGTCAGCGAGGTCAGCGGGGACTTGAAGGTGACGAAGTAGACGGTGGTGAAGATATTGCTCGGGAGAGATTCGCCCTTGATCTCCATATTGGAGTAGGGATTGAGATAGAAGGCATCGGCGCCGAGCTTGACGTTGGAGCCGATTTCCACGCGTGCCAGCGACTTGCATTCGGAGAATGCACCCTTACCCACGGTCATGCCGTCGGGAATGGTCACAGCCGTCAGCTTGCTGCCGCTGAATGCGTAAGCACCGATTTCGGTCAGATGTGCAAACGAGGGAGCAGAGGTCAGCGCACAGCGTGCAAAGGCGTAGTCGCCGATCTCGGTCAGATTGCCCAAGGTAACGCTTGCAAGTCTTGTGCAGTCTGCAAAGGCGTAGGGCTTGAGTGCCGTGACGTCGGGGAGCGTGACGGAGGTGATGTTGCCGTTGCCCGAGAACGCGCCCGCCCCGACCGTGCTCACGCCGTCAAGATAGAATTCTCCTTTGGTTGCGGGAGCGACCAGGATCAGCGTTTTGCCGTCCGCGCTCAGAATATAGGCAAGGTCGTTGCCCGCCCGGAAGCGGACGTTACCTGCCTCTACGGTGATCTTTTTGAGTGCCGTGCCGCCGAACGCGTTTTCACCAATGACCGCAACGTCCTTGCCAAGGGTGACCTTTTCCAGCTTCTTTGCGCCGCGGAATGCGCCCGTGGGAATCACGGCGGAGTTGAGAGATACCTCAACTAATGCTTCGCAGCCCGAGAAGGCGTTCTTGCCCAGCTTATAGATGGGCGCCTTGATGGTCAGCGTGCGCAAGGAGGAGTTGTTTGCAAAGGCGCCCTCGCCAATGGATTGTACGCTCTCGCCAAGGATCACGCTGCCAAGCGAACGGTTGCCTGCAAACGCATAGTTGGCAATCGCCACCGCGCTGTTCAGCTTGATCGTGCCGCTCAGAGCACAGCCGTCAAACGCGCTTTCGTTGATGAATTTGACGTTTTCAATACCGATGACGGTCTTGAGCGAGGTGCAGCCGTAGAAAGCACCCCAGTCAATGCGGGTCAGGGTGGAGGGGAGCACCACGCGCTCAAGCGCGGTCAGATTTGCAAAGGCGTAAGCGGAAATGGTCTCCACGCCCTCGGGAATGATGACCTCGGTAATGGTATCGTCACCGATAAACCATGCCTGCGACAGGGAGGGGTCTTCGTCGGTGACCAGCGAGGGATCCTTGTCCACGTATTCGTAGTTGGAGAACGCGAACTGACCGATCTGGGTCAAGGACAGGCTTTCGGGAATTTCGACCACGCCGCCCAGACCAAAGTAGTTTTGCAGAACGGGGCCTTGGGTCACGTAGGGATCCTTGACCTCAATGCTGATGGATTTGGAGTAGTAGGTGGATTTGCCGTCCATGACAACGCTTGCGGTCACGGATGCAAAGCCCTCCTTTTGTGCTGTGATCGTGCCGGTCTTTTCGTCCACCGTCACGATACCGGGGTTGGAGGATTCAAACACCACCTTGGTGTCTGCGGGGAAGTAGGCGTTGAGCTTATAGCGCACGGTGACGGACTCGCTGGGGAACATTTCCAGCGCGTAGTAGGAGGAGGCAAATTTGCTCTCGTCTCCCGTCACACCGATATCGCGGTCGGCAGAGTTGGCAAAATAGAACGCCTTGTCCACAAAGTAGCCGGTCAGCTCAAAGAGGTCGGTCACGGGCTTGTCGTATTTGACGTAGCCCACGTCGCCCTCGGCGAGCACCTTGACGCGGAATTCGTAGAATTTTTTGTTGTTATGGGGGTCGGTGATACGGATACGCGTCAGCGTACCGGGGGTAATGGGTACGAGCGTGTTACCCACGATCTGTACGTTGTCGGGGTTAAAGGTCACGTAGTCCAGCAGGTCTGCCCAAGCGGAATCGGGATAGAGCATGGGATTGAGATCGTAGAGCTGGTAGGGGGAAAGCTCCAGGGTGGGCATGGGCTGCTCATCCGAGGGCTCAAAGCCCTCAAATTCGGGCAGGTAGAAGCTGACGTATTCGTCGGGCAAGCCGATCTCATAGACGGCGGTGTTCATCGCGTAGTCGTAGCAGGTCAGGGCAAAGGTGTTCTTATGTGCCGCGCCCTGCTTGATGTCCTGGATGTGATCGGTCAGCTCGATGATGACCTCGGTGGTGGAGTTGTATTCCGAATGAATGGCGGTGACGTACTTGTCAAAGGTCTTGGTGAGGTAGCCCTCTACGTACTGACCCGAAGCGGAGTCGTAGTACGTGCCCAGCGTGACGTAGCCCGCCTGCATTGCCATGGCATAGTGGTTGTCGTAGATCTTGACCTTGGCGTAAAGGCGATTGATCTTCTCAGCCTTGTCGTATTCGGTATAGAATTCGCAATCGGTCACGGCGGGGGCTTGGAAGTCGGTGTAAAGCGGGAAGGTCATGGTGTTGCGCAGGTTGGTGTCCGCGCCGCCGTCACCGTAGTCAAGCAGACCCTTGATGGTTACCGTGTATTTGGTGTTGTTTTTGAGGTTTTGCTCAATGGCGGAGAATCCCACGTCAAGGTTGGCGGGGAAGATGGACGCACCGCCGTCCGAGTAAGCCTTGCGTATCCAGTTTTCGGTGCGCTCGAATACCACCTCGCCCGTAGCGTCCTCGGTGATGGTGATGTTGATCTCCTTGGCACCGCGCAGCATACCCATCCAAACGTACTCCAGCGAGTTGATCGCACCCTCCTGGTTGGAAAGCGAGATGTATTCGCGATTAGCGGAGATCATCTTGGAGGCGGGATCCTGCAAGAAGTAGAAGGAGCCGAGGTAGGAAACGTAGTCGCCCTGCAGCTTACCGATGGGACGGGAAGCGTACGCGTCGGGCATGGTCTTGTCCTCAAAGTCAACCGCGTTGTCCAGCTCGTCCTTATTGGTTTCAAAGTATTCAATGTCGAACATGGGCGCGCGCGTCCAGTCACCGTAAAAGGCAAGGAAGGGGCAGCCCAGATCGACCGTGCCCTCGCCCTGTGCGTCCAGCTGCACAAAGCCTTCCACGTACATGCCGTTTTCAAAGGAGTCGTCGAGGTACTTGCGATCAGCGTCGGAAAGCGTCAGCGTCAGCTCCACGTCGGCAGTTGCGCCTGCGGCGACTGTGACGGATTCACCATTCTGTGTACCGCCGCCCTGTACGCTTGTGACCTTGACGTCAACGCCCTCGAGCAAATATCCCTCCTCGGTTACGACGGTCTTACCGTCCACGGTCTTGGTCTCGCTGACGCCCTCGGTCAGCACGGTTGCGGAAATATCGTATGTTAAGGCAGTGTCACCAAAGTTGACGATCGAGAACTTCAGCACGTAAACGCCCACCTTATCGGGGTCGTCGCCAAGCTCGATCTTGGATTTATCCATGATAGAACCGTCAAGACGGTTGTAGGTCTGAATGAAAGCGGTGGTCTGTGCGCACTCGTTGAGGTTGGCAAGGCCCGCGCCCTGCTTTCTGACCGAGTAGGGAAGACCGTTTTTGCCGATGACCACGTCAGCGGTGGACATGAGCAGCTGATTGATCAGCGCGGCAACCTCAGCGTCTGTGTCGGCTACGTGGGAGAGGTTCTCCTTCACGTACTGGCGCAAAAGCGCAACTACACCGGACATGTTGGGGGTTGCCATGGAGGTACCCGAAATGCGGTCGTAATCCTGACCGGGAACAGCCGAGAGGATCGAGCCGCCGTGCGCGGTGATCTCGGGCTTGATCTCCAGATCGGGGGTAGGGCCCCAGGAGGAGAAGCCTGACATGAAGGGGCCGGAGGTCTGTGCGCGGCTGAAGGTGATCTTACCCTTGCCCGCCGCTGCAAGCATTTCACCGTCGTCCTGGCTGATCGAGCAGGAGGGAATGACGGCGTCGCCCACGTTCATGCGGATCTCGCCCGAAACGTTGTTGTAGATGATGACGGCAGCCGCACCCTTTTGCTGGGCTACGTTGACCTTTTCTTCAAAGGTGGTCGCGCCTCTGGCAACTAAGGCAACCTTACCGGCAATATCAATGCCCGTATAGTCGGCAGATCTGCCCGCACCGGGAATGAGCACGTATTCCAGCTCCAGCAGATCCTGATCAGCGCCCAGCACGTCGTCCACAAGGTGCTTTTCCTCGCCGGCTCTGTTGGTGGAGTCGGAGAAGTAGATGATCTTGCCGTTATAGGTCATGTAGGGGGTCTTCGCGCCCTCGATGGAGGCAACGCAGAGTGCACCCTTGTAGGTGGAGGGAGAGCCAACGGTTGCGGAGTCGGGGTTGGATGTCAGACCCAGGTTACCGTTCTTCTCCGAGCCGTAGGTGGAGTTGTAGCTGTTGGAGGCTGCCACAACCAGGCTGATGCCCGCCTCGCGGATGTGGTCGTATACGCCGGCAATTTGCTCCTTTTCGTTCTCGGTTGCAAATCCGCAGGCAGTACCGATCGAGAGGTTAATGACGTCCACGCCCAGCACCACGCAGTCCTCCAGCGCACCCAGGATCCAGGACGTACGTGCGCTGGTCTCGGTGTCAGAGAAGATCTTCATGGAAACGATCTGCGCGTTGGGCGCGACACCCGTGATGGTGTCGTCGCGACCTGCGATAATGCCCGAAACGTGCGTGCCGTGGTCGGATTGAATGGGGTAGACGTCGGAGTCACGGTCAGCGTAGTCAAAGCTGAAGGGCACCTTTTCGCTGATGTAGACGTCGGAGGCAGTCAGGCCCGATACAATGCCGGAAGCCTCGGTCTTACCCACCAAGCCCTCCACGTCGGAGAAGGTCATGCCAAGCTTGTCTCTGTCAGCGGTGAAGTTGCCAACCGAGAAGGCGGTGTGGTAGTAGTCAAGACCGGTGTCAAGCACTGCCACGACCATGCCCGTGCCGTCGTATGCAAAGTCGGAGCTGTCGAAAATACCGGTGTCGTAAACGTCCACCTCGTTTTCCACAAGCTGCGTTTCTGCGGGGAGGTAGACCTCGCCCACGATCACGGTCGCCTTGTTTGCAAGCAGCTCGTCCGCGCGTGCAAGATCTCCTGCCTTGATGGTGATCTCAAAGCCTGCGAGCACGGTGTCGTAGCAAAGACCGGTGCCGTAGTCAAGACCTGCGGCGTCAAGTGCAGCAAGCAGCTCGCTTCTCTTATCGGCGATGCGCTGCTTGACGGCAAGTCCCGCTTCGGTCTTGGCGTATTCTGCAAGCGAGAGGCTTGACTTTGCCTCCTTGTGCGCCTGCATGACGCCGGGAAGGTCGGTGCGAATGATCAGAGAGATCACGTCGGTGTCCTTTACGCTTGCGGGCAGCTTATGGACCACCTTGTTGTCAAACAAGCTTTCCACATCGGTGTAAACGTCCCCGTCAAAAAGTCCGATATAGTCGGTCTTTTCCGCACCTGCGCGGGAGGAGGAGACGACGCCGAGCAGCGTGGCAAGCACGGTCAACAGAGCGATCAGACACGTGATGACTCTTACGGTTGTTTTGCTGTTCATTTGGTGTTTTGCCTTTCGTGTTTTTTGTCTGGTTTTTACTCAATTGCAATAAAGGGTAAAAATGTCGATATACATTATAATTATATCACATTTCGCGCGCGTGCGCAAGAGCGAGAGACACATTCTCTCTTGGGCACATCGCATAAAATACGCGCGCGCAAAGTAAAGATCACACAAAAAATCTACAAAATTATATACACGTGCGCGCAAAGCGTGCAAAGCCCTTGATTTTTCGGAACGATTGTGGTAAAATAATACGGAAAATTACTATTTTTAGCTCGGACCGCTTTGTGTCCGGGATGACAACGGGAAAATTACGTAAACCGATAGGAGATTTTTTATGAAACACACAACCAAAGCAATGGCACTCATGCTTGCAATGCTGATGCTGCTTTGCATGCTTGCAGCCTGCAAGACTCCCGACGAGGGACAGGGCGAGCAGACCACCGAGGGCGCGCAGACCGAGCAGAGCACCCAGGGCGGCACCGAGGAATCCACCACGGGCGAGGCAACCAAGGGCGACAAGCAGGTGTACACGGTCGAGGTCAAGTCGGTCGGCGGCATGGCACTTGCGGGCGTCACCGTTATGGTCTATACCGACGCCACACTGGAGGATCTGGTCAACTTCGGCACCACCGATGAAAACGGCAAGGCTGAGATCGAAATGCCTGCCAAGGAGGGCTACGTAGCAGTGATTTCGGGTCTGCCCGCAGGCTACGAGGTCGAGCCTTACTATGAATTCGTCGGCAACGGTGTCAGCGTGTACGCGGTATCGCGCGTCATTTCCGATACCAATATTCAGGGCGTTTCCTACAAGGTGGGTGACGTCATCCGTGACTTTACCGTGACCGATATTGACGGCAAGAGCCACACCCTCTCCGATATCCTGAAGGAAAAGGAGCTGGTCGTGCTTAACTTCTGGTATACCACCTGCTCTTGGTGCGGTGAGGAGTTCCCCTACATGAACGACGCCTACAACGCCTACGGGGACAAGGTCGAGATTCTTGCGCTTGACCCCTACGGCACCGATTCCGAGAGCGATATCGCAACCTATAAGGCATCCATGGGGCTTGATTTCCCCATGATCAAGGACTATAACGCACTGTATGCTGCATTTGGCGTGGCGGCATTCCCCACCTCGGTATTCATTGACCGCTACGGCGTCATTTGCCTGATCGAGGAAGGCGCGCTGCTGGGCGATCAGCCCTTTACCGTGGCGTTCGATCACTTTACGGGTGACGACTACGAGCAGGGACTTTACCAGAGCGTGGATAGCCTGATCCCCGAGGTATCCGTCAACGTTTCCATGCCCGATCCTTCCGAGATCGCCGCTGCCATCAACGGCGAGGGATTTAGCGCCACCTATCGCGCTGAGCAGGACGAGCAGTATAAGGATATTACCTGGCCCTTCGTCATTGGCGAAAAGGACGGTTATGCCTGCGTCAAGCCTGCAAACACAGGCGTTGCAAATTCCTTTGCGATCCTGTACGTAGACGTAGAGCTCAAGGCGGGCGAGGCGATCTGCTTTGACTACTTTGCATCCAGCGAAAGATACAGCGACGTGCTGTATACCATTGTTGACGGAGAGGACACGTACTCCATCTCCGGTATCGGTGAGTCTTGGGGAACCTGCTATCCTTACGTAGCAAAGCAGGACGGCACCTACGAGGTTGCACTGACTTACGTTAAGGACGGCGATACCGACGAGGGTGAGGATACTGTCTACATCACCAATCTGCGCGTGGTGGATATGAGCAATATCACCACTCCCACCTATATCCCGCGCTTCGCGGCAACCGACAGAGCAGAGGACGGCTTTGGCTATAACAATTACGTGGACGTTGTGTTCAACGAGCAGGACGGCTACTATCACGTGGGCACTGTGGACGGTCCCTTGCTGCTTGCCGATCTGATGGGATATACCCAGTTCAGCCAGGAATCCGTTTATAATATGGCGTATAACGGCGAGCTGGGCGATGGTTATTACGATCAGATCGTCAATTATTTCTCTTATGCATCCAACTCGCAGCTGGCGGGCATCGTGACCGTCAACCAAGAGCTTGCCGAGATCTTGCGTTACGTTGCTGCCACCGTTGGCGCAGAGGGACACGACAAGGAGTGGCTGCAGTTCTGCCTGTATTATGATGCATACGGTCCTGCAGGTCAGCTGGAGGATCCCATCAAGGGTCTTGCGCCCTTCTGCGCGTACAAGGCAGAGCTTGGCGAGAACAATTACTTTGAATATAACCGTCTGATCATGCCCAGAGGCTTGATTGCGGAGTTTATTCCCACGGTTTCGGGCGTTTACCGCATCACCTCCTTTGCAGATCAGCAGGTCGAGGGATGGCTGTTTGACGCAAACCGTACCGAGCTTTTGACTTATGAGCACTGTGAGAGACTGTTTACCGACCTTGGCAACGTTTCCATGGTATATTACATGGAGGCAGGCACTCCCTACTATATCGATATCGCATACTGGGACGTTTACGGCGTGGGCATCGTGCCTTACACCATTGAATTCTTGGGCGAGAGCTACGAGTATTTCCGTTCCTGCGCACCCGGTTACTTCACGTATCTGGAGGGCGAGGAAGGTAACGTGACCGGTGAGCTTACGGGCTTGGGCATTGACGTTGCGCTGGGCGAGGACGGCTACTATCACGAAAAGCGCGCTGACGGAAGCCTTGGCAGCATTATTTATGCCGATTTCTCCAGCCTGTCCTCCGTATTCAGCCATTCGATCCTGGAAATGATCGAGATGGATGCGTTCAACTTCAAGTATACCGAGGGCGACCTTCTGATCATGACGTACATGAAGCGTTACCCCGAAAACACCAAGGAAAAGCTTCAGGAGCTGTGGGGCGAGTCGTTTGACGCGTACGCAGAGGAGTATCTCTTGGACGAGGTGCTTGCAGGTAAGTACCACGGCGCGGGCGAGGATATGACCGACGTGGCAAGAGCGTATGCAGAAAAGATGATTGAGGTCAACGAGCAGACACCCGAGCTGCGCGGCTGCGTCATGGTGGATGCCGAGCTTGCAGAGCTGCTGCAGATGCTGATGGATAAATATACCCTGCAGGGCGTTAAAGACTCCTGGGTCAAGGTCTGCTTCTACTACCAGCACCTGGGCGCATAATACCGATACGAATTGCCGAACCCTGCGTGCAGGGTTCGGCAAATGCAGTATTGTAACGCAATAAATTTGACCGAAAACAGAGGCTATTATGAAGAAAAACACGAAAATTCAAGCACTTTCGATGCTTTTGACGCTGCTTTTGTGCGCAAGTGTGTTTGCTGCCTGCAAGGGTAACGAGCAAGAGGGTGCCGGAAAAACGCAGGGCACAGATGCGCCCGAGCAGAGCACCGAGGCAGGCGAAAATACCACCGAGGCACCCGAAACCGAGGAGAGTGCCGAGGAGAGTACCGAGGAGAGTACCGAGGGAACGACCGAGGCGGGCACCACAGAGCCCGAGCCCGAAAAGGTCGCGTACGCAGTCACCGTGATTGGCTCGGACGGCAATGCCAGACAGGGCGCGGTCGTGCGCTTTTATCAGGGCGAGGAGCAGGTGACCATGGTCGCAACGGGCGCGGATGGCACGGCAAATACACAGCTGCTGCCGGGCACGTATACCGTTGTGATCGACAACATCCTCGGAGAGCAATACGAGACCGAGGGCTGCACCGTCACGCCCGAGACCCCCACGCTGACAGTCAGATTGTTCGGCTTGCCCGCTGCAGGCGAGGAGATTTATGCATATTCTCCTGCTGCGGACGATTACGTGGCGTATAAGACGGGCAGAATCGGCGAGGGCGAATATTACGTGAAGCTGACCGCGAACGATATGACCTATCTGTTGTTCGTTGCATCCCGTGGCGGTGTATTCCGTATTTCGGCTGATGCGGATAAGGCACTTTCTATTGGCTACTTTGGTTCTACTTCCTTTGTGCTGACCGAATCGGTGGCGGTCGAGGAGAATAACGCCATTGAGGTCGAGGTCTACGACGATATGGTGTACAATTACGCATTCGTGATCGGCATTGCGGCAGAGGATGCTGCCGTGAGTGCGTGTAACTTGCGCGTGGAGCGCGTGGGTGAGCGCGAGACCACCGTGGACGATATGCCCTGGATCGATTTGATGCCCGAGAGAGAGCTTGCGCAGTTCACCAAGCCGGACGGCACGGTCAGAAATTTTGACGTGGCAGACGATACGCTGAGCGTGGTGTATAACGAGGCGGACGGCTACTATCACGTGGGCAGTGCGGACGGTCCGGTGTTGATGCTCAATCTCGAGAACGATTCCCCCTACCTGGATGCGCTGACCACCATCTGCAGCAATCAGCGGCTTGGCGTGTACGTGTATGACAAAGAGGGCAACGTGATCGCCAAAGAGAGCTATAACGAGCTGATCTGGGCGTACGTAGCGGTTTCGGACGGCGGCTATTATCCGCTTGACAAAACGCTTGCCGATATGATGTGCACGGTAGGCGACTATATGGGCTGGTACGGCGGCGCGGGCTTGTTCGGCGCAGCGCCCGTCGTGCCCGAGCACGCACATCTGTTTGCATGCGTGTACGTGCAGTAACAATCCAAAATTTGAATGCTGATAGCAAAATAAAAGGAGAAATACCATGAAATTCAAGAGAATTTTAATGCTTGCACTTGCAAGCGTGCTGTGCTTGTGCCTGCTTTGCACCGTTGCTTGCGATCAGGGCGAGGGCGAGGAACAGTCCACCAAGGCAGAGACCAACGCGCCCGAGAGCGCCGATGCAACCACCGAACAGACCACCGAGCAGGTAACCGAAGAGGTCACGACCGACGACGGCAAGGTGACCTATACCGTTAAGGTCGTGGACGCAAACGGTGCGCCCGTTGCAGGTGCTGCCGTACAGTTCTGTGACGATAACGGCTGCCGCATGCCCGTTGCCACCAACGCAGAGGGCATCGTAACCCTGCATGAGGCAGAGAGCAACTTCCACGTCACGCTCGCATCCGTGCCCGAGGGCTTTGCCGCAGACGCCACCGAGTACTATTTCGACGGCGCGTTCGAGCTGACCATTACGCTGAACGCACAGTAATTTCCGAACAAAACAAAAAGAACGCAACCCCATGGGGCTGACAAATTAACGGTGAAAATATGTGAAGCAGAAGTCTTTAATGGGCTTCTGCTTTTGCTATGGAGATATTACGCGCAGAAACCGATTGTATTCGCGCTCTCCCCCCTGCGCTTGGCGCAAGGCAGCGCTGACATTCCCCCCTCCCGGAGGGGGGCTATATCGGTGGCAGCTCATTCGTTTTCAAGTTAACCGCTGAAATATCGGTTTTCACACAGATTTCGGTTAATCAAGTTACCGTTGCCAGTTGCGTTTCGGTTTAGAAAAGCGAGATGCTACCATCAAAGCCCCCCTCCGGGAGGGGGGAGGCTG